>NZ_CM183914.1:3750000-4098334 GCF_059552575.1 Photobacterium sp. HL06
AATCTTAGCGCGAGAGGCCCGAAGGTCCCCCTCTTTGGCCCGTAGGCATTATGCGGTATTAGCTATCGTTTCCAATAGTTATCCCCCACACTAAGGCATATTCCCAGGCATTACTCACCCGTCCGCCGCTCGCCGCCCAACAGATCCCCCGAAGGGTCAATGTTGTCGCTGCCGCTCGACTTGCATGTGTTAGGCCTGCCGCCAGCGTTCAATCTGAGCCATGATTAAACTCTTCAATTAAAGTTTTGTTGTTTCTTTCGAAACGGCTCAATGAATACTGATTGAGTTCCTAGTGACTAGAAGCTAGTTCCTAGAAGCTCGAATTGACTGTGCCGATATTTCTATCGTTTTGGTCACTCAGTTCATTGATAAATCTTTCGACTTAACTTTTTCACGAGTGCCCACACAGATTGCATGGTCAAATTGTTAAAGAGCTTTGCTTTCAAGCGTTTAACGCTGAAGCAGGAGGCGTATAATACGCTTTCCACTTTGAAAGTCAACATAATATTCTAAGTTTTCACTTAAAATCTTATGGTGACTCACCTCTGACGAGGTCAGTCAAAATTAAAGCCTGGCGATGTCCTACTCTCACATGGGGAGACCCCACACTACCATCGGCGCTATTACGTTTCACTACTGAGTTCGGCATGGGATCAGGTGGGTCCATAATGCTATGGTCGCCAAGCAAATTCTGTTTTATTCACCGCCCAAAGGCGATAAATAGCAATCTGGGAAAGTTAACTAGTTGTTCTCAGCACCATTCAAGTGCTTCGTGGAGTCCATACCTACATGGATGTAGGCAATACTGATAATCGTCTTGGTCCGGCATTCCGGGAACGATTTCAGTGAAAAACCCCTTGGGTGTTGTATGGTTAAGCCTCACGGGCAATTAGTACAGGTTAGCTCAATGCCTCGCAGCACTTACACACCCTGCCTATCTACGTCGTAGTCTCCAACAACCCTTTAGGATACTTAAAGTATCAGGGATGACTCATCTCAGGGCTCGCTTCGCGCTTAGATGCTTTCAGCGCTTATCGATTCCGAACTTAGCTACCGGGCAATGCCACTGGCGTGACAACCCGAACACCAGAGGTTCGTCCACTCCGGTCCTCTCGTACTAGGAGCAGCCCCCTTCAATCATCCAACGCCCACGGCAGATAGGGACCGAACTGTCTCACGACGTTCTAAACCCAGCTCGCGTACCACTTTAAATGGCGAACAGCCATACCCTTGGGACCGACTTCAGCCCCAGGATGTGATGAGCCGACATCGAGGTGCCAAACACCGCCGTCGATATGAACTCTTGGGCGGTATCAGCCTGTTATCCCCGGAGTACCTTTTATCCGTTGAGCGATGGCCCTTCCATTCAGAACCACCGGATCACTATGACCTGCTTTCGC
Organism: Photobacterium sp. HL06; assembly: GCF_059552575.1. NCBI lineage: Bacteria > Pseudomonadati > Pseudomonadota > Gammaproteobacteria > Vibrionales > Vibrionaceae > Photobacterium > Photobacterium sp. HL06. The sequence continues at coordinate 3,751,401 of NZ_CM183914.1, forward strand.
ACCTGCTCGAATTGTCATTCTCGCAGTCAAGCGGGCTTATGCCATTGCACTAACCTCACGATGTCCGACCGTGATTAGCCCACCTTCGTGCTCCTCCGTTACTCTTTGGGAGGAGACCGCCCCAGTCAAACTACCCACCAGGCACTGTCCGCACCCCCGATAAGGGGGCGACGTTAGAACATCAACACTACAAGGGTGGTATTTCAAGGACGGCTCCACCATATCTAGCGACATGGTTTCAAAGCCTCCCACCTATCCTACACATGTAGGGTCAATGTTCAGTGCCAAGCTGTAGTAAAGGTTCACGGGGTCTTTCCGTCTAGCCGCGGGTACACAGCATCTTCACTGCGATTTCAATTTCACTGAGTCTCGGGTGGAGACAGCGTGGCCATCATTACGCCATTCGTGCAGGTCGGAACTTACCCGACAAGGAATTTCGCTACCTTAGGACCGTTATAGTTACGGCCGCCGTTTACCGGGGCTTCGATCAAGAGCTTCGACCGAAGTCTAACCCCATCAATTAACCTTCCGGCACCGGGCAGGCGTCACACCGTATACGTCATCTTTCGATTTTGCACAGTGCTGTGTTTTTAATAAACAGTTGCAGCCACCTGGTATCTGCGACTCCCAGTAGCTCCATCCGCAAGGGACTTCACCGCCAGGAGCGTACCTTCTCCCGAAGTTACGGTACCATTTTGCCTAGTTCCTTCACCCGAGTTCTCTCAAGCGCCTTGGTATTCTCTACCTGATCACCTGTGTCGGTTTGGGGTACGATTGCTTACAACCTATCGCTTAGAGGCTTTTCCCGGAAGCATGGCATCAATGACTTCATCACCGTAGTGACTCGACATCGGGTCTCAGCCTTAAGATGGTCCGGATTTACCTAAACCATCAGCCTACACCCTTGAACCAGGACAACCGTCGCCTGGCCCACCTAGCCTTCTCCGTCCCCCCATCGCAGTTATAAGCAGTACAGGAATATTAACCTGTTTCCCATCGACTACGCCTTTCGGCCTCGCCTTAGGGGTCGACTTACCCTGCCCCGATTAACGTTGGACAGGAACCCTTGATCTTCCGGCGAGGGAGTTTTTCACTCCCTTTATCGTTACTCATGTCAGCATTCGCACTTCTGATACCTCCAGCAAACCTTACGATTCACCTTCAACGGCTTACAGAACGCTCCCCTACCCAATGCAGTAAACTGCATTGCCGCAGCTTCGGTGTATAGCTTAGCCCCGTTAAATCTTCCGCGCAGGCCGACTCGACCAGTGAGCTATTACGCTTTCTTTAAATGATGGCTGCTTCTAAGCCAACATCCTGGCTGTCTGAGCCTTCCCACATCGTTTCCCACTTAGCTATAACTTTGGGACCTTAGCTGGCGGTCTGGGTTGTTTCCCTCTCCACGACGGACGTTAGCACCCGCCGTGTGTCTCCCGGATAGTACTTACTGGTATTCGGAGTTTGCAAAGGGTTGGTAAGTCGGGATGACCCCCTAGCCTTAACAGTGCTCTACCCCCAGTAGTATTCGTCCGAGGCGCTACCTAAATAGCTTTCGGGGAGAACCAGCTATCTCCAGGTTTGATTGGCCTTTCACCCCTAGCCACAAGTCATCCGCTAATTTTTCAACATTAGTCGGTTCGGTCCTCCAGTAAGTGTTACCTCACCTTCAACCTGCCCATGGCTAGATCACCTGGTTTCGGGTCTAATCCTAGCAACTGTACGCCCAGTTAAGACTCGGTTTCCCTACGGCTCCCCTATACGGTTAACCTTGCTACTAAAATTAAGTCGCTGACCCATTATACAAAAGGTACGCAGTCACACCACGAAGGTGCTCCTACTGCTTGTACGTACACGGTTTCAGGTTCTATTTCACTCCCCTCACAGGGGTTCTTTTCGCCTTTCCCTCACGGTACTGGTTCACTATCGGTCAGTCAGGAGTATTTAGCCTTGGAGGATGGTCCCCCCATGTTCAGACAGGATATCACGTGTCCCGTCCTACTCGATTTCACTAAGAGCGCGCTGTCGGCTACGGGGCTATCACCCTTTACTGCTGTGCTTTCCAGCACATTCGCCTAACGCTCAACTAGCTTAAGGGCTAATCCGGTTTCGCTCGCCGCTACTGCCGGAATCTCGGTTGATTTCTGTTCCTCGGGGTACTTAGATGTTTCAGTTCCCCCGGTTCGCCTCGCTACGCTATGTATTCACGTAGCGATACTGGCTTATGCCAGTGGGTTTCCCCATTCGGAAATCCCAGTCTCAGGTGGCTTTTACTGCCTAAACTGGGCTTATCGCAAGTTAATACGTCCTTCATCGCCTCTGACTGCCAAGGCATCCACCGTGTACGCTTAGTCACTTAACCATACAACCCCAAGAGGTTTCGTATGGTCAACAACCAAGGTTTGTGTGCCTGATAAGGACACAATTGGTTTTTCGCCGGACTCTACACAAGACACTTGAATGTGTTTGCTTGAGAACTCGTTTCATCTCTCGATGAAACATTTTAATTCAATTGTAAAAATTGAATTTACTAGTCAGCTTTCCAGATTGTTAAAGAGCATAACGCAAAAAGCGTTAATCAATAACCGGAGTCATTCATTAGCGCTTTCGCTGTTCTTTCACATTTTAACCAAGCAATCTGTGTGGACACTGCATAAAACAGCAAGTCTTTAGGTAAGGAGGTGATCCAGCCCCAGGTTCCCCTAGGGCTACCTTGTTACGACTTCACCCCAGTCATGAACCACACCGTGGTAAACGCCCTCCCGAAGGTTAAGCTATCTACTTCTGGTGCAGCCCACTCCCATGGTGTGACGGGCGGTGTGTACAAGGCCCGGGAACGTATTCACCGTAGCATTCTGATCTACGATTACTAGCGATTCCGACTTCATGGAGTCGAGTTGCAGACTCCAATCCGGACTACGACGTACTTTGTGGGATTCGCTCACCATCGCTGGTTGGCAGCCCTCTGTATACGCCATTGTAGCACGTGTGTAGCCCTACTCGTAAGGGCCATGATGACTTGACGTCGTCCCCACCTTCCTCCGGTTTATCACCGGCAGTCTCCCTGGAGTTCCCGCCATTACGCGCTGGCAAACAAGGATAGGGGTTGCGCTCGTTGCGGGACTTAACCCAACATTTCACAACACGAGCTGACGACAGCCATGCAGCACCTGTCTCAGAGTTCCCGAAGGCACGAAACCATCTCTGGTAACTTCTCTGGATGTCAAGAGTAGGTAAGGTTCTTCGCGTTGCATCGAATTAAACCACATGCTCCACCGCTTGTGCGGGCCCCCGTCAATTCATTTGAGTTTTAATCTTGCGACCGTACTCCCCAGGCGGTCTACTTAACGCGTTAGCTCCGAAAGCCACGGCTCAAGGCCACAACCTCCAAGTAGACATCGTTTACGGCGTGGACTACCAGGGTATCTAATCCTGTTTGCTCCCCACGCTTTCGCATCTGAGCGTCAGTCTTTGTCCAGGGGGCCGCCTTCGCCACCGGTATTCCTTCAGATCTCTACGCATTTCACCGCTACACCTGAAATTCTACCCCCCTCTACAAGACTCTAGTCTGCCAGTTCAAAATGCTGTTCCGAGGTTGAGCCCCGGGCTTTCACATCTTGCTTAACAGACCGCCTGCATGCGCTTTACGCCCAGTAATTCCGATTAACGCTCGCACCCTCCGTATTACCGCGGCTGCTGGCACGGAGTTAGCCGGTGCTTCTTCTGTCGCTAACGTCAAGGCATGCAGCTATTAACTACACACCCTTCCTCACGACTGAAAGTACTTTACAACCCGAAGGCCTTCTTCATACACGCGGCATGGCTGCATCAGGGTTTCCCCCATTGTGCAATATTCCCCACTGCTGCCTCCCGTAGGAGTCTGGACCGTGTCTCAGTTCCAGTGTGGCTGATCATCCTCTCAGACCAGCTAGGGATCGTTGCCTTGGTGAGCCGTTACCCCACCAACAAGCTAATCCCACCTGGGCTAATCTTAGCGCGAGAGGCCCGAAGGTCCCCCTCTTTGGCCCGTAGGCATTATGCGGTATTAGCTATCGTTTCCAATAGTTATCCCCCACACTAAGGCATATTCCCAGGCATTACTCACCCGTCCGCCGCTCGCCGCCCTTAACGTCCCCCGAAGGTTCAGTTAAGTCGCTGCCGCTCGACTTGCATGTGTTAGGCCTGCCGCCAGCGTTCAATCTGAGCCATGATCAAACTCTTCAATTAAAGTTTTGTTGTTCCTTTCGGAACGGCTCAATGAATACTGATTGAGTTCCTAGTGACTAGAAGCTAGTTCCTAGAAGCTCGAATTGACTGTGCCAAATAACCCCTCTCTATAAAGAGAAAAAGTATTTGTATTGGTCACTCAGTTCATTGATAAATCTTTTGACTAATCATTTTACGAGTGCCCACACAGATTGCATGGTCAAATTGTTAAAGAGCGTTGACTCAACATCTTGTGTTGGTCAGGGCTGCGTATGTTACGCGCCTCTATTTTTAAGTCAAGAAGTATTTTTGATTTAATCAAAACCACTCTCTGACTGGCCTCAACGATGCAAAATGTTATTTTTAACGATTTCGTCTAACTCGCTGAAGAAGTTGGCCATTCTAAGCAATTAAAAGTCAGTGTCAAGCACTTAATTTCAATGATTTTCTTTACCAACCTATTTACCTACAAGTTATACACAGCTTGCAAATAGCTTACTAAGTGCCTAGCTGCCTTGTTGGTGAGGCGGCATTATAGGGGGGCAAGGAGATATGACAACCGATATTTTGATCTTTTTTACTGATCGATGATGATTCAATCCAAAACCCACATAAATGACAATAAATACATCAATTCAAAACCACAAAACAAAGACTCTAAACTCATTGCAGTAGATTAAGCGTAGTCAAAAATAAAAAGAAGTGATCTTATTTGAGAGAATTCGTAAAAAAGGCAGCCTTAGGCCGCCTTGGTCTTGTCGCAATAAAGATGATTAAACAGCGACAATGAAGTGAGGGTTAAGTAACTCTTCCCTGTGATAACTCAGCTCTTCACCATTAAGCTGTTTAACTGTTGCTCCTGCACTTTCCGCAATACATTGTCCTGCAGCTGTATCCCACATCATTGTTGGACCTAGACGTGGATAGTATTGAGCTCGCCCTTCGGCCACCAAGCAGAACTTTAACGATGAACCGACTTCTGTCATCTTATGCTCGCCAAGCTCTTCTAGGTATTTCGCCATATCTGGGCTAGGGTGTGAACGGCTACCTACCACCGTAGGAACAGTTGCCGGCCTGATCTTGATTTGATCCCGGCCTGCTTTCGTTTGTAGCCAGGCTTTTTCATTATCACCTAACCATGTTTTATCCAATGCTGGAGCATGGACCACAGCCAAGGTCGGCTTTCCATTCTTTATCAAGGCAATATTAACGGTGAACTCACCATTCTTACGCAAAAACTCTTTGGTTCCGTCAAGAGGATCCACCAGCCAGAATGAAGACCAATGCTGTCGCTCTGGCCAAGGAGTATGGGCAGACTCTTCAGATAGGATAGGAATATCTGGTGTTAAAGCTTTTAACTGCTCAACAATAATAGCATTAGCAGCGAGATCTGCTTCCGTTACCGGGCTACTGTCAGCCTTTTCAGAAACTTGAACATTGCCGTGATAACGCTCCATGATAGCCACCCCGGCTTCTAGCGCTATACCATAAATCGATTCGAGTAGAGTACTCACCCGCGGCTCCTTTTATTCGCAGATAATCTGACGTTCTTTCAACGACTCCAAACACAGCTCAACCAACTCTGCTATCGATGCCTCTCCAGCTTGCAAATGGATTTCTGGAGAATCTGGCGCCTGATATTCAGAATCAATCCCTGTGAACTGCTTAATTTCACCTGCTCGTGCTTTCTTATACAAGCCTTTCGGATCACGCTTCTCACATTCAGCTAATGGTGTATCGACAAAGACTTCAAGAAATTCACCTTCCGGCAATAAGTCACGAACCAGCTGACGTTCCTGACGGTGGGGGGAAATGAATGCACTCAGCACAATTAAGCCGGCGTCTGCCATTAGCTTGGCCACTTCACCAATTCGCCGAATATTCTCACGACGATCTTCAGCTGAAAATCCGAGATCTCGGCATAACCCATGCCTGACATTATCCCCATCCAGCAAATAAGTATGGTGCCCCAGCTCTGCAAGACGAGATTCCAGTGCGCCTGCTACTGTTGACTTCCCAGCGCCACTCAAACCGGTAAACCACATGACACAAGGTTTTTGTTTTTTCTGCTGGGCGCGAAAAGCCTTATCTGTTTGATGGCTATGCCATACAACATTCTCATTATCATGAGACTGAACGGTGGCTGTCATAATAAACTCCGTTTCGTGACGTTCAATTTTAAAAGTAGGTTTAAAAAGGAAATAGTTGAGGGATCAATGAAAGAACAACCACTGAATACACAATAGATATCGGTAAACCGATTCTCAGATAGTCTCTTAGTTTGTAGTTCCCAACGCTATATACCAATAAGTTAGTCTGGTAACCATAAGGAGAGATAAAGCTGGCACTGGCCCCAAACAAAATAGCCATAATGAACGGCATAGGGTCAGCGCCATAGCTCACAGCCAAACTGTAAGCGATGGGAAACGACAAAGCAGCCGCGGCATTATTCGTTATCAATTCAGTTAACACTAAAGTCAACAGGTATACCGCTATCAAGGCGCCATATATTCCCCAACTATCAAATGATGTCATGAGCATATTGCCCATACGCTCGGACAGGCCGCTGGAAAGCATCAATTGGGCTAGCGATAAGGCAGAACCAACAATCACTACGATATCAATCGGGAACCGCCGCCTTATTTCAGCAAAAGAGATGATACCTGTTACCACCAGCACCAATAGGTAAGCTGCCAGCCCATTGATAATAGGAAAAAAATCCAGTAAGGCTGATGCAATTACCGCCATGAAGCCAACCAGTACAGTTAAACTTTTGGTGCTATCAAGCCTCGCACTGGAGTCCAAGCCGTTAACCAAAACAAATTCACGGTTTAACTGCTGCTTTTTTTCATTGAATGTTTTACCGGGTACCACCACTAAGGTATCACCAGCATGAAGTTCGATGTTGCCAAGCCCACCAGCCAAACGTTCATGTCCTCGGCGGATAGCAACAACAACGGCATCAAAACGCTCCCTAAAGCGAACACTCTTCAGCGTTTTTCCTCGAATTCCGGCTGAGTGACTGACGATCACTTCCAACATTGACTGGCCATTGAGGTGGTGCTGGCCAAATAAATGTAAGCCATTTATTTCCTGTAAGGTGGTAACACTTTCAATATCACCGCAAAACAATAAAGTATCACCTGCCATTAGCCGAGTATCTGGGCATACCGGCGCTATTGTTTTGCCATTGCGGATCACCTCGGCCAGAAACAAACGCCGCAGTGCCCTTAGGCCATTGTCGGTAACGGTTTTACCTGCAAGCGGCGAACCACCTTCAATTCTGGCTTCAAGGAAGTAAGGCAAATCATCCTGACTATGATCATCATAAACAGGCAATAGGTAGCTTAACGGGACCAAAATAATCAGCCCTATAACCAACACCGCCAACCCTATGGTTGTTGGAGCAAAAAAACCTAAACTGGGTAACCCTGCGCCTTCAACAAAACTGTTGATGATCAAATTGGTGGAAGTCCCAATCAGCGTCAGGGTTCCGCCTAAAATGGCGGCATAAGACAGTGGAATCAGTAATCTTGATGGTGCATGGCGCTGATTACGTTTAATTGCACCGATCAACGACACGACGACTGCGGTGTTATTGGTAAACGATGACAGAAACGCCGTCGATAACCCTAACTTGGCTACTACGGTAGACTGGCCACCTTGGGAAATTTGACGCCCGACCCAGCTGATCAGGCGTGTTTTCTCCAAGGCAATGGAAACAAGGATCAGCAGCACCAAGGTCAACAGTGATGAATTAGTAAAATTGCCCGCCAACGTTGGCAGATCAATCATTCCAACCTGAAAGCCGACAAAGGCCGCCCCGGCAAATAAATAAGCCGGTTTGATCCGTGTTGTCAGCAGACAGGTTACTATCACCATTAACATGGCAAGAACCATTCCTTGTTCCCAACTCATGCCATTATCCCAGTAGTTTACTGATATCTTTCGCATCCCAATGCGGGAAGTGCTTACGGATCAGTGCATTCAGCTCGACTTCAAACTCGCTAAACGAATTGTCTTGCGCTTTGTCAGTACCTGCCAAGGCCTCACGAACCATACCCGCCCCAACCGTTACGTTGGTTAAGCGATCGATAATAATGAACCCACCGGTATCAGCACTATTTTGGTAAGCATCAACGGCAATCGCTTCATTCAACGTGACTTCACACAGTCCAATACCATTTAGCGGTAATGCCTCAACAGCGAAAGTATCCAGGTTATTGATGTCTACCTGATGACGTATTGCTTGTACTGAACCTATCGTTTTCTTGCCAGCAACTTTAATATCGTACTGACGGCCGACTTCCAGTGGTGCTTCTGCCATCCATACAATGTCAGCTAGTAACTGATTGCTCAGTGGAACGTCATCATCAGCGGCAACGATGGTGTCACCACGGCTAATGTCGATCTCATCCGCCAGGGTTAGTGTTACCGCCTGACCAGGATGTGCTTCTGGCAAATCACCATCAAAAGTCACGATACGATCAATAGTAGAAGTTTTACCTGACGGTAACGCTTTAATTCTATCGCCCGCCTTTATGACGCCTGAGGCAATCGTTCCGGCAAACCCCCGGAAATCTAAATTAGGGCGGTTCACATACTGCACCGGGAAACGAAAATCACCTGATTCGCGTTCCTGACCAAAATCAACATCTTCTAGAAGCGTTAATAGTGAGTCGCCATCATACCAAGGTGTTTTATCACTCAGGCTAACAACGTTGTCGCCATCAAGTGCCGAAAGCGGCACCAACTTAATATCAAGTTCAGCATTAAGCTTCTCGGCAAACGCCAAGTACTCATCACGAATCGCTTCGAAGCGTTCTTGTTCATAGCCAACCAAGTCCATCTTGTTAATTGCCACAACAAAATGACGAATACCCAGTAGGCTGGCAATGTAGGAGTGACGGCGAGTTTGATCCAGCACCCCTTTACGGGCATCAATTAAGATCACGGCAACATCACAAGTCGATGCGCCCGTTGCCATATTCCGGGTGTACTGCTCATGCCCGGGGGTATCAGCAATAATGAATTTACGTTTTTTGGTTGAGAAATAACGGTAAGCAACATCAATGGTGATGCCCTGCTCACGCTCGGCCTGAAGGCCATCAACCAATAACGCTAGATCTGGTCTGTCTCCGGTCGTACCGACTTTCTGGCTATCGGTATGGATGGCGGCCAACTGATCTTCATAGATCTGGTGAGAATCATGGAGCAGACGACCAATCAGCGTACTTTTTCCATCATCAACAGAGCCACAGGTTAAAAACCGAAGCAACGATTTATTATGGTGTTGGTCAAGGTAAGCTTCTATGCCTAGCTCAGCCACTTGTTGTTCAATAAGACTGTTCATATATCTTTCCTTAGAAGTAACCTTGACGCTTTTTCAATTCCATCGATCCTGACTGATCGTGGTCAATAGCCCGGCCCTGGCGCTCACTGGATGTTGCCACCAGCATTTCTTCAATGATACCCGGTAGCGTTTTGGCCTCTGATTCAATGGCTCCCGTCAGTGGGTAGCAACCAAGGGTGCGGAAACGTACGCTCTTGTGCTCAATTTTCTCACCAGGCTGTAGTTCCATACGCTCATCATCCACCATGATCAACATGCCATCACGATCGACAACAGGACGCACTTCAGACAGGTACAACGGGACAATCTCAATGCCTTCTAGGTAGATGTACTGCCAGATATCAAGCTCAGTCCAATTCGACAACGGGAAGACCCGGATACTCTCACCTTTGTTGATCTGACCGTTGTAGGTTTTCCAAAGTTCAGGACGCTGGTTTTTCGGATCCCAGGTATGGTTCTTGTCACGGAAGGAATAAACACGCTCTTTGGCTCGTGATTTTTCTTCATCACGACGCGCACCGCCAAATGCAGCATCAAAACCGTATTTGTTCAGTGCTTGCTTCAGGCCCTGGGTTTTCATGATATCGGTATGCTTTGACGAGCCATGCTTGAAGGGGCTAATCCCCATTGCCATGCCTTCTGGATTTTTGTGTACCAGCAAATCAAAGCCGTACTTTTCAGCGGTGCGATCGCGAAATTCGATCATTTCACGGAATTTCCAGTCGGTATCCACATGTAGCAGAGGGAATGGGATTTTGCCCGGATAGAACGCCTTGCGTGCAAGGTGCAACATAACCGATGAGTCTTTCCCGATGGAATACATCATCACGGGGTTATCGAACTCAGCAGCCACTTCGCGGATAATATGAATACTCTCCGCTTCTAACTGCTTGAGGTGGGTTAAACGTTTAGGGTCCATCACTCTCTCCATACTATGCCAACTTCACAACATCAGACTGCTGCGATTGCTGTTCCTGCTTTCCGAACCAATGTAGTTTTTCTGATAAATTCACCACTTCCCCGACGACAATCAATGAGGGAGAAGCGGCGTGTTGAGCTAACTCTGCCAGCTCACTGAGCTGACCTTTCAATACTTTTTGCGATTTCTGCGTACCACGTTCAATGATGGCAATAGGCGTCTCTGCCTCACGGCCGTGGGTCAGTAACTGCTGCTGGATGTGGCTGGATTTCATCAGCCCCATATAAATCACCAAGGTTTGCTTGCCACGGGCAAGGGTTGACCAATCCAGCTGATCGCCATCCGGCTTTAGGTGCCCGGTAATGAACATCGCTGTTTGAGCATAATCACGGTGGGTTAATGGAATTCCGGCATAGGCCGTCGCTCCCGCCGCTGCCGTAATACCCGGCACAACCTGAAAAGGGATATCGGCATCAAACAGTACTTCCAGCTCTTCGCCGCCGCGGCCAAAAACAAACGGGTCACCACCTTTGAGGCGAACGACACGCTTGCCCTGCTTGGCATAATGAACAATAAGTTGATTGGTGTCTTCCTGCGGCACACTATGGAAACCGGCTTTCTTACCCACGCAAACCAACTCGGCATCGCGGCGAACTAACTCCATCACCTCATCTGAAACCAAGTAGTCATATAGCACGACATCAGCCTGTTGCATTAACTGCAAAGCACGTAGCGTAAGCAGGCCAGCATCACCAGGCCCTGCACCAATCAAGGCCACTTGCCCGTGAGGTTGTACTTGCTGCTGCGTTTGCTGCGCTAGGGAAGTCAACTCCTGCTCGGCTTCTTTTTCCTGACCTGAAGCGACAAGTTCGGAAAAACGTCCATCAAACGCCTGCTCCCAAAAATGCCGACGCGCCGACAGTGAAGATACGCTTTGGGTCAACCGTGCACGAAAGCGCCCGGCAATGTCTGCCATCCGGCCTAGGTGCTGAGGTAACAGTGCTTCTAACTTTTCACGAATTAACCGGGCAAGGACGGGTGCCTTGCCAGAAGAAGAAATGGCGACGATGATCGGCGAGCGATCAACAATAGAAGGAACAATAAAACTGCAGCGCTGAGTATCATCAACGACATTCACCATCACCTGGCGTTGGTTAGCCGACTGGTACACCAAAGCATTCACCGCTTTGCGATCGGTCGCGGCAATAGCCAAGAAAATGCCATCTAGATCTGACGGTACAAACTCTTCAGCCTGATGAATAATGCTGCCAGCCTGTAAGGCTTGCTGAAAATCATGATTCAGCTCTCGGGCAATCACTCGCACATCGGCTCCCGCCTTCAAGAGCATGCGGGTTTTACGCCATGCGACTTCACCGCCCCCAACAACCAAGCAAGGTCGACGTTTTATGTCTGCAAAAATTGGCAAGTAATCCATTTACAGCGCCCTCTGTTCCTATAACTAAAAGCACTATAGTCGGGCTGGAATATTACCTGAAATTCTAAAATTTCATTTTTTATTCCAAAAAGTTTGGATGATGTATATACGAGGCAAATAGAAGAACAAGAAACGTTCCCGTTAATAAATCAGTCTAAAAAAGGCAGTAATTACAGGTAAATATAGCCTAGGTTCATATTTGCCCCATGGCCATTAGGTTTATGTTATTCCTTTTTTGTATTACTGGCCGATCACGAATTCGATGAAATCATAAGCATAATGCGATGTTGTCCGCCTTTTTGAGCAAAAAACGAGATTCCGCACACAATAAGGTAACCAGTTCACGTAAAAACAACATATTTTTTGATACCTTAAGCACGCTTTTTCTGTTCTATTTCCTGGAGAAAATCATGAAACTATCTGCCAAGCCACTGTCAATTGCAGTACTGGGCGGCCTGCTGACAATGGCGGGTCCTGCCACGGCTGAAACGATCAAGTTACGTATTTTAGAAACGACCGATATCCATACCAATGTGATGGATTACGATTACTACAAAGACAAGCCGACCAAAAAAACCGGCTTGGTACGTACTGCCACACTTGTAAAGGAAGCTCGTGCAGAAGTTACCAATAGCGTATTGGTAGATAACGGTGATTTATTGCAGGGTAGTCCTATGGGAGACTACATGGCTGCTAAAGGTATTAAAGCTGGCGAAATCCACCCAGTTTATAAAGCCATGAACCAACTGAATTATGATGTGGGTAACTTAGGTAACCACGAGTTCAACTATGGTTTAGACTTCCTGAAAACCTCACTTGAAGGTGCAACTTTCCCATATATCAACTCGAACGTGATTGACCTGAAGACAGGCAAAAACATGTTCACACCTTACATTATCAAGCCGCACACATTTAAAGATACTGACGGTGTAGAGCACGAAATCAAAGTAGGTTATATCGGTTTTGTCCCACCGCAGATCCTTATCTGGGACAAGAAAAACCTAGAAGGCAAAGTTGAAGCGTTAGATATCAAGCAAGCTGCTGAGAAATTTGTTCCGCAAATGAAGGCAGAAGGGGCGGATGTTATTGTTGCAATCCCTCACTCCGGTGTCTCTGCAGACCCATATAAAGTGATGGCAGAAAACTCGGTTTACTACCTCACAGAGGTGGACGGTATTGATGCGATTGCCTTTGGTCACTCACATGCTGTCTTTCCTGGAAAAGCCTTTGCCAACCTACCAAATACTGATGTTGAAAAAGGCACCATCAACGGTGTTGCCGCAGTCATGCCGGGCCGTTGGGGTGATCACCTCGGCGTGATGGATTTGGTGCTGGAAAAAGACGGTGATGAGTGGGCTGTCACAGGCGCACAAACCGAAGCTCGCCCTATCTATGACAAATACAAAAAAGAAGCCCTTGTCGAAGCCGACGAAAAATTGGTTGCCGCTGTCAGCGCAGATCACAAAGGCACCCGAGAGTTTGTCAACCAGCCTATCGGCAAAGCCAGCGATGTGATGTACAGCTTCCTGGCTCTGGTACAGGACGATCCGACCGTCCAGATCGTGAGCCTGGCCCAGAAAGATTATGTTGAGCGCTTCATTCAGGGCGATCCGGATCTGGACGGTATTCCTGTTCTATCGGCAGCGGCCCCATTCAAAGCCGGTGGCCGTGGTAACGATCCAGCTAACTTTACCGAAGTGGAATCCGGCCAGCTGACTTTCCGTAATGCTGCCGATCTCTACCTGTACCCTAACACCCTGGTTGCGATGAAAGTAACGGGTAAAGAAGTCAAAGAGTGGCTGGAGTGCTCTGCAGGCCAGTTCAACCAAATCGACCTAAGCAGCACCGAGCAGCAAGGGCTGATCAACTGGGACGGCTTTAGAACCTATAACTTCGATGTTATCGACGGTGTTAACTACAGCATCGATATTTCGCAGCCAGCCCGCTATGACGGCGACTGTAAGCTGATCAATGACAAGGCATCACGTATCAAAGAGCTGACGTTCAACGGCAAGCCTGTCGATCCTGCCCAGCCATTCATCATTGCCACCAACAACTACCGTGCATACAGCGGTAAGTTTGCCGGAACCGGCGAGCAGTTTGTTGCCTTTGCTTCACCTGATGAGAACCGTACCGTTATTGCCGACTACATCAGCCGGATCAGCAAAGAACAAGGCCTGGTCACACCAAGCGCCGATAATAACTGGCAATTTACGCCACTGAAGAGTGACAAGAAGCTCAATGTGACGTTTGAAACCTCGCCAAGCGATAAGGCTGCACAATTTATTAAAGACAAAGGCCAGTACCCAATGGACAAAGTGGGTACGGACAAGGTTGGCTTTGCGGTTTATCGTATCGACCTGCAAAAATAACCTCTGATGCACTGTCAACCCCAAGGTACCGCGGCTTAGCCCGCGGTATTTTTTTGCTATGATGGCAACATAGACCTAAAACCAATGACGACTGTTATGAACGAAGCCCTACAAGCATTTCTCAGCCAGCTCGGTGCCTCACCGGAGACGATTCAAGATGCAATCACTGCTGCCGAGCCAATGGAGTTACCCACCCGCCATGTTCTGCTAAACCAAGGGGAAAAACCGGCTTATTGCTACTTTCTGCTCGATGGGCTCTGCCATGCCTGCTACCTCACCGAGGATGGCAAACAGTTCAGCAAGGAATTCTACTGGGATCAAGATGTCCTGGTTGGCTTTGAAAGCCTCATTAACGATCTGCCGTCGCCTTTTTTATTAGAAACCCTCTCTGCCAGCAAACTACTGGCACTGCCAATCAGCCTCCTCCAGCAGTGGCGGGAGCAGGGCAATCCACTCTACCTCCGTTTGATCGAGCGCCAGCTGAGCTATAAAGAACACAAAGAACGTTTCATGCTGATGCACAGCCCGGAAGAGCGCTACCAACTATTCACCGCCAGCTTTCCGGAGCTACTGAGCCGTATCGCTGATTATCAAATAGCCTCTTACCTTGGGATCACGCCAATTAGCCTCAGCCGGATCAAAAAGCGCCTTGAAGAGGAATAATTAACATTCGTTAATGCCAGACGAGCGCACTGAGATTAACCTGCAGCTATCAATCCAGTATCAATCAAGGAGAATACGATGCAATGGCAATGCCTGCCTTTTGAACAACTCACCACCCACCAGCTTTATGACTTGCTCAAGCTCAGGGTGGATGTCTTTGTGGTCGAGCAGAACTGCCCCTATCCCGAGCTGGATAACTGTGATCGCCAAGCAGGTACCCATCATTTGCTGGGGTACCAAAATGACGAGATCGTTGCCTACCTGAGGCTGCTACCTCCGGGCACTACCTATGCCAATACCAGTATCGGCCGCGTGCTGACCGCTGCCAATGCCCGGGGGACAGGAGCCGGCCATGAACTGCTCATGCTAGGGCTTGAACACGCCGAACGCCTATGGCCAGATCACACCATCGATATCGGTGCCCAGTCTCACCTACAACACTATTATGGCCGCTACGGCTTTGAAGCGATTTCCGCAGAGTACCTGGAGGATGGTATTCCGCATGTCGATATGAGGTTGAGTAAAGGCATCATGTGTGAGTAAGCTTTCCCCCTTTGCCATCGGGGCGTTACTGCTGCTACTGGGCAACCTGTCCTCATCATTTTCCGATGTGGCGGTGAAGTTACTCGATGGTGGCGTCAGTGCCTTTCAGTATATGTTCATCCGCCAACTGATCAGTGTCTTGCTGCTATTTCCGCTATGGCTAAAATTGACACCGCAGCAACAGGCAATCGGCAACCGCGGTATTACCTTGATCCGGTCACATCTGGTGCTCGCCGGTAGCGGGTTTGTCATGGTCGCCCTGACCTGGCTACCCCTGGCGACTGCCAATGCACTTTTTTACGCGGCCCCGCTTCTGATGCTGCCATTATCAGCCTGGCTACTTAAAGAAAAGCCGGAACGGCAGAAAGTACAGGCAACCATCATTGGCTTTTGTGGGGTTTTGTTGGTGCTCAGGCCAGATCAGTTCCACTGGGCCGCGATGGCCGCACTAGGCTGCGCTTTCACCCTGGCATTGTATAACGTCCTGGTCAGAAAACTGCCGGAGCAGCAACCCGTGATCAGCACCCTGTTCTGGACCGGGGTATTCTCATTGCCTCTTGCGGGAGTTCTCGCAGCTCTATTCTGGCAGCCAATGACCTCCATAGAATTACTACTCATTGCTGCCAGCGCACTGTTTACCCTTGGGTACCATGGCTGTGGTGTTGCCGCCTACCGGCGTGCCGAAACCTGTCAGCTTGGGTTGATTGAGTACTCCGGACTGATTTTTGTCACCCTGCTGGGCATCATTGGGTTTGATGAAACCCCGGACCTATTGACAAGCATGGGGATCATACTGATCGTACTGCCGATGCTCCCTCTACCAAGAAAGGGCCGTTTGACTCCCTCAGGCCACGGCGACGCAACAATCGAAAAAAAGGCCGCTTAGCGGCCTTTTCTCTGTCAATTATTGGCTTCGGACGAAGCTACCGTCAGAGCGGCGGAAAAACATCACAGGCTCACCGCTACGACTTTCAATCTGCAATGCATCCAGCCCGCCTTTTGCCGTCTGCTTATAGCGCAGCCATTGGCCGGCTTTGATCCGGCTAAGCGGCTTGCCTTTGCCTTCAATAGCCGCAACCGCATAGAGGTCAGTTAAAGGTAACGACTGTTCACGGAAAATAGCGGCAAGCGTTTCACCCTGCTGTACCTGGTATTTTTGCCATTGCTTTTCTGGTGGCAATATTTCAACCTGCTGTTCACGATCCGGGGAGGCAGGTTCTTGGGCAGTTGTTGTGGCAGGACGTTTAGGCGATAGTGGTTCGGCGCGCTGTCCAACCGGAGGAGGGGTGCCCTGGCCATCATCAAGATTTAACGCCAGTTCGCGTCGCTCAGGCTCTCCGGATGCTACCGTCAACGGCTGTTCACTGGCCGGTAACAGCATCAATAGCCCAACGACAGGGAGCAACACTGCAAGCGCTCTGCGGTGCAGGGATGGCAAGGCCAACCATTTAGCCTTCAGAGGCTCCAGCTTGGCTTTCAACAGATCATAATTGATATGCAAGCTATCCTTGTTAAAGGAAAAACGGGGAAGTTTAAACTCACTTTTTTTATTTGAACGGCGTCTGGCCTGTCCCATATTCAACACTCCGGCGCTCTCAACTCACGCTATCAAACGACATCTTGTCACAAAAGTTTACCCCTTGGGGTCGAAACTGTTATCCTGCCTGCTTTAATTCACTCTACATTAAGAGATGACATCATGTCTGACGTTAAACTAGATACAGTTGAAACTAAAGCAAGCTACGGTATCGGTCTACAAATGGGCCAACAACTAGCACAAAGCGGTCTTGAAGGCCTGAACGTTGCTGCTATCGCTAAAGGTATCGCAACTTCACTAACTGGCGAAATGCCAGAAATCGAAGTTGACGAAATCAACAATGCACTACGTGACATCCACACTCGTGCAGAAGCGGCTCGTCAAGAGCAAGCTAAAGTGGCAGCAGCTGACGGTGAAGCTTTCCTAAAAGATAACGCACTACGCTCTGAAGTAACAGTGACTGAATCTGGTCTTCAGTACGAAGTTCTTGTTGAAGGTAACGGCGAAATCCCAACTTCAGACAAGCAAGTACGTGTTCACTACCACGGCGAGCTAACTGACGGAACTGTATTCGACAGCTCTGTATCTCGCGGTCAGCCTGCAGAATTCCCAGTAACTGGCGTTATCGCTGGTTGGGTTGAAGCTCTACAGATGATGCCTGTTGGCTCTAAGTGGAAGCTATACATCCCTCAAGATCTTGCTTATGGCGAGCGCGGCGCAGGTGCTGCTATCCCTCCATACGCAGCACTAGTATTCGAAGTTGAACTACTAGACATCCTGTAAGCCTCCTTTGGCTACACAGAACATCTAAAACGGTGCCTTGGCACCGTTTTTTTATCCTACCAAACACCGAACCCCAGCATACAGCCCATCTAAGTAAAACATATTTTTTTAATTTAATTTGGTAGCTACACCGCATTCCCCACTACGCTTATAACGTTAATCATAGGAGGATGCCATGGTATATAAACCATCTACAATCGGTCACTTACTTGCACTCGCTACTCTTTTTTTCAGCTTAGTGTTCTCAACCACCAGCTTTGCTTTTAGCCTATCAGATCTTTTCGGCGGCGGTGATGATGACAAGCAAGCCGCAGCAACTACATCCAATCCCTTAACAGACATACTCAGTAGCCAACTTGGCGTCACATCGGAGCAAGCCGCAGGAGGCGCTGGTGCCCTGCTGTCACTGGCATCAAGTCAGCTCAGTGGCGATCAAGCGAGCGAATTAAGCAAAATGATCCCCGGAGGGGATGCCCTCAACGCAGCTATTCCACCAGGTTTAAGCGGGATGATGTCCAATATAGATACGATTAACCAGGTGTTCTCTGCACTCGGTATGGATGCCAGCATGGTCAGCCAGTTTATTCCCGTTGTAATGCAGTTCCTTGGTGATCAGGGAGCCAGTGCCGGGCTCATGGATGCCTTAGGGAAAGTGTGGAGCCCTACCAGCTAACCCATTTCGGCCGCGAGGATATAGGGAAAGACACCTCCCCCTGTCAGGGTAAGGTAAAATATTTAACAAAAACAGCAAGCTGAAGTAAAGATCACAATGTTCATAAAAAAACCTTATCTGGCTGCCTATTGGGCAAAAACAGATAAGGTTTTTATTTTCAGAGATCTTGCCTAGCCCAAAACAGTCAGATCAAATACCCGAACCATCGGACTCCGCATCATCTTCATGCAGCCCACACTCTCGCTTAAGACCAAAGAAGCGGGTTTCCTCTTCTTTCATTCCTGGCTCCCATTTGCGGGTCGTATGGGTATCACCAACAGATAAATAACCTTGCTCCCACAACGGGTGATAGGGTAAGTCATACTGAGTCAAATACTGATGAATATCTTTGTTGCTCCAGTCGATCAATGGCAAAAATTTAAACAAGCCATTTTGAATAGCCAGTATCGGCAACGTCGCTCGGGTATCAGATTGCTCCCGGCGCAACCCCGAAAACCAACTGCCGACATTGAGCTCATCCAATGCACGGCGCATGGGTTCCACCTTGTTCAGGCGGTTGTATTGCTTGATCCCATCAACCCCTTGCTCCCATAACTGACCAAATCGAGCTTCCTGCCAGGCTGTACTCACCTCTGATCGGTACACATACAGATTCAGCGACAGGCGTTCGGTCAGCTGGTCAATAAACTGATAGGTTTCCGGAAATAAATAGCCCGTATCCGTCAAGATCACAGGTACATCAGGTTTTTCCTGAGTCACCAGATGCAGCATAACGGCTGATTGGATCCCAAAACTTGATGCCAGCGCAAATTCACCGTCCAGATTCTCTAACGCCCAACGAACTCTTTCCTGGGCTGTCAGGGTCTCCAATTCTGCATTAATTTCCGCTAGCTGCAGGATCTGCTCCACTTTATTTTTCTGAAGCAGCTCTGCTAACGCTAACTTAGGCATAAAAATCCCTCTTTGAGACTAACACCGGCTCAATGATCCCGGCACGTATCGTGAAATCGCCAAAGGCTTCACCGTCTTCGCGCTCTTGTGCCCAACGTCCCACCAGTGAATCAATCTCTTCCATGATCTGGGCGACGGTAATGTTTTCCCGGTACATTTTTGGCACCCGGGTACCACTTCGGTTACCGCCAAGGTGGAAGTTATAGCGCCCCGGCGCCTTACCGACCAAGCCAATTTCTGCCAGCATTGCCCGGCCACAACCATTTGGACAGCCCGTAACGCGCAGAATAATATTGTCGTCTTCGGCTAAACCGTGCTTCTCTAGTACGCCTTCAACGTCGGTCACAAACTCAGGCAAGAAACGCTCGGCTTCAGCCATGGCTAATGGACAGGTTGGAAAGGCAACACACGCCATAGAATTTTTACGCTGCTCACTGACACCGTCGTCGATCAGACCATGATCGCGTGCGATCTTTTCGATCCTACTCTTATCCTTCGCAGCCACCCCAGCCACAATCAAATTCTGGTTGGCTGTCATACGGAAGTCACCCTTATGGACTTTGGCAATTTCAGCCACACCCGTTTTCAGCGGCTTACCCGGATAATCCAGCAAACGACCATTTTCGATAAACAGCGCCAGGTGGTGCTTACCATCAATACCTTCTACCCAGCCAATACGGTCACCACGGTCGGTGAACTCATATGGGCGGCTATCAGCAAACGCGATCCCCGCACGTTTCTCGACCTCAGCCTTAAATACATCGCTACCCACGCGATCTAGGGTGTACTTAGTCTTAGCATTCTTACGGTTAGAGCGGTTACCCCAATCTCGCTGGGTTGTCACGACCGCAGCGGCAACGTCCAGTGTTTTATCCAATGGGACAAAACCAAAATCATCGGCACGACGCGGATAGGTTGACTTGTCACCGTGGGTCATCGCCAAACCGCCGCCAACCAGTACATTAAAGCCGATCAGCTTGCCTTGTTCGGCAATCGCGACAAAGTTCAAGTCATTAGCGTGCACATCAACGTCATTCTGCGGCGGGATCACCACTGTCGTCTTGAACTTACGCGGCAGATAAGTACTACCGAGGATCGGCTCTTCATCAGTGGTTTCGACTTTATCACCATCGAGCCAAATTTCAGCATAGGCGCGTGTTTTCGGCAGCAGGTGCTCACTGATCTTCTTTGCCCATTCATAGGCTTCTTGGTGCAGTTCAGATTCAACCGGGTTGGTGGTACATAATACGTTACGGTTTACGTCACCCGCGGTTGCGATAGAATCAATACCAATCTTATTTAGCGTCTGGTGCATCAACTTAATGTTTGGCTTCAATACACCGTGAAACTGAAACGTCTGGCGCGTCGTTAAACGGATACTGCCATACAGGCTGTGCTCTTCGGCAAACTTGTCGATCGCCAGCCACTGCTTCGGCGTAATCACCCCCCCCGGCATCCGGGCACGCAGCATCACATTTTGCAACGGCTCCAGTTTCTGCTTGGCACGTTCGGCGCGGATATCGCGGTCATCTTGCTGGTACATACCATGAAAGCGGATCAACTGGAAGTTATCTGCCGTAAACCCACCGGTGATGCGATCTTTCAAATCGTCCTCGATGGTGCCGCGCAAGAAGTTGCTTTCCCGCTTCAGGCGTTCGTTATCTGATAATTTTTGATCGCTCATTAGTACACATCCCTTTGATAACGCTTGTTCTTACGCAGCTCGGTGAGATACTGCTCTGCCTGCTCACGGCTTTGTTGACCTTGTTGCTCAGCTATGGTGATTAGGGCCTCGTGCACATCTTTGGCCATATGGTTGGCATCACCGCAGACATAGACATGTGCGCCATCCTGTAGCCACTGCCAGACCTGGGCAGCATGCTCAAGAAGTCGATGCTGGACATACACCTTTTCTACCTGATCGCGGCTAAAGGCCACGTCCAACTGAGTCACGGCTCCCGATTTCAGGTACTTCTGCCACTCAACCTGATACAGGAAATCTTCGGTAAAGGTACGGTCGCCAAAGAATAGCCAGTTCTTACCTTCTGCTTCTCGGTTATCCCGTTCCTGGACAAAAGCTCGGAATGGGGCAATACCGGTACCCGGGCCAACCATGATCACCGGAGTATTGTCATCAGCTGGCAATTTGAAGTGATTATTGCCCTCAACAAACACCTTGACGCTATCCCCTTCTTCCAGGCGATACGACAGGTGACTAGAGGCTCCACCCTGTCGGGTTTCGTCACCACTATCAAACTCAACCACACCAACAGTTAAGTGGACTTCCTCGCCGACTTCTTCCTGACTGGAAGCAATTGAATACAGACGCGGTGTCAAACGGCGCAGCAACCCTATCAGCTGATCAGCACTGAGCTTGGTTTTCTTTTCTGCAAGGACATCAATAACCTGAGTTTGGCCGGCATAACTGCGTAGCTTGTCTTTGTCAGCGACCAATTTTTCCAACTTTTTACTGCCAGAAAGCTCAGCAAACTTCGTCACCAGCTGCGGATTCGCCGCAGTAATTTCATACTTGCTGATCAGAGCCTGTTTCAGCGTCAGGGCTTCCCCGTCAACTTCGACACTTTCAGTACCATCCAGTCCAACACGTACCGCCAGGGCTTCTGCCAGAGCCGGATCATTTTCATACCAGACTCCAAGCGCATCCCCCGGCTGGTAAGTCAGCCCGGAGCCTTCAAGATCGATTTCTATATGACGGACATCTTTACCAGAGCGGCGCCCGGTGATCTTCTGGCTCGTCAGCAGCGTCGCCGGATAAGGGTTTTGCTTTGAATATTGCGAAACAGCTTGCTGGGCATTCGCAACAGGCAGCTGAACGACTTCAGCTTCCCCGGTTGATAAGGTTTCTTTTACCTTATCCAGGGCCTTGGCTCGCCACTCAGCGGCTGGCGCTTCATAGTCGACATCACAGTCAAGACGCTCCAGCATCGATTCACCACCCAGGCGGCTTAGATAGCTATCGAAATCTTTTGCTGTCTGGCAGAAGAACTCATAACTAGAATCACCGAGGCCAATAACTGCATATTTTAAATTCGGCAGCTTCGGGGCTTTCTTCGATTGTAAGAATTCATGCAACTCAATAGCATCATCTGGCGCTTCACCCTCACCATGAGTAGAGGCAACAATAACCACATGGGTTTCTTTCGCTAAATTTTTGCCTTTGTAGTCACCGGCGGCAAATAGCTCGACAGCAATACCGGCAGCCTCTGCTTCACCTTTCAGTGTTTCAGCGACACCTTTGGCATTTCCCGTTTGAGAAGCATGAATAATGGTTAGCTTGCCTGCTGGCTGGGCAGCCGCTGCAAGTTGTTGAGCAGGTTGCTGTTGGCCTGCTGGCTGAGTTTGGCTTAGCCCCCAAAAATAACCACTGATCCACGCCATTTGCTGTGGCGATAATTCTGCAGCGGCCTGCTGCAGTTGACCTATTTGCTGATCATTGAGTGGGCTGGCTATGGCCGAGAGTTCCTTAAGTAACATGACACGACGATCCCTATACATTGCGTAGTGTTAGATTAGCTACTCAAGGAAATAACAAGAAAGAATAGATAAGAATGTTTTATAACTTTTAGTAAGGTTGAAAGGCAAAAGAAAGGCGGCTTAATCGGGTATTAAGCCGGATTGTCACGCTTCTAGCTAAAAAGTATCGGCTATACGCACCTGATGAAAACCCACTTCAAAGGCCCGTTCCGTAGCAGTATCAATGTCACGGTAGCACTTTTCACTGCCGGCACCGTCAGTCAACGGCACGAATCCACCACGGCGATGGCGAAACTCAACAATCCAGCCGTTGGCCTGAATCGAAGGCTCGATAACCGCTTCCACAATATCGCTATTGGCATATAGTTGCTGTAGTTCAGTTAATGTCATTTACCCACTTCCTGACTGCTGTATCATTATTAAAAATGGTACAGAAAAGCAGAAACAGGCAACAAAAAAGCCACGATAAATCGTGGCTTTTACAATCTGGCTCTGTGAACAAAGGCTTAGAAGTCGAGTTCTAGACCGGCAAACCAACCGTCTAACTTCACATTGCCGTCTGTTTGCTTGATAAAATCAAACTCATAATCCATCACTCGGTAGCCCGCACGAAGGTTCAGATCAGCAGCAATCAAAGGCAGTGACCACTTCACACCCGCCTGGCCGTCGACCGTGTTCGTACTGTCGTAGTTGCCCATATTCAGATCGCCAAAGAAAGATACCGGCGTCATCGGAATACCAACCTCAACATTACCGTATAGGTTTGGCTGCCATTCGCTAAAGCTCTCGCCTACAAATTTACCGGCATTGAACTTAGACAGCGTAATACCCACATCAAAAGCAATCGCGTCGTTATCTAAGATCTCATAGTAGGCCGTGTAATCAGTCTGGCCAAATGATACCGAACCAGCATCAACATCTGCATAGCGCAGACGGAAATTCGGCACTAGTGGAATAAAGTGCTCAAAGGCAACATGATACGAGAAGTGGGTATCGTCACCGTTGTCACTACGAGAGTCGTTAATTTTTGCATCTGCAAACCATGCATCCGCACCTGCTTTTACGCCAAGAAGCATCGCTGCCTGCGCAGGAACTGCTGCTGCAAAAGCAACCGCAGCTGCCACAGCAGAAATAGCCAATTTATTCATGCCGAGTCTCCGCTCTTATTAGAATGTTCATAATCGGCCAAACTATACCAGATGCTGTACAAAAAAACTGTACTTCCTTATCACCACTACTATTTTCAGTACAAAAGCTAGACACTAATCCATAATACAAAGCCATTTATCTAGCTTAAGTTATTAGCGGCGGTGATAGCGATCACGGTGATGATGCCGCCCGGCCTTTTTTCCGCGATACAACCAAACCACCACCGCAATCAGAATAAGCCAAGGCAGGAGCTTGAACATTATCCCAACCATGCCAGCCAGTGCCATCACCACAAACCCAGCCAATACAGCGAAAGCCATTCCCACCAAGCTCACACCGGTGAATATCAGCACCACAGCAAATGACAGTAAAAATAATAATTCAATCATCTTATGACCCTTTTGTTTTGATCTTGTATTAACGATTGCACAAACTAGGCCAATTGAAAGAAAAATAACTAAAGCTATATTTTTCAGTCATATAAACAAAAAGGCGCTGACAGATAACTGCCAACGCCTTTTTAAATTTAGCTATTTTCACCATTTATCATGGTGAAAAAGACCACATTCATTATACATCTATAACTTACACAGCTCTTACTTATACATCTAGATGAGCAGGGATTTTTTCGAGAGCCTGCTGCAGCACTTCGATACCCGCTCCTGGCTTATGCGCATTCTCACTAATATAACGACGCCACTGGCGAGCACCTGGCATGTTCTGGAATAGGCCCAGCATATGGCGGGAGATGTGGTTTAGGTAAGAGCCGTTCGCCATCTGGCGTTCAATATATGGGTACATCGCTTCAACCACCTCGCGACGTTTTTTCACCGGCTTGTCACTGCCAAACAGGTGCTGATCAAGCTCGGCCATCATATAAGGGTTCTGATACGCTTCGCGTCCAATCATCACACCATCAAGGTGTTCCAGGTGCGCTTCAATTTCAGCCAGCGTTTTTACCCCACCATTGACCGCCATGGTCAGGTGCGGGAAATCTTGTTTTAACTGGTAGACGCGAGGGTAATCCAGAGGTGGGATTTCACGGTTCTCTTTTGGGCTCAACCCCTTCAGCCACGCTTTTCGCGCATGAATCGTGAAATCATCACAGCCGCCTTTCTCGCTGACCGTACCAATAAAGTCAGTCAGGAACGAGTAGGAATCCTGTTCATCAATACCAATACGTGTTTTCACCGTTACCGGAATATCAACCACTTCGCGCATGGCTGCCACACACTGTGCCACTAACTCAGCTTCCCCCATCAGGCAGGCACCGAAACGGCCATTTTGAACACGATCCGATGGGCAACCCACATTCAGGTTTATTTCATCATAGCCGCGCTCTTGGGCCAATTTGGCGCAATGGGCAAGGTCAGCAGGATTTGAACCACCTAACTGAAGCGCCAACGGATGCTCTTCGTCGTTGTAAGCCAGATAGTCCGCCTTACCGTGAATAATCGCACCTGTAGTCACCATTTCGGTGTACAACAACGCATTCTCACTTAACAGGCGGTGAAAATAACGGCAGTGACGATCTGTCCAATCGAGCATGGGGGCAACAGAAAAACGGCCTGATGGAAAATCAGCACTCAGTGTTGGTTCTGGTTGTAAATCGTCGCGGTTGGCAACAGCACTATCTAACATCAAAAAGCCTCATTTTACCCATGTCCCCGTCTCTGAATGCTACTGGTATGTCAACGATTAGCGATGCCAAATATTAACAAAATAGAGCAACCGATCTCTTCCCTCAGCAGCGCACGCTACCAAGCTTGAAACCGAATTTCTGAACGGCTGTTTACTAAAGAGAGCGGATTCTACCTCATAACAGCCGTCAGCCCAACAGAACTAGGAGATGAAACACCAAAGACAGCCCCTGTTTCCTCAATGTCACAGCCTCTCCTTCGGGCCAATAAACTCGACTAAAAAGAATATGGCAGGCAAATTACAAAACAAGCATAAAACACTGTTATATATAAATAATACTTATAAATCCTTCACTTCATGTACAGCAGTTACAGCTTTTGAACACCAACAACCCAAAAAGCTGAACACGTCATTTTTTACTTAACTATCAGTGAATTAGCAATAGAGCCCAGGTGCAAGCCAATACCTAGGGATCTTTTTGCTTCGGTTACCGCAAAAAGCTGTACACCCCTATGCAGGCTGCTGAACCGACCAATATAGAAAAACACTCCCTGAATCGGCTTGTTAAGCATAGCCCAGTAGCTGCCGGTAAGAACTAGGTTCAATGTCAGCACTACCTAATCCAAGCTTACAGCCAAGCTCAAGGCAGCCAGCCCTCAATGCATCCAGTTGTTTTTGATCATCTGTCATTACCGCAATTTCAACAAAATACCCAAGTTCACTAACCTCATCCAGGGTGATATGGAACTGCTCAAGGAAGTAAATACTGCGAGTCTTTTCTATCTTGAATCCAACCTGATAGCCCAATGTCCGGAGCATACTGTGCGTTTTCTCAACAGACTCCACCTTCACCGCTTCACAGCGATCATCACCCGGACCTTTCACAATCCATAACTTAATCCCGGAAGGCTCCATGCTACGTACACTCATGCTGATATTCTGCTGTGCCAGAGTGCTCCCCGCCATATCGAAGTAGGTATCTTGCTCCCGGTTATTGACTACAAACTCTGAAGCCCCAAGCAATCGCAGGCGCTGTAATAGCCCCTCATGTGCTTCAACCCGGTACTTATATTCCACTTCATACTTACCAATAAAATGCTCTGTCATTTTGATCCCTGCAGCTATGCCCTATGATGCTCAAACCCATCACTCACGATATCCGCACCAGTGTAGCGGCTCCTGCTCTGTTATCAATTCAACCAGCCATTCTTTATTATGCTCCCCATAGGCCAAAAGCTTTTCAAAAAAGTAAAAGTAACATCATAGCTCTTTTTATATTTAATATAACAGCATGAAAATAAAGGAGTTAACGCGAGGTCAAAATAAGAGCGTACAGCTTATCAAGCTTTAGGAACATAATAATCAAAAAGCTGTACAGGCTGTACGTGATAGAGAAATCAATAACTTAAAGCCATGGCTCATTAGAGCCTTTAGCCTTGTTCTGCTTTTACCTGAACTTGTTCAATAAAGGTGTACAGGGTTCACTTAAAATCAAGAGATCCATGCTCAAAGGGAGCATCCGCATGCTACGACCTGTCACTATTTACTCCTCGCCACGATTTTCAGTTTAATTGACGTGATCAGGCACACGAATTCTCTGACCTATTTCTTTGGAATTAAGGGAACTAAGGTACGTTTGCCAAATGCTATGATAGACTATTGGACTTATCGCTGTTTTTTGAGGTTATATGGCAAATCAAACGCAACTGCTGACGAAAGCACAACAGATTTGCGAGCAACGAGGAGTAAGGCTGACACCTCAAAGGCTGAAAGTACTTGAGATAATCATTGAGCACCATAGCTCGATCAGCGCCTATGAGCTGCTGGATCTTCTCAGGGAAACCGAACCACAAGCGAAGCCACCGACGGTATACCGAGCTCTTGATTTCCTATTAGCTCAAGGTTTTGTGCATAAGGTCGAGTCAACCAACAGCTATATCGCCTGTTGTGTACTCGGACATGCCGACCACTGCTCTCAGCTGCTTATTTGTGACGAGTGTGGTACTGTCGAAGAATGCCATGATGATGAACTGGCTAAACTACTGCGCCAAAAGGCAGAAAAGCACGGCTTCCAGATTTCGAATCATGTTGTGGAAAGCCACGGCATTTGTCATGAATGTCAGAACAGCAAGCAGTAACTCTTAAATTTACTAATACAGTCATTATCAGATTATGCGCGCAGAATTCGTAAACCCTTTTCTAGCTTCACTTCTGAATGTTTTAAAGACCATGGCGTCGATGGAGCTAGCACCACAAAAACCTCGAGTAAAGAAAGATGAAGTTGCTCGCGGTGATGTATCAGGCCTGATTGGCATGATTGGCCCCCAAACCAAGGGCTCGATGTCGATCACCTTTGATGAGCCCCTGGCGCTGGAAATCATGCACCGAATGTTGGGTGAAAAACCAAACGGTATCAATGAAGAAGTCACTGATATGGTTGGTGAAATCACCAACATGGTCACCGGAGGTGCTAAACGCATCCTGGCAGACAGAGGCTATGATTTTGAGATGGCCACACCCGCGGTGGTCTCCGGTCGCGGCCATACCATCACCCATAAGTGCGACGGTGCCATTATTATCATGCCGTTCGATTCCGAGTATGGTAAGGCATTTATTGAGATCTGCTTTGACGGCTAGTCATCGCTACATTACCTGTCAATCGCCCCAGCCAGAGCTCTCTGGCTGGCGATTCCTCCCTTCCTGCATTAAGTTAACTATCACTTTGAAATTTCTGTGAAGTTGCCACAAATCCCAGATAAAAAACTACCACCTGCCACATATTCGGTCTAGACTGGATATGCTGAATAAGCATCAACACACTTATTGTTCCTGTTTTTCAGCGTGAAATTTTGCTGGCTACCCTCGGCTTGGCAAGGAACTACCCTCATTCAAAGGAAAGATCGTAACATGAACAAACTGACTGGAACCGTAAAATGGTTTAACGATGAAAAAGGCTTTGGCTTTATTTCTGGTGCTGATGGCAAAGATGTATTCGTTCACTTTAGTGCTATTCAGGCTCAAGGCCGTCGCACTCTTCAAGAAGGCCAAAGTGTTGAGTTTATCGTGACAGATGGTCAGAAAGGTCCACAAGCAAGCGAAGTTGTCGCGCTTTCTTGATTCTGCTGAGCGTTTTATACCTCAGAATGAAAAAAACGCCGCATAGCGGCGTTTTTTATACATCATTAAGCAATCGGCGGCTTAGCTACGCCACTGTTTAAATGCATTGATCAGGCCATTGGTAGAGCTGTCATGGCTGGCTATCGCATCAGCATTGTTCAACTCTGGCAAGATATTGTTCGCTAGCTGTTTGCCCAGCTCAACGCCCCACTGATCAAAACTGAAGATATTCCAGATAACACCCTGAGTGAAAATCTTCTGCTCGTACAGTGCAATCAACGAACCCAGTACCGAAGGCGTTACCTGCTTAACCAAGATTGAGTTGGTTGGACGGTTGCCGTCGAACACTTTGAACGGAACCAGCTCTTTCACTTCATCCAGCGTTTTACCTGCTGCAACGAATTCCGCTTCCACTTGGTCTTTGGTTTTACCAAATGCCAGCGCTTCAGTTTGCGCAAAAAAGTTCGCCATCAACTTAGGGTGGTGATCGCTGAGTGGGTTGTGGCTGATAGCTGGGGCAATGAAGTCACATGGGATCAACTTGGTGCCCTGGTGGATCAGCTGGTAGAACGCGTGCTGACCGTTGGTACCTGGTTCGCCCCAGATAATTGGGCCAGTTTGGTAGTCAATCGGGTTGCCGCCACGGTCTACACACTTACCATTGGATTCCATATTGCCTTGCTGGAAGTAGGCAGCAAAACGATGCAGGTACTGATCATACGGCAAGATAGCTTCAGATTCTGCACCGTGGAAGTTGTTATACCAAATGCCGATAAGCGCCAGGATAACCGGTAGGTTTTCTTCCAGAGGGGCTTCTGCGAAATGCTTGTCCATTGCGTGGGCACCGTCAAGCAGCTCAACAAAGTTATCGAAGCCAATAGACAGGCTGATAGACAGGCCAATCGCAGAACATAGAGAGTAGCGACCGCCGACCCAGTCCCAGAACTCGAACATGTTGTCAGTATCGATACCGAAGTCAGCCACTGATGGCGCATTGGTAGAAAGCGCAGCAAAATGCTTGGCAACGTGTGCCTGATCTTGGGCTGTTGCCAGGAACCAATCACGTGCAGAGTGTGCATTGGTCATGGTTTCCTGGGTCGTGAACGTCTTAGAGGCGATCAGGAACAGGGTTGTTTCCGGGTTAAGTGCTTTTAGTGTTTCAGCAATATGTGTGCCGTCAACATTTGAGACGAAGTGCATGTTCAGGCGGGTTTTGTATGGTGCCAGAGCTTCAGTCACCATGTAAGGGCCAAGGTCCGAGCCGCCAATTCCGATATTGACCACATCGGTGATCTCTTTTCCGGTGTAGCCTTTCCAGTCGCCGTCAACGATGCGCGCAGTGAAGCCTTTCATCTTCTCCAGTACTGCATTCACTTTTGGCATCACATCTTCACCGTCAACCATTACCGGCGTGTTGCTGCGGTTACGAAGTGCTGAGTGCAAGACTGCACGGCCTTCTGTCTGGTTGATTTTGTCACCGCTGAACAGATCAGCAATCGCTGCTTTTAGTTCAGTCTGCTCTGCCAAAGCAAGTAGCTTGCTCATCGTTTCTTCGGTGATTAAGTTCTTAGAGTAATCAAGCAGAATGTCTGAGCCAAAGTTTGCCGAGAACTTGGCAAAACGCTCGCTGTCTTGTGCAAACAGTTCGCTCAGCTGAAGATCCTGTGCATCTTCAAAATGGGCAGTCAGTGCTTTCCACGCCTGAGTATGCGTTGGGTTGATGTTTTTCAACATGGTGAAGTTCCTGATATTGTAATTTCTTAATCCATTGACCGAGTCAGTATCATCCCAGCCATGGATCCCCGATATTTGTGAATGTTGTCAATTTTAGCGCAACCAGCTTGGTAGGCTATATTTTTGTAATTTTACGACTTATGACAGATTATGACGCGAAGCCGCCTCTACCTTCATTGAGTCAGGTCACGAAAATCAAGAGTAAATAATAGACTGAAAATTCCCAGATGAGTACAGTAATCATCTAAGATTGCAGCAATATGATAACAATGAGGCAAATACTATGTGGTTCCAGAAGACCATTCAGCTCAAACCAAGACGTCGGGGGTTTCACCTTATAACCGATGAAATTGAACAACAAATTCCGGAGCTTCATCAATACCATGTCGGCCTGGCTCACTGCTTTATCCAGCATACCTCTGCCAGCCTGACTATCAATGAGAATGCTGATCCCACCGTACGCAGCGATATGGAGTCCCATTTCAATCAGTTTGTCCCAGAGCGGGCGGCTTACTACCAGCATACCTATGAAGGTGATGATGACATGCCAGCCCATATCAAGGCCTCGACCCTAGGTAACAGCATTACCATACCTATTTCGCAGGGGCGTTTGGCGCTCGGGACCTGGCAGGGGATCTATTTAGGTGAGCATCGCTATCATGGCGGGAGTCGCCGGATCGTGGTGACGATCCAGGGTGAATAGAAACGGGAAGCGCAGCGCACTCGCTTCCTATGCGCAGCATAGATGCGCCTCCTGTGCGCTGCAAGCTGGTTAGAAAGGTTGGTTGATCATCACCCGGAACAAGCTGTCCTCGCTGCCCCAGGCCATTTCTGTACGAACAACAATACCTTCGACCTGAAAACGGATCACCCCACCGGCGCTCCATTTCATGTCCCGGTGCAACTCTGCCAGATCGTACTCCTCAGCAACCCGTCCAACATCGGCAAAGGCCACCCACTGCCACCATGGTACGTCATACCAGTTAAACACCGGCCAGTCGCTGAGTGGTTGCCAGTCTGGCAAGACTCGGTACTCCATGCTGTAGCTCAGGGCGGCACGATCGACAAAACGGCCGCTCTGGAAGCTTCGCAGGCGATACAGTCCGCCTAGCCGGGTTCCAGCATACGCCGGAGGCCGACGGAACGTTTCAACACCATTGACGCTTTCCTTGCTGTTCCAGCTTGGGGTGTCGCCAGTGTATACATTAAATGCCAGCACCTGCTGATCAATCACCTCACCCAAGGCACCGATATCCCAGAACCAGCTCTGGCTCAGCTCCCACTTCCACCAGCTGGCATGATCTGAACTCCCCGGATCATAGGTCACCCCAAACTGGCTACGGCTGCCCTTGGTTGGATTACGGCTGTTATTACGGTTATCCCAGTCAAAACGGGTTTCCAGCCCCCAGACGCTTTCCGCTTCGCTAAATTCTTGTGCCGCGCCTGTCTCTAGACTGGAAAATTCCCGGCTCTGGTAAAATGGCCTGAACTCGATTGATGACACCCCGCTATTCCAAGGCGCATTGCCTGAAACCGGACGATTGGGCCTTAATGCCGCTTTTAGTCCCTGTGTTTCAGCGGCGCCAAGCGGCAAAATATAGCGGGCAGACAGGCGGTACTGGCTTTCTCCGGCATCTGCGACAGTGGCGTCGTCAGCCACCGAGTCATTGCTGGTCGCATCACCAAGGTAGTAGTCAAACTGCTTGAATTCGGCCGAATACAACTCGGCACCAAACAGCCAGCGGCTATTTTTGCTGAAGGTATAGTTGCTTGCTCCCAGATAAGTAATCCAGGTACCTTTGTCCGATACCAACCCGGCCCCCAGCAAAGCGGCCTGGGGCTGCCCAGCCCCTTTCAGTACCCCGGCCATACCAACTGATAGCCCCATCGAATCTGTCGAGAAAATAAACGGCACGGCCGCCGTTTCAGGTTCCCAGGTCGGCCAGCCATCGGCATGTGATGCAAATGAATATGATAAAGCCGCAGCAACTGCCGCGGCTTTTAAATTATAAGACTTAATCAACATTGTCCGTATCGGTACTAAATTATAAATAGGCCATTGCCACCCGGGAGGTGAGTTTCGTCACCAGCTCATAGGCTATTGTTCCAATATGTTCGGCAACGACTTCGGCAGGCAGACCCTCTCCCCACAAAATCGCTTCGTCGCCCACTTTATCAGTGGCATCCGGGCCGAGATCGACCGTCAGCATGTCCATCGAGACCCTTCCCGCCATCGGAACTATACGGCCATTAACCAGCACGGGCGTTCCGTTTGGCGCAGAGCGAGGGTAGCCATCGCCGTAGCCAATCGCAATCACACCCACTTTGGTATCGCGCTCACTGGTCCAAATTCCGCCATAACCCACCTTCTCGCCTTTTTTTACATCCCTGACAGCTATCAGGCTAGAGGTCAGCGTCATCACTGGCTTTATATTGTATGCCGCTGCCGAACGTTCGGTCTCCCTAAAAGGTGAAACCCCGTACATGATGATACCGGGACGGATCCACTCAAGGTGGCTATCCGGCCAGGCTAGCGTCCCCGCTGATGCTGCCAGCGAGCGTTCACCACGACAGCCTTCGGTCAATGCCAAGAAAGCATCGATTTGTTGATGGGTAACCGTACTATTCATCTCATCGGCACAGCCAAAATGACTCATATAACGCAAGGGTTTAGCAACATTCTCGCAGGCATGCAGACGCTCAACAAACTCTGTGTATTGCTCCGGGCGCACGCCAAGGCGGTGCATACCAGTATCGATTTTCAGCCACACGACAACAGGGCTATCTAGTTGCGCCTGTTCTAATGCATCCAGCTGCTCGAGAGAGTGGACAACCGTGTGGATATTGTTTGTTACCAACACAGGGAGATCTGAAGCAGCATAGAACCCCTCTAACAGAAGCACGGGCTTCACTACACCACCAGCGCGCAAAGTCAGTGCCTCTTCAATACGCGCGACACCAAAGCCGTCAACATCAGGCAGGCTTTGTGCGACGTGTGCCAGCCCATGGCCATAGCCGTTGGCTTTCACCACTGCCAGTATTTTACTGTTCGGTGCCTGTAACCGGATCTGGCTGATATTATGAATCAGCGCTTCTGTATTGATATAAGCTGTCGCCGCTTTCATCAAAAATCCTACACTCGTGTGTTCAAGCCAGGCCAGTTATCCACTGTCCAGCCAAAAGAAAGCCGCCGGTTATTCTTCGTCGAAAGCCGGGCCGGCGTAGTTATCAAATCGTGAGAACTGACCCTGGAAGGTCAGGCGCACAGAACCAATAGGACCGTTACGCTGCTTACCGAGAATGATTTCTGCAATCCCTTTCAAGGCACTGTCTTCGTGGTACACCTCATCACGGTAAATGAACATGATCAAGTCGGCATCCTGCTCGATGGCACCGGACTCACGCAAATCTGAGTTAACCGGGCGCTTATCGGCACGTTGCTCCAACGATCGGTTCAGCTGCGACAGCGCAACAACCGGGACATTCAGCTCTTTCGCCAAGGCTTTCAGAGAGCGTGAAATTTCGGCAATTTCCAATGTACGGTTATCCTGCAAGCCCGGTACGCGCATCAACTGAAGGTAATCGATCATGATCATACTAATCCCACCGTTATCACGGGCGATACGGCGAGCACGAGAACGGACCTCGGTCGGGGTCAAACCCGAGCTGTCATCGATGAACATATTCTTCTTTTCCATCAGAATACCCATCGTCGACGAAATGCGCGCCCAGTCTTCATCATCCAGCTGACCAGTACGGATCTTGGTTTGATCGACCCGTGACAATGAGGCAAGCATACGCATCATAATCTGTTCGGCGGGCATCTCCAGTGAGAAGATCAGAACCGGTTTTTCCTGCTCCATGGCCGCATTTTCACACAGGTTCATCGCAAAGGTTGTTTTACCCATCGATGGACGTGCCGCCACGATAATCAAATCGGAACCTTGCAGACCGGCGGTTTTCTTGTTCAGGTCGCTAAAACCGGTCGATACACCAGTAACGCCATCCTGTGGTGTCTGATATAACAGCTCAATACGCTCTAAGGTTTTCTCCAGAATGGTATCAACATTCTGCGGGCCTTCGTTTTCATTGGTACGCTGCTCGGCAATGGCAAAAACTTTGCTTTCCGCCATATCGAGCAAATCTTCACTGTTTCGCCCCTGCGGATCATAACCGGCATCGGCGATCTCATTCGCCACACCGATCATATCTCGGATCAGTGCCCGCTCCCGCACAATCTCTGCGTAGGCGGAAATATTTGCCGCTGACGGCGTATTTTTGGCAAGCTCAGCCAGATAAGCAAAGCCTCCCACATCTTCAAGATGATCGGCACGCTCGAGATGCTCAGACAAGGTGATCAGATCGAGCGGCTGGCCACCTTCAAGTAAAACCGATACGCCTTCGAAAATAATGCGATGAGGGCGGCTGTAGAAGTCTTTGGCGACCACTTTCTCTGCCACGGTATCCCACTTCTCATTATCCAGCATCAAGCCGCCCAGGACGGACTGCTCAGCTTCCAGAGAGTGAGGAGGCATTTTGATAGCGTCCATCTGGGAGTCTTTAGGTTTATTCGGTTTACTTTTCTCTGCCATAGTAATTGCGTGCTTACCGGAAACTAGGCCGGGCATTATACCTTATTCATGCTGGGTCTATGTATCAATATAGCGGGGAAAAGCACAATAACTGAAAAGCCCCCAGCTCCCATGGATGATTATGCCGAGTATTCCCTCTCGCTATCGATAATCACCAGGATTCTTGACCAATTGCTGACATTAATCAGGTAAACTGCATAGCTTGCTTCCAGATTGACTGTTTACTTTCACCCCTAAAGGAGGACGCTTGGCAAGATATTTACTAACGTTATTGCTGCTTGCCAATACCACCGTCTATGCCGAGGTCGACGACGACACCCCAACCCGGATACCTCCTCCCTGGTC
Organism: Photobacterium sp. HL06; assembly: GCF_059552575.1. NCBI lineage: Bacteria > Pseudomonadati > Pseudomonadota > Gammaproteobacteria > Vibrionales > Vibrionaceae > Photobacterium > Photobacterium sp. HL06. Next base: position 3,786,906 of record NZ_CM183914.1, read on the forward strand.
GAGCGAGCTCGAGCTGGGATACCATTCATTAGGGGGCAACTCTGACTCAGAATCACTCAACACCCGTGTCGGGCTGACCTATGTGAAAAACCAGTATCGCCAGACTGCCGAAGCTAAGTACCTGCTGGCGGAAAAGGATGGCGAGGAAGATAAACGCAAAGGCCAGGTTGAGCTACAGAGTGACATGAAAATCAACGAGCGTACCTACGTGCTGGGTAACATCAACTTCATCGATGACAGGTACGGCCCCTATTTTACCGACTTTACCCTGTCTACCGGTCTTGGTTACCAGCTGCTCAGGCTTGAGACTTTCCAGATGGAAGTAGAAGCCGGCCCGGGCTATCGCCACCAGGAGCCAAATATTGATGAGATTGACGATGATGACATTATCGTCCCGGAAACCGTTGACGAGCTAATCCTCAGGGGCAGCACCAAATTGACCTGGAAACCGTCAAAGACCGTCGAGCTCAACGCCAGGATCATCGGCATTGCCGGTAATAGCAACAGTACCCTTGAAACAGAGCTCAACTTAACCAGTTCAATCTCCGAACATATTGCCATCAAGTTCAGCAACACCCAGAAACTGAACAGTTGGGTACCGGAAGGGTTGGAAAAGCGCGATTCTATTATGACAATCAACTTGCTATTCAAGATATAACGGCAGCACTTCCAGGCCGGTTTATACCCATATGAATAAACGCCAGACACAAAAAAGCCAGCCCGAAGGCTGGCTCTTTTACTAACAACACTAAAAGCTATTACTCTGCAGCAACAACAGCTAGGTTGATAGTTGCGAATACGTCAGAGTGCAGCTGAATGCTGATCTCGAATTCGCCAGTAGTACGTAGTGCGCCTTCAGGTAGACGAACTTCGCTCTTCACTACTTCAACGCCAGCTGCAGTTACAGCGTCAGCGATGTCACGAGTACCGATAGAGCCGAATAGCTTACCTTCGTCGCCTGCTTTAGAAGCGATAACAACAGCTTCTAGAGCGCTTAGCTTGTCAGCACGAGCTTGAGCAGCTACTAGTTGCTCAGCAACTTTCGCTTCAAGTTCTGCACGGCGAGCTTCGAACATTTCAACGTTGCCTTTAGTTGCCATTACAGCCTTACCTTGTGGGATAAGGAAGTTACGAGCGTAACCAGACTTAACGTTAACTTGATCGCCTAGACCACCTAGGTTACCGATTTTATCAAGTAGAATAACTTGCATTATCTTGTCCTCTTAAACTTAATTTAACCGCTACCGATTACTGATGCTTGTCAGTGTACGGTAGAAGTGCTAGGTAACGAGAACGCTTGATAGCGCGAGCTAGCTGACGTTGGTATTTAGCACGAGTACCAGTGATACGGCTCGGTACAATTTTACCAGCTTCAGTAATGTAGTTTTTTAGAGTTGCTACGTCTTTGTAGTCAATCTCTTGTACGCCTTCTGCAGTGAAACGGCAGAATTTACGACGACGGAAGAAACGTGCCATGGGCTAATCTCCTGAACAAAATAATTCAATGTGGTCGGCATGCAATACTAATTTACCGATACCATTACGGCCGGTTTGGTATGAGATAAATCCCGCTACCTTAATATGACTGCCAACAGCTAAATCTTGAGTGAGTATTTGCTGACCTTTACCACTGACTACCACGTTGATATAGCAATATACCTGCCGGGGTAAATCGGCTTCCCGTTGGTAGGAACGATGCTCAAGCACAAAGTGACAATGAGGTATTCCTGCCAGGGATTGGCTTCGTTTGGGGTCTTTGGCAATGACGCCAGATAACTCCAGACGATTGGTCACTTACAAATTACTCAGCTGCTGCTTCGCCTTCAGACTGTGCTGGAGCAGCTGGCTGCTCTGCACGATCGTCACGCTTAGTGAAACGCTCTTCTTTAGCCTTCATCATTGGAGATGGCTCAGTTACAGCGTTTTTCGCACGCATGATCATGTTACGGATCACTGCATCGTTGAAACGGAAGCTTGACTCAAGCTCGTCAATTACAGACTGCTCAGCTTCAACGTTCATTAGAACGTAGTGTGCTTTGTGCAGTTTGTTGATTGGGTAAGCCATTTGACGGCGGCCCCAATCTTCTAGACGGTGAATCTGACCACCAGAATCTTTGATTGAACCAGTGTAACGCTCGATCATGCCAGCAACCTGTTCGCTTTGATCAGGGTGCACCATGAATACGATTTCGTAATGACGCATTGGTTGCTCCTTACGGATTAATCAGCTTCTCTATTTGGCTCGGTCATCCAGGAGAAGCAAGGAACTAAAAAAAGAACCGAGAATTTGGACGCTGAATAGTACAGAGAATGGGCAATCTAGGCAAGCGAATTTTATGGTTTGGCGGGAAGTAACTGAGATTAAGTGGATAGAATGGGTTCTGGGTTCTGGGTTCTGGGTTCTGGGTTCTGGGTTCTGGGTTCTGACAGAAAGCATAGACTTGGTTAAGCAAAATCCAGTTAGCATCCTCGTCAAAAATAAAAAAGCAGAAGCGTCGTGATAACTCCGCTCCTGCTCTTGCTAGGGCCTAGGATCTGCTTTTCCTAGTGTCCGCTTTTATTGGCGCTGACGCACAGCCTCAAACAGGCAGATACCGGTTGCTACCGATACGTTCAGGCTCGAGACGGATCCCGCCATCGGGATTTTGATCAAGTCATCACAGGTTTCGCGGGTCAGACGGCGCATGCCCTCGCCCTCGGCACCCATCACAATCGCCAGCGGGCCCGTCAGCTTGCTGTGATAGATATCATGAGTCGCTTCACCAGCCGTACCGACAACCCAGACGCCTTTGTCTTGCAGCGCTCGCAGTGAGCGTGCCAGGTTGGTCACTCGCACCAACGGCATGACTTCCGCTGCACCACACGCGACCTTGCTGGCTGTTGCGTTCAATTGTGCCGAACGGTCTTTCGGCACAATTACCGCCACAGCGCCAGCTGCATCGGCATTACGCAGGCAAGCACCGAGGTTGTGCGGGTCGGTCACACCGTCGAGTACCAACAACAATGGGTTCTCTTCGCCTGCCAGCAGGTCGTCGAGATCATTTTCATTGTACTGCTTGCCCGGTTTGACGCGCGCAATGATGCCCTGGTGGGAGGCACCTTTGACTTTATCGTCCATCGCCTTACGGCCGGCCTGCTGCATGGTAATGCCTAGCATCTGTAGCTCATTGAGCACAGGCATCAGGCGATCATCCTGGCGCCCTTTCATCACAAACACTTCGATAAAGCGTGACGGATCGGAAGCCAATATGGCTTTCACGGCATGGATGCCGAAAATTACTTGATTACTCATTACTTAGTTCTTCTTCGCTGCGCGTTCTTTTTTACCAGCTCGTTGCTTGCGTTTCTTGGTCGACTTCTTCTTGGCTTTCGTTTTATCGTCCGCCTTGCCTTTTGGGGCTTTGTCGTCCTCAAGGCGTGGGATCGCTCCTGCCTTCAGTTTCTGGCGTACCGAGCTACGTTCTTTTTTCGATTTACTACGGTGCTCTTGCTGCGCTTGAGCCTCGCCGTCTTCGACGCGGTAAACCTTCATGCTCTGGCGCTGCAGCCCTTCAGCCTTGCGCATCCGCTGCTTTTTCTCGCGGTTCTTAGCCGTTTTGCCTTCGCCACGAGGTTTGCGGGTACTACCGACGATATCAAAGTCAATCTGGCGATCATTCAAGTTAATTGAGGCGACCTTCACTTTAACCGTATCGCCCAGGCGATAGATCTGGCCCGAGCTATCACCAATCAATCGCTGGCCAATCGCGTCATACTGGTAGTAGTCATTAGCCAGATTAGAAATGTGGACCAAGCCGTCAATGTTAAGCTCATTGAGGCGAACAAAGAAACCGAAGCCCGTCACGTTGGCAATCACACCGTCAAACTCATCGCCGACATGATCCTGCATGTACTCACATTTCAACCAATCCGCCACATCGCGGGTAGCATCATCCGCACGGCGCTCGGTCATCGAGCACTGCTCGCCCAGCGTATCCATATCATCAAACGAGTAATGGTAGCCACCTGTCGGTGTCCAGCGATCAGTATTCTTGCCTTCCTTCTTCGCAATCAAGTACTTAAGTGCACGGTGCAAGGTCAGATCCGGATAACGGCGGATTGGCGAGGTAAAGTGTGCGTACTGCTTCAGCGCCAGACCAAAGTGGCCGATGTTATCAGCCTGGTACACCGCCTGCTTCATCGAACGCAGCAGCATGGTCTGGATCAGCTCTTTATCCGGACGGTTGTGGATCAGGGTTGCCAATTCCGCATAGTCACGTGGCGACGGTTCCAATCCTCCCGACAGGTGCAGGCTCAGCTCACCCAGGAAGTCACGGAAGCCCATCAGGCGCTCCTCACCCGGAGCGTCATGCACCCGGTACAGTGCAGGCTCTTTGGCTTTCTCAACAAAACGTGCTGAGGCAATATTGGCCAGGATCATACATTCTTCGATGATCTTATGAGCATCATTGCGCTCTGCCGGCACAATACGGTCAATCTTGCGATCCGCATTGAAGATGAACTTGGTTTCCACCGTTTCAAATTCAATCGCACCACGCGACTCTCGCTCCGTCTTCAGCACTTTATACATGCTGTACAGCTCTTCAAGGTGCGGAACCAGTGGGGCATAACGCTCACGCAGCTCTTCATTGCCTTCCAGCATACTGCTGACCTTGGTATAGGTCAGACGGGCATGAGAGTTCATTACCGCTTCGTAATGCTTGTAGCCTGAGAGCTTGCCACTTTCCGAGATGGTCATTTCACAGACCATACACAGGCGATCGACCTGCGGGTTCAGTGAACATAAACCGTTCGACAGCACTTCCGGCAGCATTGGGATCACCTGGGACGGGAAGTACACCGAGTTACCGCGCTTAACCGCTTCGTTATCCAGTGCAGAGCCCTGGCGAACATAGTGACTGACATCGGCAATGGCCACCCATAGGCGCCAACCACCAGATTTCTTACGCTCACAGTAGACGGCATCATCGAAGTCGCGGGCATCTTCACCATCAATAGTTACCAACGGCAAGTCACGCAGATCAACACGGCCTTTTTTAGCCTCTTCAGGGACTTCTTCCGCTAATCCCTGGATCTGCTTCTCAACTTCACTCGGCCACTCATTGGGAATATCGTGGGTCCGCAGGGCAATTTCAATTTCCATCCCCGGCGCCATATTCTCACCCAGCAATTCCACCACTTTACCGACGGCGTTGTGCTGACGAGTTGCACGCTGGTTGATCTCGACTACCACCACATTACCCATCCGGGCTCCCATACGGTGCTCGTTCGGGATCACAATATCCTGGGCAATACGGGAGTCATCTGGCACTACATAGCCCAAGCTATCTTCAATAAAGAAGCGGCCCACTATCTGGCCGGAGTATTGTTGCAGCACACGAACCACACGGCCTTCACGACGGCCTCGCTTATCCGTGCCCGCGACTTGGGCCAGGATATAGTCGCCGTGGATCACTCCGCGCATTTGGTGGTGCGGCAGCAGTAAGTCTTCGTCTTTGGCGTTGGTGCCTTCAGGACGCAAGAAACCAAAGCCATCACGGTGGCCAATCACATGGCCTTTAATCAGATCAAGGCGCTCAGGCAGGGCGTAGCACTGACGGCGTGTAAAAATAAGCTGGCCATCACGCTCCATCGCTCGCAAGCGGCGACGTAAGCCTTCGTACTGATCATCCCCCTCAAGCTTGAGTTCAGCAAACAGCTGATCCCGGCTCACTGGCGCAGTAAAGCCACGGATCACTTCAAGGAGCATCTCACGGCTTGGAATTGGGTTTTCATAATTTGATGCTTCGCGATCGCGAAAAGGGTCGACCGGTAAATCGGTAGTACCTTTGGACATAAGTAGATCCATATTGGCGAAGATATAACCATAGTATATCCGGGCCACAGGTGAACAGACGGGAGCAAAGTTCAATTTCTTTGCTCCACTGAATAATTTAAGAAGTTATTGATTGGCTATACAGTTATGCGACAGGGCGATCCAGCAGTACGCGCAGCGGCGGGTTATCCGAGATCATACTGGCCAGCGTATGCTGGTCAAGTTCAGCTAAAAACGCGAGCCTTGCCGAATCCAAGATCCCTTTCAGGCGACAAGCTGGTGTAATATGGCAAAAGTCTTCACTGCAATTCACTATCTGCAATGGCTCAATTGCACGCACCACGTCTCCAAGGATTATCTTATCCGCAGGCATCCCCAGGCGAATACCGCCATTTTTTCCACGCACTGTCTCGACATAGCCCAGCTGGCCCAATTTATTAATAATTTTGACCATATGGTTACGTGACACGCTATAAACGTCGGTCACTTTCGAAATACTGGCCAACTCACCTTCCGGTAATGTTGCCAGGTATATCAGGGCCCTCAGGCCATAATCGGTAAAACTTGTTAACTGCACAATAACTTCCTCCTGTTGCCATTTTAATCTGGTTATTGACTAAAAGATACAGATCAGATACAACTTATAAGGTGCATTATAAATATAACTTTAATATAAGAAAGTAAAGAAAGTCATGATAAGTCAAAAAACCATCGATACCGTTAAAGCAACTGCTCCGTTGCTTGCTCAAACCGGTCCGGCGCTCACGGCCCATTTCTATCAACGTATGTTCAGCCATAACCCTGAACTGAAAGATATTTTCAACATGAGTAACCAGCGAAACGGTGATCAGCGCGAAGCACTGTTCAACGCTATCTGCGGTTACGCGAACAATATCGATAACCTGGCGGCCCTGCTGCCGGCGGTCGAGAAAATTGCGCATAAGCACACCAGCTTTATGATCACGGCCGAACAATATTCCATTGTTGGCAGCCACCTGCTCGGTACCATTGACGAATTATTCTCACCAGGGCAAGACGTATTGGACGCATGGGCCGAGGCTTACGGCGTCTTGGCAGATGTATTTATCAAGCGTGAAGAAGCAATCTACCAAGAAAACGAGCACAAAGCCGGTGGCTGGCGCGGTACCCGTTCATTTGAGGTTGTCGACAAAACCCAAGAGAGCGATGTGATCACCAGCTTCACTTTCAAACCCGTTGATGGTGGTGAAGTCGCGGCATTCAAACCAGGCCAGTACCTGGGGATCTACCTAAAACCTGATGATTTCGAGTTCCAGGAAATTCGCCAATACAGCCTGTCTTGTGCGCCGCGCAAAGACAGCTACCGTATCTCAGTCAAGCGCGAGGACGGTGGCAAAGTCTCGAGCTACCTGCACGATACCCTAGCGGTTGGCGACAAGGTTGAGCTTGCCTCACCAGCGGGTGACTTTTTCCTTGAGGTTGAACCAACAACCCCTGTTGCCCTCATTTCGGCCGGTGTCGGCCTGACGCCTACCCTCTCAATGCTAGAAACCCTAACCGCCCACCAGGCAGAGGTGCACTGGCTGCATGCGGCAGAAAACGGTGCCCAGCACGCGTTCAAAGATCAGATTCGCGTAATTGCAGACCAGCATCACCATGTTTCGAGCAACACTTGGTACCGTGAGCCGCTAGCTTCTGACCGCCCGGCGGAAGACTTCCAACATCAAGGTCTAATGGATCTGAGCAAACTCAAAGAGACACTGGCCACACCAGGGATGCATTATTACTTCTGTGGTCCGGTCGGTTTCATGCAATATGTTGCCAAACAGCTGATTGGAATGGGGATCAGTGAAGATCGTCTTCATTACGAATGCTTCGGGCCTCACAAGGTGTTGTAAGCCGACGGGCACGCCACACTTAACGTAAAAGAGAGGCCATTTGGCCTCTCTTTATTATTCGCTCGGATAACGTCGATATAATCTCTACCAGAAGGTATCACGCCGTTTTGCCCTGGCAATCACATTACCTGGCATCCGGTTTTCCAGGCTGCGGCGCAGGCTGGTAATTTTGCTATGGGTTGATCGGCTAGCTGTAACAGTGTTGTACAACCAGCGGTAGGCATCTTCAAAATCCAACGGGCTGCCATAATTGCTCAGTAGTAATTCAGCCAGCTGGATACGGGCATTGACATTCCCCATCGCGGCAGCCTCACGCAAATAAGGGACCGCGCGTTCTTGATCTTTCTGGACAAGTGTCCCCGTCGCATAGTAACGCCCTAGCTGCTCCAGCGCAGCAGGTGAGCCTTGATGAGCGGCCGACTGCATATAATACACGCCCAGTTCAACATCACGATCAACACACACACCCCATGCCAGCATGTCACCATACAGGAACTGGTAGGCAGGCGACTCAACCCGAATAGCATGCGCTTCAATATCCTGAAGTAACTGGCAATCATCAGCTTTTACCTGCTGAAGATGGCTGTTGGAGTCAAACATCCGGATCAGTTCTGTTTCGGTATACACAGGAACCGCCTCACCTACACTCTCTAATGCATAGGCGGGTGCCGCTGTCAGCAATGTGGAAAGAAGCAGTGTACGCAGTTTCATTCACTAATCTCTGTTGAACCGTAGATAACTTATCGGCAAGAGCGAGCCAGACTTTAATCACTTTATCCGGAAAACGGCAATTTTTTGCCGCATGAATATACCGCACAGCAGGAAAATTGACGCAACCGCCTTTGTCTAAATATGGAAGCAACCTCCATACTAGAACAATATCGCCAATTCCCCCAATTAACAGCCATAAAAAAACCAACCCCTTAGGGTTGGCTTTTTCTAATCACACTCATCAATAGCGATGATTATTCACCGTATGGGTGAACCTTGATGATTGTTTCGTTACGGTCAGGGCCAGTTGAGATAATATCAATTGGCACACCCGTTAGCTCTTCGATGCGAGCGATGTAATCTAGTGCAGCTTGTGGAAGCGCGTCCAGTGATTTAGCACCGAATGTCTTCTCAGTCCAACCAGGTACTGTTTCGTAGATTAGCTCTAGATCTTCGTAAGCGTCAGCCGCCATTGGTGATACTTCTAGGATTTCGCCATCTTTCGTTTTGTAACCAGTACAGATCTTGATCTCTTTTAGGCCGTCCATTACGTCAAGCTTAGTTAGGCAGAAGCCTGAGATTGAGTTGATCTGTACTGCACGACGCATAGCAACGGCATCAAACCAACCAGTACGACGTAGACGACCAGTCGTTGCGCCAAACTCGTGACCAACTTCACCTAGGTGCTTACCAACTGGGTCTTGCTTATCTAGACCATCGTATAGCTCAGTCGGGAACGGACCAGCACCAACACGTGTGCAGTATGCTTTCGCGATACCCAGGATGTAACCTAGGTGACGAGGACCAAAACCAGAACCAGCAGCAACGCCACCAGCAGTAGTGTTTGAAGACGTTACGTACGGGTAAGTACCGTGGTCGATATCTAGCAGTGTACCTTGCGCACCTTCGAACATGATCTTGTCGCCACGTAGACGCGCATCATCAAGCTCTTTAGTCACATCAATAACCATAGCAGTCAGTACGTCAGCCTGAGCCATGATTGTCTCTAGTACTTCTTCGTAGCTTACAGGCTCGGCATTGTAGTAATGCTCAAGCTGGAAGTTGTGGTAAGCCATAACTTCTTTAAGCTTCTCAGCAAATGCTTCTTTATCGAATAGATCGCCAACACGTAGACCGCGACGAGCAACTTTATCTTCGTAAGCTGGACCAATACCACGACCAGTAGTACCAATAGCTTTTTTACCGCGAGCGATTTCACGAGCCTGGTCTAGTGCGATGTGGTATGGAAGAATTAGCGGACAAGCTTCTGACAGGAACAGACGTTCACGAACAGGGATACCACGCTCTTCTAGCGGGCCCATTTCTTTCATCAGTGCATCTGGAGAAAGTACAACACCGTTACCGATGATGCATTTAACGTTGTCACGCAGGATACCTGATGGGATCAGGTGAAGGACAGTTTTTTCACCGTCAATGACAAGAGTGTGACCTGCATTGTGGCCACCTTGGTAGCGTACTACATACTTTGCATCTTCGGTCAAAAGATCAACGATCTTACCCTTACCTTCGTCACCCCATTGGGTGCCAAGAACGACTACATTATTTGCCATCTTTCTTCGTCTATCAGTAGTTAAAAAAGGATTCTAGCACCTTAAAGGACGCCTTGCAGTCATTTTTTGACCATAGGGGATATTTCTGCAAGAAGACTGTCACGGTTGCATGCTAGGGCGATTTACATACTAGTGTACATCATGTAAGCAATCACACTGCCCGCCACCACCAGGCAACCACCAATCCGGCGCAGGGAATTATCACTTTGCTGGCTCAACTGACTGACCATCTCACGCCACCCCCTTGGCGCAAGTAATGGCCCAAGCCCTTCAAAGACCAACACTAATCCCAGAGCCAACCAAATTGCTTTATTCATGATTACGACCTATGTCCTGCTAGCTGTATCAACGGGCAAACTCCGCTGTTTCTGCGCAGATTATGATATAACGACAAAAAAAAAGACAAGGCCGAGGCCTTGTCTTTCTCTCTATTTAACGCTGGCTTAGTTAACGCCGTTCGCTTCTTTCATGTATTTGAAGAAGTCAGTACTTGGATCAATCACCAAGATGTCATTCTTCGAGTTGAAGCTATTTTCGTAGGCTTTCAGTGAACGCAGGAAGCTATAGAATTCCGGATCCTTGTTGAAGGCTTCAGAGAAAATCTCAGCGGTTCTCGCATCTGCTGTACCGCGCACAACGCGCGCTTGGCGATCAGCTTCGGCAAGAATTTTCGCCACTTCCAGCTCAGACTGAGCACGGATAACCTCTGCCTTCTCACGACCTTGCGAGCGGTGCTTACGTGCTACGGACTCACGCTCGGCACGCATACGGCGATAGATAGACTCACTGATTTCATCAGGCAGGTTGATTTTCTTCATACGGAAATCAACCACTTCAACACCCAAGTCTTTCATTGCGCTTATCTTGATGTCAGCCAGTACATTGGTCATGATCTGATCACGCTGACCTTCAACCTCTTTGCGAGGAGCGACTTCCGCCACGATTTCCGTCGCAGGAGCATCATCTTCAACAACAGGGGCATTCTCATCTTGCAGCTTGCCGCGATCCGGACCGGAAACGATTTGCTTGATCTCACGCGAACCAATTTCCGAACGCAGACTATCAACCACCTTACGTTTCAATAGCGCTTCCGCCGTCGAGGCATTACCGCCACCGGTTGTCAGGTAGTACTGGCCAAAATCTTCGATACGCCATTTAACGTAGGTATCAATGATTACGTCCTTTTTCTCTGACGTTACAAAACGGTCAGCCTGGTCATCCATGGTCTGGATACGGGCATCAAGCATACGTACACGGTCAAAAACAGGCACTTTAAAGTGCAGGCCTGGTTCATAGATACGTGCAATTTCGGTATTGTTATCTTTCAAAATACGGCCAAATCGGACCACAATACCGCGCTCGCCTTCCTGCACGATAAACATCGACATCAGCAACGCAGCAATAAAGATGACAATCACTGGGATCATTAACTTACGCATAATTAATATCTCCCTTGACGGCCAGTATCACCACGCGGAGCCGTGGATACAGGTGCTGTAGATTCAACTTTTTCAAGCTCAATACCGTAGGAGCCGCTTGATGTGCTGCTCTTTGGCTTGCTGCTTTGCTCGGACTGATTGATGATTTTATCTAGCGGCAAATACAACAAGTTGCCACTGGAACTTGAATCAACCATTACCTTGCTGGTATTACCGTATACACGCTCCATCGTTTCCAGATACAGACGGTTACGGGTTACTTCCTGGGCAGCTAGGTATTCAGGTAATAGCTTTTCAAACTGTGCCACTTCACCGAGTGCACCGTTGACAGCTTTCTCAGAATAACCTTCCGCTTCTTTCTTCAAACGTTCCGCACGACCAGTCGCTTTCGGCAAAATATCATTGCTGTATGCTTCCGCTTCACGCACGAAACGTTCTTCATCTTCTCGTGCCGCGATAGCATCATCAAACGCATCTTTAACCGCTTCCGGCGGACGCGCAGACTGGAAGTTCACATCGACAACGAAGATACCCATATCGTAGGTCTGGATAATTTTGTCGATCGCTTCTTGGGTATTGGCACGAATCGTCTGTCGACCTGTGGTCAACGCCTGATCCATTGTCGAGTCACCAATCACCGCACGCAGTGCAGAGTCAGTGGCCTGACGCAGACTATCATCAGCATTGGTCACGCTAAACAGATACCTATTGGCATCAGAAACACGGTACTGAACATCCATCTCAACTTTCAGTACGTTTTCGTCCTTGGTCAGCATCAAACCGGAGCTACGCAGAGAACGAATCGCTTGAACGTTAACTGGTGTAACTTCGTCGATGAACGTTGGCTTCCAGTTCAAACCCGGATCAACCATTTCGTAAAACTTACCAAAACGCAGTACTACGCCTCGTTCCGCTTCACCAATGGTATAGAAACCAGAGAAACCCCATACCGCAGTAGCTAATACCGCAATCGCCCCTAAACCAGCAGCACTGCCACCAGCCGAAGGCCCTTTTTTATTTCCCAAAATGCCACCGAACTTACGACTCAGTTTTGAAAACACTTCATCGAGATCCGGTGGACCTTGATCACGACCGCCGCGATTATTGTTACCCCAAGGGTCTTTATCACGGCCACCGTTGTTACCAGGCTCATTCCACGCCATTATAGAACTCCATCAATATGATATGACGACAGTTTTTCTTATTACTCTAGCAGTCCATTAAGCAACGATAAAGTCATCTAACGAAGTACTTTCTCTTTTTTGTAACCGAGACCACTCTGCCAACGGTAAACGAATATCAATCGTCAGGCTGCCATCAGACTCATATTCTTCACGCAAAATACATCCAAGCTGGTAAAACTTACTGCGATAACGGCCAATCAGATGTGGCGGTAAGCACAGGGTATGTTTCACCATGGTGCCAGACAGACGTTCAGTAAGCGCTTCAAACAGCAGGTCGATACCCTGCCCTTCAATGGCAGATACCCAAACACGACGGGGGATCCCGTCTTCGTCTCTCTCAATGCGAGGCTCAGCGCCTTCCAGATTGTCGATTTTATTCATCACAATCAGGACCGGCACCTCATCGGCATCAATCTCTTCGAGCACGTTATCGACTGCATCCATGTTTTCGCGAAAACGTTCATCACTGGCATCCACCACATGCAATAGCAAACTTGCATCTTGGGTTTCTTTCAGTGTTGCCTTGAATGCAGCCACCAAGTCATGGGGCAAGTGACGAATAAACCCAACAGTATCAGCTAAAATCGAGGTACCGACATCGGCAACATCAATTTTACGCAGGGTTGGATCCAAGGTCGCAAACAGCTGGTCTGCCGCATAGACCCCAGCATTCGTGACTTGGTTAAATAATGTCGATTTACCCGCATTGGTGTAACCGACCAATGAGATAGTGGGTATTTCAGCTCGGTTCCTAGCTCTACGTCCCTGATCGCGCTGTTTCGAAACCTTTTCTAATCTACGTAAAATAGTTTTGATACGGTCTCGCAGTAAACGGCGATCCGTTTCCAGCTGGGTTTCACCCGGACCACGCAGACCGATACCACCTTTCTGTCGTTCAAGGTGAGTCCAACCGCGGATCAATCGAGTGGAGATATGACGTAACTGAGCAAGCTCAACCTGCAGCTTACCCTCATGGGTACGCGCACGCTGGGCAAAAATATCCAAGATCAGACCGGTACGGTCCAACACTCTGCATTTGCAAATTTGCTCCAGATTACGCTCTTGCGCTGGAGAGAGGGAGTGGTTGAATATCACGATTTCGGCTTCTTCAGCCCGAACCGCTTCGGCAATTTCCTGTGCTTTACCTTCACCCACGTAATACTTAGGGTGGGGAGTTTTACGACTACCTGTTACCACACGTAGCGTATTGACTCCCGCCGAGGAGACCAGCATTTCGCATTCGCTTAAGTCTTCCCATTCCCCTTCTTGCGTGAAGTTGATATGAACAAGAATAGCCTGCTCACCGGCTTCATAACGGTCAAACAAGCAATCAACTCCTTATCGAAGAATAATCTTATTCTTCAGTTTTTTCTTGAGAACGCTCAGCAGAGGCCGGACGGTCGCCTGCATGATGGTGGTTCACTGGACGAGCAGGAACCACAGTAGAGATCGCATGCTTGTACACCATCTGGTTAACAGTGTTTTTAAGTAGGATCACGAACTGATCAAATGATTCAATCTGGCCCTGAAGTTTAATGCCGTTAACCAGGTAAATAGAGACCGGTATTCTTTCACGACGCAGCGCATTCAAAAACGGGTCTTGCAAAGATTGCCCCTTAGCCATTATTTCTTTTCCTTATTTGTTTGTAGTTGTATTTAGCAACGAACAAAATTAAAAATACGCAAAACAGTGTGAGTATACACGTTAATCAAACATCACATCTAACTGAGTTTGTGACTGTTTGTAACGCAGTATCCACGTCACTGCTATCCAACCACGTCAAATTTTTCCAGCTTCTCAGCCAGGTAATTTGACGTTTCGCCAATTGACGGGTTGCGCAGATCCCGCGAAAAACCGCTTCGTCCAAATCACACTTCCCGTCCAAGTATTCCCACATCTGTCGGTAACCCACGCAACGTATCGATGGAAGATCTGGATGCAGATCACCTCGCTCATACAAAGCACGAACTTCCTGTTCAAAACCTGCTTCGATCATTTTTTCAAAACGTTGCTCGATCCTTTGATGTAGGACAGCCCTATCCTTGGGTGTTATTGCAAATTGGTGAACCTTATATGGCAACGATTCACCTTGGGTTTTCGTCAGCTCTGTTAAAGTTTTACCCGAAATGCGGAAAACTTCCAATGCCCGAGAGAGTCGCTGCGGATCATTGGGATGGATCCTGGCACCAGATACCGGATCAATCCGCACTAACTCCTCATGCAGTGCCTGCCAGCCTTTCTCTTGTGCTTCTCGCTCAATATCGGCTCGGATCTCAGGATCCGCGGCCGGTAATGGTGATAAACCTTCCAGTAACGCCTTGTAGTACAACATAGTACCACCAACCAGCAAAGGAATTCGCCCTGCTGCAACTATATCAGCCATTTCTTTCAGTGCATCTGCACGAAAGTCTGCAGCTGAATAACTTTGCGCTGGATCACGAATATCTATCAGACGGTGAGGAGCAAGGGAAAGTTCCCGCTCATCTGGCTTTGCTGTACCGATATCCATATCTTTATAGATAAGGGCTGAATCAACACTTATCAACTCCACCGGTAACTGCTGACGCAATCGAATCGCCAGATCTGTTTTTCCCGATGCGGTCGGCCCCATTAAAAAAATGGCCTGAGGGTGTGGCTTACTCATAGTTAAATGCTTCTATTGCTGCGCCAACATCAACCGGGCGCAACAAATTTGGATAATAATGTTCAAGCGTATTCCCCCATAATTGCTCCAGTTCTGTCACCAACTGAATTGCCTGTGACAAACTGAATGCATCGGTCGGAATCACTAACTGCGATGCTAACCAGTCCAGCAACTTATCCCAGCCCTGGGCTTCGGGATCATCCGCCACCAAGGCCAGGTACCCCAACAGAGCCGGGATCAATTGCTGCAGGTTTTGCTGCCGAAGCGGCATGCAGACCGACATAATGATCAGTCCAGCCTTGCCCTTGGCTTTAAGATGAATACCCAACTGCTTGAGCAACTGGGCATGCTGCTCGGCACATTCTATCATGCCTGGCTCTACGGGTATTGAATGCGGGATCAGCAGGGGCTGAGGTTTCAACCCTTCGCTCTGTGCCAGCTGTAGTTGGCCTTTATGACGCAAGCGCTGAGCATCATCGAGCGACAGGACAAATACGCCGTTGTCTCGGCTCAGTAGCAGGTAACGTTGCTCGACCAGACACAATGCCTTGCCCAAACCAATACCATTTTGCGCATCGATGGCAGTTTGGTGCACCGATGGTGATATGGCCGGAGAAGGTGCTTCTCGGTATGGATTCACAGGAGCCGGCCCAGAGTGTGGGATCACAGTTGCAGCAGGCTCAGGAGGCGCGAAAGCCTCGGGTTCAGGCGTCGCCATCAGCTGTTGGTAAGCACTAACCTCACGCTTTGATGGCGTATCATTACCAAACTGGCGCGGCTGCCCTTTCCCCGCTTGAGAAGACGAACCTGCAGAATATCCCGCAGGGCCACGGCTATCACTGGTACCAGCACGGCTATGCTGCCCACTCGTATCTCGGTACGCTATTGACGCCCGCTCCTCTGAAGTGGGTAACCACTCACTCGGCTGAGCCTTGTTGGGGTAATCCGGGGTACGTGCCACTGCCGACATCACGGCCGAAGGCTCGGCAATGTCACCCGCAGGCGAATTGGTACTCGGATTGGCAGCGGCACTGGCCCGCTGAGGAGGCTGGTACAGGGATTCGCCGCTTTCTTCTAAACTTTGCTGCAACGCGCTCTGTAACCCCTGACAAATAAAGTCATGCACCAAGCGAGCCTGATGAAAACGTACTTCATGTTTAGCCGGGTGGACATTGACATCAACCTGGTGCGGGTCAACCTCAATAAACAGTACATAGGCGGCATATTGATCTGCGGTCAGGCTAGTTTCATACGCCTGGCGGATAGCATGATTGATGAGCTTGTCCTTCATCATGCGGCCATTAACGTAGCAATACTGGATATCATTCTGGGCTCTGGCACCCTGCGGGCTACAGATCCAACCCGATAGCTTCAGATCGCCATGTTCCAGCTCGACAGCCAGCGCATGATTGAGAAAGCTGGAACCGCACACGGCGGCTAACCGGCGTTCTTTCTGTATCTGCGTTTGGGCGGCGCGGTATTGCCGGATCATTTTTCCGTTATGGCGCAGGTTGATGGTGACATCGAGCCTGCTCAAAGCGATCCGCTTGAGCAGCTCATCAATATGGCTGAACTCGGTTTTCTCGGTACGCAGGAACTTGCGCCGGGCCGGGGTATTGAAAAACAGATCCAGTACCTCCAGCGTCGTCCCGACAGGGTGCGCGGCCGGTTTGAGCTGGACATCCATATCACGCCCTTCCGCATAGGCTGACCAGGCTTCTTCCTGCGCTGCTGTTTTAGACGCCAAGGTTAAGCGGGAAACAGAGCTGATACTTGCCAACGCTTCACCACGGAAGCCAAGGCTCACGATCGCTTCAAGATCATCGAGTGACGTGATTTTTGACGTCGCGTGACGGCTTAAGGCCAGGCTGAGTTCATCTTTCGGGATCCCCTTCCCGTTATCGCGGATCCGGATGGTACGGCTGCCGCCCTTATCAATATCAATATCAATCCGGGTGGCACCGGCATCCAAACTGTTTTCAACCAGCTCTTTGACCACCGAGGCGGGGCGTTCAACAACTTCACCAGCGGCAATTTGGTTTGCCAGCCGGGCGGGCAAGATCTGAATCGGCATAATTCACTTCTAGGTACGGTTAACTACTGGGTATAGTGAGCTTTTGACCTACGGCCAATGTATCTGAGCTTAGCTTATTTGCCTGGCGGAGACTATTCACACTGATCCCATAATGGGAAGCAATCTTACCCAGAAACTCACCACGCTTCACGGTGTGCTTAACCATCTTACGGTTACTGGTGTCTATCTTCAGCTTCTGACCGATAGCCAGCTCATCAGAGCGCAACTTGTTCAGCTTGCGGATACTTGCAACGGTTACGCCATAGTGAGCTGCAATTTTGCCAAGAAATTCACCCCGTTGCACGGTGTGTGTCGTTGTTTTCACCGTGCGTTGAATAGGCCGAGATGATTTCGTTGCAGGGGCGTTGGTGACTGCAACGGTACTGCCTCCCGGAATGGCCAGCACCTGACCGATTTTCAATGTATTGCTTTTGAGCTTATTGACCTTTTTCAGCGCAGCTACCGAGGTGCCATACTTGCTGGCAATAATACTCAGAGACTGGCCTGATGTGACTTTATGCTTCACCCCGCCTTTTCTTGCGGCGAACAACGTCCCTTCCGGCGGTTTTTCATTGAAGTAGGCAAGTACCCCTTTATAAACCGCATTTGCCAGCTTATTCTGATGTGACCGCGTGTTAAGCAGCCGCTCTTCCTTCGGATTGGTAATGAATCCAGTTTCCACCAATAACGACGGAATATCCGGTGACTTCAGGACGGCGAGGCTGGCATGCTCCGGTTTGCTTTTATGCAGGGCGGTAACCTGGCTGAGCTCTTTCAGCACGCGAGTTGCAACATCATATCCCTCTTTCTGGGAGTGGCTGAACTGCAAGTCCAAGACTGCCATGCTGAGGTACTGATCATCATTCCCACCGGATAGCACATCACCGCCACCCAAGAGTTCTGACTGCTTCTCATGCTGCTCTAGCCAGCGACCAATCTCACTGTTGGCGCGGCGGGTATTGAGTACCCACACCGAGGCCCCGCGAGGTTGCGGTTTATGGAAACCATCGGCATGGATCGAGACCAGCAAATGGGCCTTATTACGGCGGGCAATATCAGAGCGCTTATTGAGATTAACAAAGTAGTCTGCCTGACGGGTCAATACCGCTTTCATCCCGGGGGTCGCATTGATCTTCGCCGCCACCTTTTTAGAGATGTCCAGGGTAACATTTTTCTCGTATTTACGGCTCGGGCCGATAGAGCCGGGATCCTCCCCGCCATGCCCGGCGTCAATCGCCACGATGATGTCATCGTTACCGTAAGGCAGCAGGGCTTTTTGATTTTCAGTCACCGACTTCTTTGGCGTCACTGGTTTGGCTTTTCCCGCCTTTTTACTGTGCGGTAGATCCAGGACCAAGCGATGGCTGTAGTGGCCATCCGGCGTCGGGGCCAATTTGAAAATCGTCGGATTGGTTCCAACCTTGGTCTCAAAAACTAAACGGTAGGTCCCTTTCTCCGGCGCACTGCTGCTACGGATTTTCTTCAAGACTGCACTATTGCTCACCGTCATTGGCAGCTTTGTTTTCAGTGTGGTCTTTTTGAGATCAACAACCAAGCGTTCAGGCTTGGTCAGAGTAAAATAGGAAAATGCCACCTCATCCTGTAGGTCCAACACCACACGGGTCTCGTCTGGCGCTGGCCAGACGCGAATACTTTTCAGCTCGTTGGCCATTGCCACCGAGCTGAACATCCCTACCCCTAAAATCAAAGCATGCAAAAAAGCCCGTAAAGACATCCTGATCAACACAACTCCAAACGTTTGATCAACTCTAGACCATATTCATTATTGGCGGTAACGGTGACTTTTCGCTGCTCATCGTAATAGCGCATATCAATCTCCAGATCCGGCGCTGGCAGCAAGCCCTCACCTTTGTCTGGCCATTCCACTAAACAAATTGCGTCATCGCTGAAGTAATCACGGATCCCCATAAATTCCAGCTCTTCCGGATCGGCAAGGCGGTATAAGTCAAAATGATAGACCTGCCATGGCGGCAACTCATAAGGTTCTACCAAGGTGTAAGTCGGGCTTTTCACATTGCCCTGATGGCCAAGCGCCCGAATAAAGCCTCGGCTGAATGTGGTTTTGCCTGCACCCAAGTCGCCGTGCAGGTAAATGGTTGTCTGGCGCTTACATGCCTTTGCCAGTTTAAGGCCTAAATCTACGGTTGCCTGCTCATCGGCAAGAAGTGTTTCAAATGTTTGCATTGTTATCTTTATCTTGGATTTACTAATTGTCGAATATAAGGATACAGATCACTGGCCAACACGCCACGCTCTCCTTCCCGAGCGCAGAGATCTGCCGCTGTACTATGGATCCAGACGCCGACTCGGGCTGCTTCTGATAAGGATAAGCCCTGCCCTGCCAGGGCACCTATAATGCCAGACAACACATCACCCATACCACCAGTAGCCATACCCGGATTACCCGCAGTACACACCCAGCACTGCCTACCGTCATGAATCAGTGTGCCGGCGCCTTTCAGGACGGCAACACCACCAAATTTTTGCTGCAGCAACTGCACTGCAGCAAAGCGGTCAGCTTCTACAGCTGCAACCGTTGTACCTAACAACCGGGCAGCTTCACCCGGATGTGGTGTTATTATACGATTATTTTTATAGTCTGGTGAGAGGGCCAATAAGTTCAATCCATCTGCATCGACCACCATTTTTTTATCAGTCGCATCAAAATGGAATAACAGCGCCTTGCTCCAGTCACTCTGCCCCAGGCCGGGTCCAATCACAATAACATCCGCCCATTCCAGCCTATGGCTGATTTCATGGGCTTTATCCTGCCATCCCTGCACCATTATTTCAGGTCTGGCGGTAATAATTGACATCACATTGTCAGGTTGGGTGATCACCGCTGTTAGCCCGGCTCCGCTTCTCGCACAGGCTTCAGCCGCCAGCCGAATCGCGCCCGCCATCCCCAGATCACCGCCAGCGCATAATACCCGGCCATGGTTACCTTTATGTGCAGTCCGATCTCGCAGCGGCAAACACCGCTTCACTTCAGCCTGGCAGAGCCGATAGGCCGAAGATGACGAGCATTGCTGAAAAGCCTCTTCGACCCCTAAGCCAGCAAAGTACACTTCGCCACTATAGTTGGCAGCCCGGCCGGTGCATAACCCTTGTTTTACCCCAATAAAAGTGACTGTCGATTGCGCCCGTATTACAGCACCCAGCTCAGCCCCCGTATCGGCACAGAGACCAGAAGGTACGTCCACGGCAATAATTGGGCAACCAGACCGATTCACCAGGTTGATCAGATCAGCGCTCTCTTTCCGGACTTTTCCTTTCAAGCCCGTGCCTAGCAGGGCATCGACAATCACCTCGGTTGAAGCCGGAACCCGTGGCTGCGGCGTGGCAATTTTCCCGCCACTGGCTAGCCAGGCATCACGGGCAAGCGCTGCATCACCGGTTAATCGACCGGCCTGGCCCTGTTGCCACAGCGTCACGGTCAGCCCAGACTCTCGGGCCAACCTGGCAACGATATAACCATCACCACCGTTATTGCCTCCCCCACAGCATACCAATAGCGATGTTGCCTCTGGGTATTGCTGACGAAGCACGGTAAACACGGCCTTACCAGCCCTTTCCATCAGTTGGTACATCTCAAGCTGCATCATTTGTGCAGCTAATTGCTCCCCCTGACGAACCTGTTCTGCTCGATATAACTGTGTCGGTAGTTGTGAAGTCACCATGGTATCGCTTTACCTCTGAACCTCTAACGTTCTTTCACGGCTGCCAATATGAGCCCAGACAGGGCAACCAAACCACATAATGCACAAATAGTGCCCAAAACTGCAGCTCGGCACAATGTCAAAAAAGCATTTCTGCTCCCATTCCTACTGACTTTTCTAATATCGGTGAAAGCTATTATGATTGTGGTACACTTCGGCCCCCAAGTATTCAGCCACACTGTGAATCAGACCATGAACATCGACTACAGCGAACTGACCCAGAAAATCAAACAATGGGGCAAAGAACTCGGCTTCCAGCAAGTAGGGATCAGTGATATTGATCTTCAGCAGCATGAAGCCCAGTTACAGCGTTGGATCGATGCAGGCTATCACGGTGAAATGGACTGGATGGCCCGTCATGGCATGATGCGGGCTCGCCCTGCCGAACTGCACCCCGGCACTGTCCGGGTCATCAGTGTGCGAATGAACTACCTACCTCCTGAAGCCGGATTTGCCCAAAGCCTCAACAAACCCGAGACCGCCTATATCAGTCGCTACTCACTGGGTCGTGACTACCATAAGCTGATTCGTAATCGTTTGAAGCGCCTTGGCCAGATGATAGAAAAAGAAGTCGGTGAATTCGGCTACCGCCCTTTTGTCGATTCGGCACCGATCCTAGAGCGCCCATTAGCAGAAAAAGCAGGCTTGGGCTGGACAGGGAAGCACTCTCTTATTCTCAGCCCTGAGGCTGGTTCGTGGTTTTTCCTGGGCGAGCTGCTCATCGATTTACCGCTGCCGGTCGATACCCCAGCCGAAAATCAGTGCGGAAAATGTGTCGTCTGCATAACCAGCTGCCCAACTGGCGCCATTATTGAAGAAGGCGTTGTCGATGCCAGGCGTTGTATTTCTTACCTAACGATTGAATTTGACGGGATCATCCCGGAAGAGCTGCGCGAACCGATCGGCAACCGAATTTACGGCTGTGACGACTGTCAATTAGTCTGTCCATTTAACCGTTTTTCAGATATTACCGAAGAAGTCGACTATCATTGTCGTGATAGCTTATATCAACAACCGCTCCATCATCTTTATCAATGGAGTGAACAGCAGTTTTTAAAGAATACGGAAGGCTCGGCGATACGGCGTATTGGCCATATCCAGTGGCTGCGCAATCTAACTATCGCTATGGGCAATGCGCCATACCATACAGACATCCTAGATGCCCTGCAGCAACGTTTAGGCGACAATGAACTGCTTGATGTCCATATTTACTGGGCCATCAGCAAACAACAGGAAAAACGCCAGGAGAATACAATTGAGGTACTACCAGGCAAAACTAAGAGGTTAATCAGAATCGTCGAGAAAGGCTTGCCCCGTGACGCATAAGTCTTCGCCGCTCAACGTAACCCACCTGTAAGTGGGTGCACAAAGTGGGAGCTAAATCAGGCTTCTGCATGAATGTGGAAAACAATTTCATTCCTACCGATTTATACCCATCCATAAAATATTAAACACAGGCCCAGATCTAGGGAATCAAAACAGTTATCCCTAGCTAAAACATATTGATCAGGCTGTATATAAACACTGGATAAGATATTAAAAAACCAACAAAATCAAAAGCTTACCCTGTTAGTAAGTTTTTAACAACAACTGGAATATTTATCATTCAGAAAGAAGCTGGAGAGTTATTCACACGGAGTCGGCACACGTAATCAACTGACTTACCCACAGTTTACTTCATGTGGATAAGTCTGTGCACTAACCAATAGATTGATCTTAAGAGCAAGGCAGCAGCCCAGAAAGCATCAGCATTCTGGCGATTTTGGATTCTGGATAAAGAGAGCAGATACGATTCACAAGTCCTTCTCAGCAACATACAAAGCCGTTACTGGTATCAACAAAATCAAAGAGCATGTGTCGTTATTTGACTCCAATACCTCACGGTATTGGCTTACAGAGCATCCTATTTACTTGAGATAAATAATCCAGCCGGTTAAGACTGTCTCAATAAATATTCTGATGATGTAGTCGAAGCTGATTGCTTCTTATGGTTCCTTATAACCGAAGTTATGGAACTTGGAGCAACACACAAAGTCATCGGTTGTCGAATAACCCAGGAATGCTGCATTTGGACTAATACTTCACAGTAGTAGTTTTGCCGTTTCACCGTCAAACGCGGTGACAGCAGAAATTGGAGTGCCGCGGCCGGCTAGGTACACGAGGTTCCTCGTAGCCATGACTCTCTTTGAAATTGGAGCGACACACGAGGTTCCCGATCTTCAAGGAACTAGGCGTGACCTCAACCTTAATAAGGTTGTATGCTACCAGCTGAGCTAGTGTCGCATGCTTGTATCTCAACAAGTAAATTGGTTGCGGGAGCCGGATTTGAACCGACGACCTTCGGGTTATGAGCCCGACGAGCTACCAAACTGCTCCATCCCGCGTCCGATTTATATTTCACCGTTCAAAGTACGATGACAACTCAATTTGGAGCGTCGCGGCCGGCTAGGTACACGAGGTTCCTCGTGTGGCAGCCATGACTCTCTTAAATTTGGAGCGACACACGAGGTTCGAACTCGTGACCTCAACCTTGGCAAGGTTGCGCTCTACCAGCTGAGCTAGTGTCGCATGCTTGTATCTCAACAAGTAAATTGGTTGCGGGAGCCGGATTTGAACCGACGACCTTCGGGTTATGAGCCCGACGAGCTACCAAACTGCTCCATCCCGCGTCCGATTTATATTTCACCGTTCAAAGTACGATGACAACTCAATTTGGAGCGTCGCGGCCGGCTAGGTACACGAGGTTCCTCGTGTGGCAGCCATGACTCTCTTAAATTTGGAGCGACACACGAGGTTCGAACTCGTGACCTCAACCTTGGCAAGGTTGCGCTCTACCAGCTGAGCTAGTGTCGCATGCTTGTATCTCAACAAGTAAATTGGTTGCGGGAGCCGGATTTGAACCGACGACCTTCGGGTTATGAGCCCGACGAGCTACCAAACTGCTCCATCCCGCGTCCGATTTATATTTCACCGTTCAAAGTACGATGACAACTCAATTTGGAGCGTCGCGGCCGGCTAGGTACACGAGGTTCCTCGTGTGGCAGCCATGACTCTCTTAAATTTGGAGCGACACACGAGGTTCGAACTCGTGACCTCAACCTTGGCAAGGTTGCGCTCTACCAGCTGAGCTAGTGTCGCATGCTTGTATCTCAACAAGTAAATTGGTTGCGGGAGCCGGATTTGAACCGACGACCTTCGGGTTATGAGCCCGACGAGCTACCAAACTGCTCCATCCCGCGTCCGATTTATATTTCACCGTTCAAAGTACGATGACAACTCAATTTGGAGCGTCGCGGCCGGCTAGGTACACGAGGTTCCTCGTGTGGCAGCCATGACTCTCTTAAATTTGGAGCGACACACGAGGTTCGAACTCGTGACCTCAACCTTGGCAAGGTTGCGCTCTACCAGCTGAGCTAGTGTCGCATGCTTGTATCTCAACAAGTAAATTGGTTGCGGGAGCCGGATTTGAACCGACGACCTTCGGGTTATGAGCCCGACGAGCTACCAAACTGCTCCATCCCGCGTC
Source organism: Photobacterium sp. HL06 (assembly GCF_059552575.1). Taxonomy (NCBI): domain Bacteria; kingdom Pseudomonadati; phylum Pseudomonadota; class Gammaproteobacteria; order Vibrionales; family Vibrionaceae; genus Photobacterium; species Photobacterium sp. HL06. The sequence goes on from NZ_CM183914.1 coordinate 3,811,488, forward strand.
CGATTTATATTTCACCGTTCAAAGTACGATGACAACTCAATTTGGAGCGTCGCGGCCGGCTAGGTACACGAGGTTCCTCGTGTGGCAGCCATGACTCTCTTAAATTTGGAGCGACACACGAGGTTCGAACTCGTGACCTCAACCTTGGCAAGGTTGCGCTCTACCAGCTGAGCTAGTGTCGCATGCTTGTATCTCAACAAGTAAATTGGTTGCGGGAGCCGGATTTGAACCGACGACCTTCGGGTTATGAGCCCGACGAGCTACCAAACTGCTCCATCCCGCGTCCGATTTATATTTCACCGTTCAAAGTACGATGACAACTCAATTTGGAGCGTCGCGGCCGGCTAGGTACACGAGGTTCCTCGTGTGGCAGCCATGACTCTCTTAAATTTGGAGCGACACACGAGGTTCGAACTCGTGACCTCAACCTTGGCAAGGTTGCGCTCTACCAGCTGAGCTAGTGTCGCATGCTTGTATCTCAACAAGTAAATTGGTTGCGGGAGCCGGATTTGAACCGACGACCTTCGGGTTATGAGCCCGACGAGCTACCAAACTGCTCCATCCCGCGTCCGATTTATATTTCACCGTTCAAAGTACGATGACAACTCAATTTGGAGCGTCGCGGCCGGCTAGGTACACGAGGTTCCTCGTGTGGCAGCCATGACTCTCTTAAATTTGGAGCGACACACGAGGTTCGAACTCGTGACCTCAACCTTGGCAAGGTTGCGCTCTACCAGCTGAGCTAGTGTCGCATCACATGGAAGTCTTTCATCTTCCGCTCACCGCCGTCAGGCCGTGAACTATCAAATTGGAGCGACACACGAGGTTCGAACTCGTGACCTCAACCTTGGCAAGGTTGCGCTCTACCAGCTGAGCTAGTGTCGCATCACATGGAAGTCTTTCATCTTCCGCTCACCGCCGTTAGGCCATGAACTATCAAATTGGAGCGACACACGAGGTTCGAACTCGTGACCTCAACCTTGGCAAGGTTGCGCTCTACCAGCTGAGCTAGTGTCGCATCACATGGAAGTCTTTCATCTTCCGCTCACCGCCGTTAGGCCATGAACTATCAAATTGGAGCGACACACGAGGTTCGAACTCGTGACCTCAACCTTGGCAAGGTTGCGCTCTACCAGCTGAGCTAGTGTCGCATCACATGGAAGTCTTTCACCTTCCGTTCACCGCCGTTAGGCCATGAACTATCAAATTGGAGCGACACACGAGGTTCGAACTCGTGACCTCAACCTTGGCAAGGTTGCGCTCTACCAGCTGAGCTAGTGTCGCATATTTCTCAAAAATGAGAAAGTGGTTGCGGGGGCCGGATTTGAACCGACGACCTTCGGGTTATGAGCCCGACGAGCTACCAAGCTGCTCCACCCCGCGTCCGTACTGTCGAAAGCAACCAATTGATAATTGCCTTTCGAGGCTGCGCATTATACGAGGAAAATTTACGGATGCAATAGTTCTCAAAAAAAACCCGCAGATTTCCCTCCAAGCGCTCATTTTACCATCAAATACTGAAAATATGCTCACGATAGTAGCGCAATTCAGCAATCGAATCACGGATATCATCCAATGCTAAGTGACTCCCTTTCTTGGAAAAACCATTAAGAAGCTCTGGCTTCCAGCGACGGGTTAGCTCTTTTAGGGTACTGACATCTAGATAGCGATAATGGAAGTACTGCTCTAGCTCAGACATATGCTTATATAGGAAACGGCGATCCTGCCCTATGCTGTTGCCACATATAGGTGATGCGCCTTTCGGTACCCACAGCTCCAAGAAAGCAATGGTCTGGCGAACTGCTTCTTCCTCACTCACCTTACTCTGGCGGATCCGCTCAACCAGCCCACTCTTGGTATGCGTAGTCGTGCACCACTCATCCATTTTGGCCAATTCCGCTTCAGGCTGGTGAATAGCGAGTACAGGGCCCTCAGCTAAAATATTAAGTTGAGCATCTGTCACTATGGTTGCGATTTCAATGATTTGATGTATTTCCGGATCCAGTCCAGTCATCTCCAAATCAATCCAAATCAGGTTCTGATCGCTGATCGTCATCGGATATTGCCTATTTTATGAGTAAACCATGTATGATACTACCAAACGGAGCCATTATCTGAACCCCAACCGGGCCAGATAATTCTTCCAACGGGTATATTACCGTAAGCCAACTTAACTGAACGATATTCTTGTGGCAAAAAAGAAAAAGCTTACCAAAGGTCAGAGCCGTCGCGTACGCTCGAACCAAAATAAACGACTACGTCGTGATAAAGATGACGTACAGTGGGATGAAACCCTGCTGGAAACCGCTCGTGAAGGCTTAGTGATCACTCGCTTTGGCCAACATGCCGATATTGAAGATCCGGAAACCGGGCTGATCCACCGCTGTAACCTGCGCCGTAGTATCCAGAGCCTGGTTTCAGGTGATCGGGTGGTCTGGCGTCCTGGTGTTGAAGCCCTGCAGGGGATCGCAGGTGTCGTCGAAGCCGTTCACGAACGGGAATCGATGCTGACCCGCCCCGATTATTATGATGGCGTAAAGGCCGTAGCAGCCAATGTAAATCGCATCATCATTGTGTCGGCGGTATTGCCGGAGCTTTCCCTCAACATTATCGACCGCTACCTGATTGCGGCCGAAACCGTGGGCGTTGAGCCACTGATCGTCCTCAATAAAGTCGACTTGCTGGATGCTGAAAGCCGCCTACAGATTGAGCAGACTCTGTCTCTGTACCAGGACATCGGTTATGAACTACGCTATGTCAGCTCCGATACCGGAGAAGGGATGGAAAGCCTTAAAGATGACCTGAAAGGTCATGTTAATATCTTTGCAGGCCAGTCAGGCGTCGGCAAATCTAGCATGGTGAACTCACTGATGCCTGAAGTCGATGCCGAAATCGGCGATGTCTCTGAAAACTCAGGTTTAGGCACGCACACCACGACCGCGGCACGACTCTATCACTTCCCAGGTGGTGGCGATTTGATCGATTCACCGGGGGTACGAGAGTTTGGCCTGTGGCATTTAGAACCAGAACAAGTGACCGAAGCCTTTGTCGAGTTCCGAGAATACCTCGGCGGATGTAAGTTCCGTGACTGTAAGCACGGCGACGACCCAGGCTGTATCATTCGGGAGGCCATGGAAGAGGGAAAAATTAGCCGAGAGCGCTACGATAGCTACCACAAGATCATTGATAGCATGTCGGAGAACATTGCCAACCGCCAGTTTTCTCGCAATAAACCCGACTAATATACCATCCCCTGGCAACAGGGGATGTTACTCCCCTAGGTAACACACTGCATTTAACTGACTTTCCTCAGCCTTTTAGGTATCATTCTTGGTTCGAGTTATTCTTAAGTTGTTATAAGAGTAACCAGGTTGTTGATTAGTTGACACTTTCTGGAAAACTACCGTGCAAGATAATCTTAAAATCGGCCTGCAGTACTGCGCGCCAAAACATGCTCTAACCCGTTTAGCGGGTAAGCTGGCTTCTTTAAAAGCCGGCATGCTGACTACCGCTGTCATTCGCTGGTTCATCGGCCGATACAAGGTTGATATGTCTGAAGCACGCAACCCAGATCCTGCGGCTTACGCGACCTTCAACGATTTCTTCGTCCGCGAGCTCAAAGAAGGGGTCCGCCCTATCAATGATGAGGCCGACATCATCTCTCACCCGGCTGATGCCTGTGTAAGCCAGTTAGGCCCAATCACAGAGGGCCGTCTGTTCCAGGCCAAAGGCCATTACTTTGATGCCGTTGAACTATTGGGCGGAGACGAAACGCTGGCTGACGAATTCAAGGACGGCGATTTTGCTACCCTGTACCTGTCACCACGTGATTACCACCGTGTCCATATGCCATGTGATGGTACCCTGCGCCAGATGATTTATATTCCTGGCGATCTGTTCTCGGTCAATCCGCTTACCGCACAGAACGTACCTAACCTGTTTGCCCGCAATGAACGAGTGGTGTGCATCTTTGATACTGCACACGGCCCAATCGCCCATATACTGGTTGGCGCGACGATCGTCGGCAGTATTGAAACCGTATGGGCAGGGACCGTAACCCCACCAACGGGCCCAGACGTTCGCCGCTGGGATTACCCGGCGACTGGCGACCAGGCCATCGTGTTGAAAAAAGGCGATGAGATGGGCCGCTTCAAACTGGGCTCAACAGTGATCAACCTGTTCCCGAAAGACATGATCCATTTCGTCGAAGACATGCAACCTGAGCAGCCAACACGCATGGGCCAACCTTATGCGAAGTTGAAGCACCAGGAAAAAGTAGAAGCGTAACAACTTAACACTTTGGAATAAAAGGGGCTTTGACGGCCCCTTTTTTAGTGCAAAAAATTGACCATGTCGAGGAAATTTCCAGCGGTCAAATAGTATGCTGTTTGGTAGTCTACAACTATAAGCAAGCCAACATACTATGAAGAAGATATCCATTGCTCAGCTATTCAAGCTGTTGATTGCCTTCGGGATCCCGCTCGGGATTTTGATGCTACCTATCAATGCTATCCCGATAGAAGGCCTGACCCTCATCCAGCACCGGTTGCTGGCCATTTTTGCCCTTGCTGCCCTGCTATGGGTACTCGAGCCTGTCCCGGTTTTTGCCACTTCTATTCTCATCATTGCCCTTGAACTGATCATGATTTCCGACAAGGGGCTGCACCTATTTCGGACCGCACCTAGTGGCCACGAAATGGGCGAGATGATGATATACACCGATATATTTAGCGCCTTCTCATCGCCGATCATTATCCTATTTATGGGTGGCTTTGCCCTGGCTATCGCCGCCTCTAAGTATGAACTGGATAACAACCTCGCCCGGGTACTACTAAAGCCCTTCGGTACCCAACCCAAATTTATCATGCTCGGCCTGATGCTGATCACCGCCGTATTTTCGATGTTCATGTCAAACACGGCGACCACAGTGATGATGCTGGCATTGCTGGCACCAATTGTCGCTTCAGTCCCTAAGGGTGACATCGGGATCAAAGCCCTGGTTCTGTGTATCCCAATTGCCGCCAACACCGGTGGTATCGCCACCCCTATCGGTACCCCGCCCAACGCCATCGCCCTGCAGTACCTCACAGGGGAGCACAGCATCAGCTTCCTTGGCTGGATGATGATGGGTTTGCCGTTTGTCACCCTACAGCTGACTTTTGCCTGGTGGCTGTTACAAAAGCTGTTCCCATCGACGCAACAGCAAATGGAACTCAAGCTCGAAGGCCGTTTCCAGCAAAGCTGGCAGGCCATCGTGGTTTACATCACGTTTGCCCTCACCATTATCATGTGGATGACCACCTCGCTGCATGGTATGAACACTTATGTGGTATCAATCATTCCATTGGCTGTCTTCACCCTTACCGGGATCATGGGCAAGGAAGAGCTAAAGCTCATCAACTGGGATGTGTTATGGCTGGTCGCCGGGGGGATCGCTATCGGTATCGGTTTGGATAAAACCGGACTGGCAGCAGCATTAGCCCATGCCATCGACTATGATGCCCTTTCACCGGTTGCGGTGGTACTGACACTGTCAATTATCTGCTGGTTGATGGCTAACTTCATGTCCAACACCGCCACGGCCAATCTGCTGATGCCGATTGCCGCCGCTGTCGCCGCTTCCATGGAAAGCCTGGTCGCAATGGGGGGCTTGCAGGGAGTACTGGTTGTTGTCGCCTTCTCGGCGTCACTCGGTATGATCTTGCCAGTCTCGACTCCCCCTAACTCACTGGCTTATTCAACCGGGCTGATTGAAAGTAAAGATATGGCCAAAACCGGGCTCATTATCGGGATTGTCGGCCTCCTTGTTGTCTATGCAGGCGCCATGGTATTGACCTAACAAATGCAAAGCACCGCATCTATCACACCTGCGAAGGTAAGCATGATTGCCTTCGCATTCTTCTCCCTGCCACTCTGACCTTTCGCTTTTATTTGCTACTGCAATCACGGTTTTTCTGCCAGAGCTCACAGATGATCATCCCGTCAGTGCCGATGAAAAAACCGAGTGATGCCATAACAACAACTCTTCACACTGCGTCATACCGATAAATCTATAAACCTGGCCATCTGCGAGAGTCTAAGATGAAAAATACGATCAAATTAAAAATTCAGGTCGCAATAGCGGTGATTATTGCTTCCGTCAGCGCCGTCCAGGCCTGGATATCCATCAGTCAGCTAAAACAGGAAACCACAACAGAAGTCAGCAACCAAATGCGCGATATCGGCCAGGCTACCAGCCGCTACATTGCCGATTGGCTCAACACCCGCAGTGATATGATGCTGGCCAACGAGTCCTTGATTGCCAACCAAGATAACGTCGATCGCGAACTTCTACTGACCAAACGTGCCGGTCAGTTCCTGTCAGTCTATGCCGGTTTCAGTGACGGCAGCATTGCCTATGGTGACAAAACGGAAGATTGGCCGGCCGACTATGATCCTCGCACCCGCCCTTGGTACAAGGATGCCACGAGCGCCGGCGGCCTGGTGCTAACCGAACCCTACCAAGACTTTGACGGCAGCATTGTGGTAAGTTTTGCCAAAGCCTTCCAGGGCCGGTACCAAGGTGTATTGGCTGCCGACTTGACCGTCAGCCATATCATTGACCAAGTGTTGAACCTGAAGCTGGAGCATAACGGCTTTGCCTTTCTTATCGACGGTAACCACAACATTGTTGCCTACCGCGATGAAAAGCTCAGCCAGCAACCCATTACCCAGCTAGACAGCGAGCTAACACCAGCGCTGTTCCGCCAGTTACAGGGCGGTCAGACAATCCAAACCATCACCCTAAATAGCGACAACCAGGAAAAGCTGATCTATGCCAACCCAATAGCAGGTACCGATTGGACACTGGCACTGGTGGAAGACAAATCACTGGCCTTTGCCTCTATTGGAGAGCAGGTCAAGTTTGTTGTATTGGCATCAATCATGCTCTATCTGGTCATTTCTGTTATCGCCACAATGATCATCAACAGCCTGCTCCGCCCCCTGAATAACCTGAACCAATCCGTCAGCCAGCTAGCACAGGGCAACGGCGATTTGACCCAGCGTATTGAAATCGAGCGTATGGATGAAATTGGCGAACTGGCCGATAACATGAACCGTTTTCTTGCCCAGTTGCAAACCATGATCACAGGTGTCGTCAACCATTCGCAGACTTTAGGCCAACATGCCGAGCGCTCGGCCCAACTGAGTAACCACGCCTCGCAGCGCGTCACCGATCAGCAAAATGATGTCAACCAGATAGCGACAGCTATCCATGAAATGTCAGCAACATCAGGCGAAGTGGCCAATCATGCTGAGATGACGGCAGCAGCCGCACAAGCCTCCACGACAGCGTGTGAACAAGGCCAACAGGTTATCGGCCAAAACCGTGATGCGATCACCTCACTGGCCAATCAGGTACAGGATGCCGCCAATGTTATCCATGAACTGGAAAACAATGCCCAGGGCATCAACCAGATCCTGTCGACAATCCAAGGTATTGCAGAGCAGACAAACCTGTTGGCACTCAATGCCGCGATTGAGGCTGCCCGTGCCGGTGAACAGGGCCGGGGCTTTGCCGTGGTAGCCGATGAAGTTCGGGTACTGAGCCAGCGTACCCATGACTCGACCGAGGAGATCCGCAGTATGATTGACACCCTGCAACAAAATACCCTGCAGGCCGTCGACAGCATGCAAACCAGCACCGAGCTGGCCGGACAAAGTGTCGGCTATGCAGAGGCGGCTAGCGAGAGCCTAAACCAAATCACCCATACCATTACGGAAATCTCGGATATGGCCACCCATATCGCCAGCGCCGCCGAAGAGCAGCGGGCGGTAAGTGAAGATATCAGCCGCAATACACAGGCCATCAAGGAAGTTTCTGATCACCTCGCAGAGCAAACTGCAGAGGTCAGCCAGAGCAGCCGGGAGATGAACGATTCAGCCGAGACCATGCGCCAGGATGTATCACGTTTTCGGGTATAACTCGCCCCCTTCGCAAATCATGAAATTTGCTCATGTTCTACATGAAAAGAATGATTGAAGACATTATCAACATGACATAGCCCCTTGTGTAAAATAAGGCAACTTCCAGCGCCGGAATCACTACCGGCGCTGATTTTTCGCAAGGATTGTTATGTCAGTCGGGATGATTGGGTATGAATGGCTAGCATTGGGCGCGGCTATGTTGTGGGCACTCAGCAGCCTGATTTCAGTTGCCCCCGCCCGCCACCTTGGTGCTTTTGCCTACAGTCGCTGGCGCATGGCCTGCGTTACCATCATGCTATCGCTCATGGCGATGCTCAACCACGGCTGGGACAGCATGCAGTGGGACTATGCCTCGGTTATGATCCTATCGGGACTGATTGGCATCTTTATTGGCGATACCGCCTTGTTCTCCTGCTTTAACCGGATCGGCCCCCGCCGGGGAGGGTTGCTATTTTCCTGCCACGCTGTTTTTTCTGCACTGCTGGGGATCTGGCTGTTTAACGAAGAATTACTCGGCTGGAAACTGGTCGGCGGGTTATTCGTATTTCTCGGTGTGGCCAGCGCTATCTTTTTTGGCCAGCAACAAAACCATACCTGGGAGGAGATCCGGGGCAAACTCTGGGTAGCCATCGCCTTAGGGCTCATTGCTGCCCTGTGTCAGTCACTCGGGGCTGTTATTGCCAAACCCGTGATGCAGACCGATATCGATCCGATAGCTGCCTCAGCGGTCAGGATGGCCAGTGCGTTCGGCGCCCATTTCCTGCTGCGCCTCAGCGGTGCCCCTCTCTTTCGACCAGTCACGCCGATCACCTTGCCAATTCTAGGTATGGTCGCCATCAATGGCTTTCTCGCCATGGCGGTCGGCATGACCTTGATCCTCTATGCATTACGCTATGGTGATGTCGGCATGGTAGCCCTGCTCTCTTCAACGACCCCAATCATGGTACTGCCCTTGCTTTGTCTGCATACCGGAAACATCCCCAATAGAAGTGCCTGGATGGGTGCCATTCTGGCCGTTATTGGTACCGGATTGATTGTTAGCTATTAACCATTAGTTATATGAACAACCAATTGCAATTGATAACCGTTTGCATTTGAGGCTGTAATTGCTTATAGTTTAAACCGCTTCGATATGACGCCTTGAAATCCTAACTTGCCGCCTGTCGATGCTGTTATCAATATAGAACTTGCTGTTCCCCCCAGCTCCCTGCTTATCGTCAGGGAGTAAAAGCCCGTGTCTTCTGGCTTAGATACGGCAATACCCAATGGTATTTTTGGCCACCCTCTTACCTGGAGTGACATCCGGTAAATAGCCAGACACAAAAAGCGCGGCATTTGCCGCGCTTTTTGTGCTAGATGTATGGTTAACTGGCAATGTATGGAAAATCAGGCAATGTGGATCGGAAAGGCTGTAACCTGATCAATATGATCCAATTGCTGCGCCAGCATGATCAAACGATCAATACCCAGCGCAACCCCTGCACAGTCAGGAAAGCCAGCCCGCAGTGATTCAACCAGATTTAAATCAATCGGCTGGGGCTGCAATCCCATTTTCAGACGTTTCTGGTTATCTTCTTCAAAGCGAGCCAACTGTTCGTCACCATCGGCCAGCTCATGGAAGCCATTAGCCAGCTCAATCCCTTTGAAATACACCTCAAAACGTTCTGCCACCCGCGGATCTATCGGGTTAATTTGCGCAAGCGCAGCCTGTGACGCAGGGAAATCATAAACAAAAGCAGGGGCTTGCTGACCAATCTTCGACTCAACACCAACACTGAACAATAACTGCAGTAAGGTATCACGATCCTCTTCAGGATCAGCAATATCGGCCAGCCCCAAGGTACTTGCGGCTTCTTTCAGCTGCGCCATGCTGCCTTCCAGCGGGCAAACCCCGAGTACTTTAACAAACGCTTGCTGGTAGGTCATACGCTCGGCCTGGACTGAGCCCAAGACTAACTGCAGCAGTTCATCCATCTCATCCATCAGGGCATGGTGATCAAAGTCAGGGCGGTACCATTCCAGCATCGTGAACTCGGGGTTGTGGAACCGTCCCGACTCTTCATTACGAAATGACTTACAGATCTGATAGATAGGTCCACTTCCCGCCGACAGCAGCCGCTTCATGTGAAATTCAGGACTGGTCATCAGGTACAGGGTCTGCCCCTTGGCATAGCCCGGTCCAACAAACTGGGTTTGGAAAGTATGAAGATGAATATCTGTTACTGTCGCCTGACTCATAGCAGGTGTATCAACTTCCAGAACCTCTCGGCGGGCAAAGAAATCACGAATTGAGGCAATAGTAGCAGCGCGCTGTTTCAGTTGCGCGATCGAGGCGGTCGGTTGCCAATGCAAAGTCATAGCATCACTTCTTATCTATCGGGGGATCATTGAGTCAACCAGTTTACCAAACTCCCCTCTCAGCAGCAGCTACTGACTTCGTCCTCAAAGCCAACCAGAGCTCCTGTCATTCATTATTAAGAATTATGAATGGCGCCATATAAAAGCTAAATATCAGCATTATCAAAACAACCACTAAATTCAAACAAATACGCAACAGCCACATCACCAAAGTGCTATAAACTCAACATTAAGTTACACCACGCTACCACTAACGATTTAGTTTCTTTTTTAAATGAATGACTTGATGACATATTGCGAAACACATTCTTAATGAGCCAGAAACAATTAACACAAAATAAAACGGCGAATTAACAACCACAAAACATTACAGCTTGTGACAATAATCACACTTTCTGTAATCACCTTATACTTTTGGGCTATTTCAGTAAAAAAGCTGCGTCTAAATCAAATTTTCTATCGATATTGTTTCATAGAATGAAACTCAGGATTTCAAGGATAAGTACGCTGTTGCGTGCTTTTTTAAATTTTATCGTCTTACCTTCGGAGGATAGCTGTGAAGACTATTACCACAGATATCGCTGTAATCGGCGCAGGTGGTGCAGGCCTACGTGCTGCCATCGCTGCTGCAGAAGCAAACCCAGACTTAGAAATTGCACTAATTTCAAAAGTTTACCCAATGCGCTCTCATACCGTAGCTGCAGAGGGTGGCTCCGCTGCCGTCATCAAGGATGAGGATAGCTTAGATAACCACTTCAACGACACTGTTGGTGGTGGGGACTGGCTATGTGAACAGGACGTTGTTGAATATTTTGTAGAAAACGCGACTCGCGAGATGACCCAGCTAGAACAGTGGGGTTGTCCTTGGAGCCGTAAGGAAAACGGTGACGTTAACGTTCGTCGTTTCGGTGGTATGAAGGTTGAGCGTACTTGGTTCGCTGCGGATAAAACCGGCTTCCACATGCTGCACACACTATTCCAAACTTCTATCAAATACACGCAAATCAATCGCTTTGACGAGTACTTCGTGGTTGATCTACTGGTAGAAGAAGGCGAAGTGCAAGGCCTTATCGCCATTCACATGTCTGAAGGCGAACTGGTTTGTATTAAAGCTAAATCTGTTGTTCTTGCTACAGGTGGCGCGGGCCGAGTTTACAACTGCAACACCAACGGTGGCATCGTAACCGGCGACGGTATGGCGATGGCATTCCGCCACGGTGTACCGCTACGTGATATGGAATTCGTTCAGTATCACCCAACAGGCCTACCTGGTACCGGGATCCTGATGACCGAAGGTTGTCGTGGTGAAGGCGGTATCATGCTGAACAAGAATGGCTACCGTTACCTGCAAGATTACGGTATGGGCCCAGAAACACCAATCGGCCAGCCTAAAAACAAATACATGGAACTTGGTCCTCGTGACAAAGTCTCTCAAGCGTTCTGGCACGAGATGCAAAAAGGTAACACTATCAAGCACCCACTGGGTGATGTAGTCCACCTTGATCTTCGCCACCTAGGTAAAGAATACCTGCACGAGCGCCTACCATTCATCTGTGAACTTGCGAAAGCATACGTGAACGTTGACCCTGCGGAAGAGCCAATTCCAATTCGTCCAACCGTACACTACACCATGGGTGGTATCGAAACAGACAAGAACAACGAAACACGTATCTCTGGTCTATTCGCCGTCGGTGAGTGTTCTTCTGTTGGCCTACATGGTGCTAACCGCCTGGGCTCTAACTCTCTGGCAGAGCTTGTTGTATTCGGCCGCCTGGCGGGTGAAGGTGCAGCGAAGCGTGCAGAAGAATTCAAAGGTTGGAACGAAGAGTCTATCACTAAGCAAATGAAGGCTGTTCAAGACCGCATCGATACCCTTCTTTCTCAGGAAGGTGACGAGAACTGGGCTGATATCCGCACCGAAATGGGTCACTCCATGGAAGCAGGTTGTGGTATCTACCGCCAAGAAGATCTGATGCAGGCTACTGTTGATAAACTTGCAGAGCTTCGTGAGCGTTACAAGAAAATCAGCATCAAAGATAAAGGCAAGGTATTCAACACCGATCTGCTATACGCAATCGAAGTGGGTTACGGCCTTGAAGTTGCTGAAGCGATGGCTCACTCAGCAATTCTTCGTCGCGAATCACGTGGTGCGCACCAGCGTCTTGACGACAACTGCACCGAGCGTGATGACGTGAACTTCCTGAAGCACTCGCTAGCATTCTACAACGGTGATAAAGCACCTCGCATCGAATACAGCGACGTGAAAATCACCAAGTCTCAGCCTAAGGCTCGTCTATACGGCGCGGCAGCAGAAGAGGCAGCAGCAAAAGAAGCAGCAGAAGCGGCAGCGAAAAAAGAGGAGCAGGCATAATGTCAGGCAACCGTATCCAAAAAGTTGAAATTCTGCGTTATGACCCAGAAAAAGATGCAGAACCGTACTTCGAGATGTTCGAAGTTCCGTTTAACGAAACCATGTCTGTGCTTGATGCGCTGGGTTACATCAAAGATAACCTAGACAAAGATCTGGCTTACCGCTGGTCTTGCCGCATGGCGATCTGTGGTTCTTGCGGCATGATGGTCAACAAGGTGCCAAAACTGGCCTGTAAGACTTTCCTGCGTGACTACCCGAACGGTCTGAAAATCGAAGCACTGTCTAACTTTGCCATCGAGAAAGATTTGATTGTCGACATGACACCGTTCATCGAGCGTCTGGAAGCTATCAAGCCTTACATCATCGGTAACGATCGCAAGCCTGAAGATGGTCCAAACAACCAGACGCCTGAGCAAATGGCAAAATACAAGCAGTTCTCTGCCTGTATCAACTGTGGCCTGTGCTACGCAGCATGTCCTCAGTTTGGCCTGAACCCTGAGTTCATCGGTCCTGCCGCTCTGACTCTGGCTCACCGTTATAACCTGGATAGCCGTGACAACGGTGCTGATGAGCGTATGAAGCTGATCAACGGCGAAAACGGCGCTTGGGGTTGTACGTTTGTTGGTTACTGTTCTGAAGTTTGTCCAAAGAGCGTCGATCCAGCAGCAGCGGTTAACCAAGGTAAAGTTGAATCTTCTAAAGATTTTGTTATTGCCATGATTAAGCCTCAGGAGGCATAAGGATGAGCAACCGTAAACCTTACGTTCGTGAAATGACACGTACCTGGTGGAAAGATCATCCTTTCTACCGCTTCTACATGGTTCGTGAAGCAACAATTTTGCCATTGATCTTTTTCACAGTGTGCCTGACTTTCGGTTTAGGTAGCCTAGTGAAAGGTCCTGAAGCTTGGGCAACCTGGTTAAGCTTTATGTCTAACCCAATCGTTGTTGTGCTTAACATTCTGGCTCTTGCAGGCAGCTTGTTCCACGCACAAACATTCTTCAGCATGATGCCTCAAGTAATGCCGATTAAAATCAAAGGCAAAGCACTTGATAAGAAAATTGTTGTGCTGGCGCAGTGGGCGGCAGTTGCTGCTATCTCACTAGTCGTTCTAGTACTAGTTTAAGGAGAACCACGTGGTAAATCTAAATCCTAAACGTTCTGACGAGCCAGTATGGTGGGGTCTGTTTGGTGCAGGTGGTACTTGGTTCGCAATGCTAACACCAGTTACCGTACTTGTTCTGGGGATCATGGTGCCACTAGGCATGATTGATGCCGAAGCAATGAGCTATGAGCGTGTAACAGGCTTCGTAACCAGCATCATTGGCGCGCTATTTACGATTGCAACGCTTGCACTTCCTATGTGGCATGCAATGCACCGTCTACACCACGGTATGCACGACCTGAAATTCCACACGGGTGTTGCAGGTAAAATCGCGTGTTACGCGTCTGCATTCCTAGTGTCTGCGCTGGCTGTTATCTTTGTATTCATGATCTAATCATCAAGGTATTGCCATGTTAAAAAGCACCGCTCAGGCGGTGCTTTTTTTTGCCGGTCCGGTATTCAGAACACCTTATAAAGTGTTTCATCAGAATATTCATAAACAGCAGGCAACAAAAAAGGCCGCCCAGGGCGACCTTTTTTCAGCAGTAATCAATGATTACTTCACACGGCCTACGTATTCAGCAGAACGTGTATCAACTTTAACTACTTCGCCAATCTGAATGAATAGCGGTACACGTACTACAGCGCCTGTAGTTAGTGTTGCAGGCTTACCACCCGTACCTTGGGTATCACCTTTCAGGCCTGGATCAGTTTCAACTACTTCCAGTTCAACAAAATTAGGTGGCGTTACTGTGATTGGGTTACCGTTCCACAGCGTCAGCGTACAAGTGTTGTTTTCTACCAGCCACTTCGCGTTGTCACCAACCGCTTTCAGATCAGCCGCTAGCTGCTCGAAAGTTTCGTTGTTCATGAAGTGGTAGAATTCGCCGTCGTTATATAGGTAATCAAGCTCGATGTCGACTACGTCTGCAGCTTCAACCGACTCACCAGATTTGAAAGTCTTCTCAAGCACCTTGCCTGAAAGTAGCTTACGGATCTTAACGCGGTTGAACGCCTGGCCTTTACCCGGCTTAACAAATTCGTTTTCGATAATGACACATGGTTCATTATCTAGCATAATTTTCATTCCGCCGCGGAATTCATTGGTGCTGAAAGACGCCATTTCTATCCTCTTAACATCTTCGAGTTGTATTTAATGCCGCATATAATAACCCGAAACGCATCAACTGTTGAGCAAAACTGGCTCAATGATCTTGCTAATGCGATTTCCGATCCCTTTCAGCTCCTAAAAACCCTAAAAATTGATCCCGCCCCATGGGAACAAGGGCTCGCTGCCCGGAAATTATTTGCACTGCGTGTCCCTATGAGCTTTGTCGAAAGAATGGAAGTTGGCAACCCCTATGATCCATTGCTGCGGCAAGTGCTCCCGCTCGAAGAAGAATTTGAGGTGCATAATGGCTACTCCCTCGATCCGCTGGAAGAGCAGGACAATGCGATTCCCGGCCTGCTGCACAAATACAAAAACCGGGTATTGATGATCGTGAAAGGGGGCTGTGCGGTGAATTGCCGTTACTGCTTCCGCCGCCATTTCCCGTACGAGGACAACAAGGGCGGAAAGCGCCATTGGCAGGCAGCACTCGACTATATCGCCACCCAGCCGGAAGTGAGCGAGGTTATCCTCTCCGGAGGCGATCCCTTGATGGCAAAAGACCATGAGTTGCAGTGGCTGATCGATGGTATCAGCCAAATTCCCCACATTAAGCGCCTCAGAGTCCACTCACGCCTTCCTGTGGTACTTCCATCGCGCGTTACCGAGCACCTGTGCGAGCTGCTACAACAAAGTCGCCTACAGACGGTGCTGGTCACTCATATTAACCATGCCAACGAAATCAATGATGAATTTCGCCAAGCCATGGCCAAGCTAAAACAAGCTGATGTCACACTGCTGAACCAAGGCGTGCTGCTAAAAGGGGTTAACGACTCGGTGGGTGCTCTGGCACAGCTGAGTGAGGCTTTATTTGGCGCCGGCATTTTACCTTACTACCTCCATGTTTTAGATAAAGTACAGGGCGCCGCGCACTTCATGGTTACTGATACACAAGCTCGTAGACTGATGGCGGGGTTACTGGAAAATGTCTCGGGCTATCTCGTGCCCAAGCTCACCCGGGAAATCGGTGGTCGCAGCAGCAAGACCCCACTCGATCTACATATGGAATAACAGTAGTTACCAACCGCCCCGCTCTTGTAGGCTGTGCAGCCCGTCTAGGCACAGCCACTCTCATTTCCACTGTAACGGCGTACAGCTTTTTTACCCAAAAACACATTTTTAATGTTCAAAATGACCCTTGTGCTCTGAACGCACTAAGCAACACATAAACATATGTTTTTAAACAACTTATTCATGTGCAGCTTTTTGAGCTTTTTTTTAAGCAAACTCACTTTTCCACTCACTGCACTTTTACCACGAAATAGTACAGCTTTCGTTCGCTTTGGCAGCAAAAAGATGCACCTTTTGAGGTGCTGGTGTAAAATTACAAGCGTCAAATATAACGAGTTGATTTTAAACCAAATAATTCATGTACAGCTTTTCTAGCTTTTCCCCATTTAAACTAACTTATCTGTTTTGGGTTACTACGGACCAATTGATTCACTTCCGATCCGTCTTTTGCTGTCTTCTAAGCAAATGATTTCTGCTGATGATAAAAAATAAATCATCATTCATGGACGCTCAGTCCTTCATCAGGGTGAAATAATGGATGCGCTCTAGATGGTGGACAGCACTCTTTGGCTATAAAACCACGGGAAGGGACCCAAGATATTTGAGTTGTGCAAATGGAAGCCCAACAGGCCACAGAAAGCGTGATTGAAGCATTATGGGACTCAAGGCCATAACAATAGTGCAGTAGTACATTGAAGAGACAGGCGTCACGGATATACGCGGCTTCGTAATTGGCGACAACACAATTGCAGCAAGAAAGCGCAGCCAGCCTCAGCCACATCACGGGGAAACAAGCCGTGCACCATTGGCAGGAATGTACAGCTCAAAGCTGAGCAATATCGCACATTGAGAGCAATACATAAACTTCCGCTCTAAATCACTGTTTTTAAAGCATAATACTTTGTTCAGCTTTTCAAGCTTTTTTCCGCTAAAGCTTATCATGATTAATATACTAACTTCCGACGAAAACAGTACAGCTTTTTGTGATTTATTCAGCTTTTACATGAGCAAAAAAGAACGCATTGAACAAA
The DNA here is from genome assembly GCF_059552575.1 of Photobacterium sp. HL06. Lineage (NCBI taxonomy): Bacteria > Pseudomonadati > Pseudomonadota > Gammaproteobacteria > Vibrionales > Vibrionaceae > Photobacterium > Photobacterium sp. HL06. The sequence continues at coordinate 3,828,500 of NZ_CM183914.1, forward strand.
AGCCCAATAACAACAACTAAGTGATTGATTTTAAATAAATAAAATAACGTGCAGCTTTTCATGCTTTTTACCCGCTAAACCTTGAACACTACTTTTACTGCCAACGAACTATCAAAACGTCGTGGCGAGCAGCTTTTCTCGCAAAATTCAGCAAAAAGCTGAGCAAATGTGACACCATGATAAAACAACCACAGAAATGAAAGTAAATCATTGTTTTATAACGACTTTAATTTACGTGCAGCTTTTCGAGCAATTTCCCCGATGAACGGTACAGATGCGAGATGCGAGATGCGAGATGCGAGATGCGAGAAAAGATGGTATCGCTATATGTTAACTAGACAACCTATTCCATTTGCTACAGGTACAAAAAAGCTGGAGACTAGCTCCAGCTTTAAACAATCTACAAGCGCAGAAAGTAGTAATGGTTCAGCTCAAAGCGATATTGTCTTAATACCGCAAAGAGATGAGCGATTACGGCAATTACATCATGCCGCCCATACCACCCATACCGCCCATGCCGCCCATATCAGGCATTGCAGGTGCTGCATCTTGTGGTAGGTCTGTAACCATTGCTTCAGTGGTGATCATCAGGCCAGCAACAGAAGCAGCAAACTGCAGTGCAGAACGCGTTACTTTTGTTGGGTCCAGAATACCCATTTCAATCATGTCGCCGTATTCGCCAGTTGCCGCGTTGTAACCGTAGTTACCTTCGCCCGCACGAACGTTGTTAGCTACAACAGACTCTTCATCACCCGCATTTTTGGTGATTTGACGGATTGGAGATTCCATTGCGCGTAGTGCAACACGGATACCCACGTTCTGCTCTTCGTTATCACCTTCAAGGCCAACAACTTTAGATGCAGCACGGATTAGTGCAACACCACCACCCGCAACCACGCCTTCTTCTACCGCTGCACGCGTTGCGTGTAGGGCATCTTCAACACGGTCTTTCTTCTCTTTCATTTCAACTTCAGTTGCCGCACCAACTTTGATCACTGCAACACCGCCAGCTAGTTTCGCTACACGCTCTTGAAGTTTTTCTTTATCGTAGTCAGATGTGGCTTCTTCAATCTGCTGGCGGATCTGGGCAACACGGCCCTGGATCATCGTTTCTTCACCCATACCGTCGATGATAGTGGTGTTTTCTTTCGTGATCGTAATACGCTTCGCCTGGCCTAGGTCTTCAAGCTGAACTTTTTCTAGCTCAAGACCGATTTCTTCAGAAATCACCGTGCCTGCAGTCAGCACTGCAATATCTTGCAGCATTGCTTTACGACGGTCACCGAAACCAGGTGCTTTAACAGCAGCAACTTTAACGATGCCACGCATGTTATTCACAACAAGTGTTGCCAGCGCTTCACCTTCAACGTCTTCTGCAATGATAAGAAGAGGACGAGATGCTTTAGCAACCGCTTCTAGTGTAGGCAGTAGCTCACGGATGTTTGAGACTTTCTTGTCAACAAGCAGGATGAATGGGCTTTCCAGATCAACAGAACCCGCTTCCTGGTTATTGATGAAGTAAGGAGACAGGTAACCGCGGTCGAACTGCATACCTTCAACTACGTCTAGCTCATCATGCAAAGCCTGACCTTCTTCAACCGTGATAACGCCATCACGACCCACTTTTTCCATTGCTTCTGCAATGATGTTACCGACAGTCACATCAGAGTTCGCAGAGATAGTACCTACCTGTGCAATCGCCTTAGTGTCTGCACATGGTACAGATAGCTCTTTAAGCGCTTCAACTGCAGCAACAACCGCTTTGTCGATACCGCGCTTAAGATCCATTGGGTTCATACCAGCAGCAACCGCTTTTAGGCCTTCAGTGATAATAGACTGAGCCAATACTGTTGCAGTTGTTGTACCGTCACCTGCCGCGTCATTCGCTTGCGAAGCAACTTCTTTCACCATTTGTGCGCCCATGTTCTGGAACTTGTCTTCCAGTTCAATTTCACGCGCAACAGAAACACCATCTTTAGTAATCGTTGGTGCACCGAAAGATTTGTCCAGTACAACATTACGGCCTTTAGGACCCAGTGTTACTTTTACTGCATCAGCTAGAACGTTGACACCTTCTAGCATTTTAATTCGTGCGTCGTTACCAAACTTAACGTCTTTAGCAGCCATGTCTTTCTTCCTTTCTTAATTTTTAATTCGAAGTGATCGGATTATTCAACGATTGCCATGATGTCGTTTTCAGACATGATCAGGACTTCTTTACCGTCGATCTTTTCAGATTTTGTGCCGTAGCCTTCTGCAAAGATCACAGTATCACCAACTTTAACGTCCAGCGGCTGTACTGTGCCGTTTTCTAGGATGCGGCCTTTGCCTACTGCCAGTACTGTACCGCGAGTAGATTTTTCAGCTGCTGAACCAGTTAGAACGATGCCGCCAGCAGATTTTGATTCAACTTCTTGGCGCTCAACGATAACTCGGTCATGTAAAGGACGAATGTTCATCGGTCGTCTCTCCTGATTTTGGTAATATCCATACAATTAATAAAGCCAGCGTGGTCTCACGCTAACTTTTTCTGATACCTAAACATGTTGGGACGTTTTTCTAGATCCCAAGTCCCCGAGGCTATTTTTTTCAAAAAATTCTCTGAGATTTTTTGCCCGGTCACACTCTTTGCTTTAGGGTAGGCGGGGATCCCAACACCGAGACCACTATGTCAACAGAAAGAAAGGCAGATAAACATGGGCTGTTGTCTGCGCCCATTCCTACCGTCCTGCGCAAGTTAACCGTTCCTATGGTGTTCGGGATGGTGGCGATCTTGATGTTTAACCTGGTCGATACTTTCTTTATTTCGCTATTGGGTACCGAAGCGCTGGCTGCCGTCAGCTTTACCTTCCCGGTCACTTTTGCCCTAAACTGCATCACCATGGGAGTCAGTGTCGGGATCTCAACCCGAATTGGTCGCCTGCTCGGCAGTGGCGATACCCATAGTGCGGCCCGCTTCGCCAGCCACGGGCTATTGTTGGCAATGATACTGATGATCATGGCATCCAGTGTTGGGTTGCTGACCCTCGAGCCGCTATTCACCCTCATTGGTGCCTCACCGGAGCTGCTACCCATCATCAAGCAATATATGAGTGTCTGGTATCTGGCAATCCCCTTGTTGGTGATCCCCATGGCGGGTAATAGTGCCATTCGCGCCACCGGGGATGCCAAAACCCCGGCCAAAATCATGATGCTGGCCGGGGTGATCAATGGTGTGCTCGATCCTTTGCTGATCTTCGGTTTCGGTCCGTTTCCTGAACTGGGCGTCAAAGGGGCGGCCATTGCCAGCGGGATCAGCTGGGCATTTGCGCTGGTCAACTCGCTCTATATCTTGATAAAAAGGGAAAAGCTATTGGCCTTGCCGCAGCTAAGGCTCGTCGGTAAAGACTGGCACCAAATAATGCAAGTCGGCACACCGGCCGCCTTGTCGAATGCCCTGAACCCCTTGTCCGGTGCCATACTGATGTCATTGCTCGCCATTCAGGGAACAGCCTCGGTGGCCGCCTATGGGGCCGCGATGCGGATAGAATCTCTGTTGGTGATTGTGATGATGGCACTCGGATCGGCGCTGATGCCATTAATGGCGCAGAATTTGGGGGCCAATAACCCTCAACGGGCTTTCAGGGCATTGTTTACGGCGATGCGTTTCGCCATCCTGTTCCAGCTGCTGATCTTCATTATGATGGTACCGCTCAGCTGGCCCCTGTCCTCACTATTTAGCCAAGATAGCGCTGTACAAGAGCAGCTATGGCACTACCTGATTGTCGTTCCGGTTAGCTACGGTATGCAGGCGGTATGTATGTTGCTGATCAGCGCGCTTAACGCAATGCACAAATCAATCCATGCGCTGGTGTGGAATTTACTGCGGTTGTTTGCCTTCTTGCTGCCCGCAGCTTGGCTGGGAAGCTGGATAATGGGTACAGAGGGGCTATTTATCGGTATCGCCGTCGCCAATACTCTTAGCGGTATAGGGGCCTACTTATATGCAGTTAGAATGCGACAAAGCATGTATGACAATTTAGCCAAATCCTGCTAAATCAACTCCCCTCCTTTTTGCAGGAGGAATATGAACAGTATTAACAAGAAGGCAGCCATTGGCTGCCTTCTCTGTATTCAACAAACTGCACCTTCTATTGAAAGGTATCAATGTAATCGGTGGTTGTTGTCATCATCTCTATTTTCGTCTTTACGCTCAAATTCACCGTCAAACACATCACCGTCAGAAGAGCGCTGCTTAGACGGATCCGAATGGTGGTCAAACGGCCCCTGGCCACTGAAACCCTGCCCACCGCCAAAACCGGCGCTAAAGCCCGATCCCATACCCTGAACCTTCACCCGGCTCATCAGCTGCTTGGCCAACATGGCACGCGGGGCAGGCAGCAAGACCAGCATCCCAAGTGCATCTGTCATAAAGCCCGGGGTCAATAGCAATACCCCCGCGACCGCCAGCATGACACCTTCAACAATTTGCTGCGCCGGCAGTTCACCTTGCTGCAAGCGGCTTTGCACCGACATTAGGGTCGCTATTCCCTGGCTCCGTACTAGCGATGCCCCGACAACTGCCGTCACCAGGACCAGTGCAATCGTTGGCCATAAGCCCAAAAATCCCCCTAGCTGGACGAACAGAGCGATTTCAATGATAGGAACAACAATAAACAGAAATAGTAAAACAGGAAACACGACTCACCCCTTTGTGGTTGTTGTCTGTGATAAACAGTTCAGCACTTCACGGCGAAATCGCCCCGAAGTCATCACTATACGTTCTATCCCTTAATATTGGGAATAATGAGGTTCTTTTCAACCTTCAGAGTGTACCAAAAGTTGCAACAATTAGTTACCTTAACCAACGCTGACATCACAAAACAGAAGCTTCACATCTTGTCACAATTGATCATTTATCGACATAAATCGCGAGCTAGTTGTTAACAGAAAACGTGATCAAGATCGTGTTTTTGTGCAAATGTTTTCAGTCAAATTAAAAAAGTGATCTGGGTTATGTTTTTACCACTAAAGGGGAGTATTATCAGCTTCAGACAATAGGTGTCAGGTACGATCATCTAGCCAAAATCTCTGCGGAACGGATTCTAAACTTTCAGAATTGGCTCAACATTTGAATTTTATTAGCAGATTCTACTAAGGCTACATCATGTCTCAGATGATTGATCTAGAAAAAAATGAAGCAACTCTAAACGTTGCAACCCGCATCGAAGAAGATCTTCTTGGCGATCGCCACGTCCCAGCTAACGCATACTGGGGTATTCACACTCTTCGTGCCGTTGAAAACTTCAACATTTCCCAAACTACTATTTCAGACGTACCAGAATTTGTTCGCGGTATGGTTTTCACCAAGAAAGCTGCTGCGATGGCGAACAAAGAGCTGGGTGTTATCCCATCAGATGTTGGCGAATACATTATCAAAGCGTGTGATGAGATCCTTGAAACAGGTAAGTGCATGGATCAGTTCCCGTCAGATGTTTACCAGGGTGGTGCCGGCACTTCAGTTAACATGAACACTAACGAAGTGATTGCGAACCTTGCTCTTGAGCTTATGGGCAAAGAGAAAGGCGAGTACGACATCGTCAACCCGAACGACCACGTCAATAAGAGCCAGTCAACAAACTGCGCTTACCCAACAGGTTTCCGTGTTGCGGTTTACAACAGCATCATGAACATGCTGGAAGCGCTGGAGTACCTTAAAGGTGCATTCGATGCGAAAGACAAAGAATTCGCCGATGTACTAAAAATGGGCCGTACTCAGCTGCAAGATGCCGTGCCTATGACCGTGGGTCAGGAATTCCACGCATTTGGCGTACTGATCAAAGAAGAAATCAAAAACCTTCGCCACACTGCCCAGCTTCTACTTGAAGTAAACCTAGGTGCAACAGCGATCGGTACAGGCCTGAACGCCGCGACAGGTTACCAGGAGCTGGCTGTTCAACGTCTTGCTGAAGTAACTGGCCTACCATGTGTACCTGCAGAAGATCTGATTGAAGCGACATCTGACTGTGGCGCATACGTAATGATCCACGGTGCGCTGAAGCGTACTGCGGTTAAGCTGTCCAAGATTTGTAACGACCTACGTCTGCTGTCTTCTGGTCCTCGCTCTGGCCTGAATGAACTAAACCTACCAGAAATGCAGGCAGGCTCTTCAATCATGCCTGCAAAAGTAAACCCAGTGATCCCTGAAGTGGTTAACCAAGTTTGCTTTAAAGTGATCGGTAACGACACCACCATTACTTTCGCCGCCGAAGCGGGTCAGCTTCAGCTGAACGTGATGGAGCCAGTAATTGGCCAGGCACTGTTCGAATCTATCGACCTGCTGAAAAACGCGGTTATCAACCTACGCGACAAGTGTATTGACGGCATCACGGTTAACAAAGAAGTCTGTGAGCACTTCGTGTTCAACTCTATCGGTATCGTGACTTACCTTAACCCGTTCATCGGCCACCACGAAGGTGACATCGTCGGTAAGATCTGTGCTGAAACAGGCAAGAGCGTACGTGACGTTGTTCTAGAACGCGGCCTTCTGACTGAAGCGCAGCTAGATGACATCTTCTCGGTACAGAACCTGATGCATCCAGAATATAAAGCGAAGCGTTACAACTAATAAAAACGCAAACGCGATAAAACCTGGCGGATTTTCAGGATGAAGATCCGCCCCCTTTTGCTACAGATTTCCCCCTTTTATTTTTTAACTTTAAGACAGGACAATCATATGATTGGTGTAGAACTCTTTGTCGTTCTAGCGTTCATTTACCTGGGCGCACGAATCGGCGGTATTGGTATTGGTTTTGCTGGCGGTGCTGGCGTATTGGTACTTTCTCTTCTTTTGGGTGTCGATGCAGGTAATATCCCTGTAGACGTTATCCTGATCATCATGTCAGTTATTACGGCTATCGCAGCAATGCAGGTTGCAGGCGGTATGGACTGGCTCGTTGATCTGGCAGAAAAATTTCTGCGTAAAAATCCTAAGCGCATCACTTTCTACGCGCCGATGGTCACTTACTTCATGACATTGCTTGCCGGTACCGGTCATACCGCGTTCTCTACCCTACCAGTGATCGCTGAAGTTGCTAAAGAGCAAGGCGTTCGCCCTTCTCGTCCACTTTCTATTGCAGTTGTGGCCTCACAAATTGCAATCACCGCATCGCCTATCTCCGCAGCGGTTGTTTTCTTCTCAGGCATTCTTGAACCGCTGGGAGTAGGCTACCTAACCTTACTGGCTATCAGTATCCCAACCACATTTGTGGCGTGTATGGCAGGTGCATTTGTTTCTAACTTCCTAGGTTGCGAGCTAAAAGACGACGCAATTTATAAAGACCGCCTGGCTAAGGGCCTGATCAAAATCCAGGGCGCCACCAAGCGTGAAATCCTTCCGACAGCGAAGCCTGCTACCTACATCTTTATTACAGCGATCATCGCCGTAGTTGCTTACGCAACCATGATTTCTAGCGCGGTAGGCCTGATTGAAGACCCTGCACTGGGCCGTAACGACGCGATCATGGTATTCATGCTGACCGCAGCGATGGCTATCGTCACAATTACTAAGATTGATGCCTCTAAGATTGCCAATGCAGCAACGTTCAAATCAGGTATGAGTGCTTGTGTGTGCGTACTGGGTGTTGCATGGTTAGGTGATACTTTCGTATCTGGCCACATCACTGAAATCAAAGAGCTTGCGGGTGAAGTCCTTGAGCAATATCCGTGGATGCTAGCTGTAACGCTATTCTTTGCCTCTATGCTGCTTTACTCTCAGGGTGCAACAACCACAGCCCTAATGCCTGCAGCACTGGCGATTGGCGTAGCGCCTCTAACAGCAATTGCTTCTTTCGCGGCAGTAAGTGCGCTGTTTGTACTACCGACTTACCCAACACTGCTTGCAGCAGTTGAAATGGATGACACAGGCTCTACCCGTATTGGTAACCTGGTCTTCAACCACCCATTCTTCATTCCAGGTGTGGTGACCATCACAACGTCTGTAGCACTGGGCTTTGCTCTTGGTGGTATCTTCTTGTAACAGAACCAGATTAACTGGAAATAATAAAGGCTGCCTTCGGGTAGCCTTTTCTTTTATAGGTCCTGGTTCCTGGTTCCTGGTTCCTGGTTCCTGGTTCCTGGTTCCTGGTTCCTGGTTCCTGGTTCCTGGTTCCTGGTTCCTGCACGACAGGCTCTCCGAACCTAAAAGATAAATCAAGATTTTGCTCTTCCCTAGGATCTGCTCTTCCTGCTTTTTCAAGGAACTAGGATCCAGGAACTCGTACCTTTATTTCGATAAGGTCGCTTTTTGACATAAAAGTAAGTAACCACTAATAAAACATATGGACTAGGCGTAACAACGATAAATTTGGTTACTTTTATTCAGGAAACAGAGAAAGAATTGAAGCAGTAAGAAAGGTAAAATGAAGGATTTAATGTCTCCGCCCCATCCTGAGGCGAAGACAGTGAACAAATACAGATTCCCAACGTATTTGTTCAGCCCGGTTAGCTCGTCAATCCCAACGTTCTATCCGGAGTCATGTCTCAATTTGCTACAGATCAGGCTTAAGACAGGAAAGCCTGCCCAGTTATAGTAGTGATTGAGCGAGCTAGGCGATAGAGGTAAAAGCGTGATGCAGCGATGCAAAAATGGTATGAAGTTAGACGACCTGCGCACCCTGATTGCGATTGCTCAACAAGGAAGTTTCAGAGCCGCAGCCAGTGCGTTAGATATTCCCCCGGCGACACTGAGCCGCCGGTTACAACGATTAGAAGATACCCTGGGCAGCCAGCTGGTGATCCGTGACAGTCGCAATGTATCACTAACCCCCCTTGGGCAGAGTTACTTTGAGCGTTGCAGGCCTCTGATTGACGAACTGGAAACGACCACCTCTGAACTTCAGGATAGCAGCGATGCAAATCCGCGCGGGGCACTGCGGATCTCTGCCCCGGTCGGCCTGCTGACCTATCGGCTGATGCCACTGTTCAACCAGTTCCTGGCCTTATATCCAGAAATCACCTTGTCGCTGACCCATTTGTCCAATCAGCACCATGACTACAGCCCGGAACAGTATGATGTGGTATTTCGCGTTGGCCAGCAGCCGGACTCCAGCTTTGCCGCTGCCAAAATTGGGGAATCACAACGGGTGCTGGTCGCCTCTCCGCTGTATCTAGCCAGACACGGCACACCTGAATACCCGCAAGATCTGAACCAGCATGCTCGCTTGGCCAGTGTGCCTGAGTTTGAGTGGGCACTTACATACAAGCACAGCACTGCACACCCGGAAACCATCTGGATAAACTCCCCGGTGAAAATGGCGATCGCCGATCTCAACAGCATCAAACAAGCAACCATCGATGGATTGGGTATCGCCAGCCTACCAAATTATGTGGTGGCCGATGCCTGTGAGCAGGGGCTACTGACTACGATGATGGACAACTGGTACTCACCACCGCGCCCAATCTATATGCTCTATCAGCGTCTTGGATATGTGCCGGCCCATATCCGCTGCTTCACCGATTTCATGCGTGATGCACTAACGTGTGAGTGATCACTCTCTTCATAGTTATCGCGCAGTGATCCGTGTTGATTTAACGGTAGATGAAACCAAACGCTGAATAACACGGTCTGAGGGAGTATAGTAATAAATCCAGACGGAATCGTTATCCCACTTCTTGGTCGCTCAAGAAGACTGACAATGCTTCCGTTTGATCTAACCCTTTCTGCATTTACAGGGATTCCCTGCAGACGAGTCTGACCTGAATGATGAAATTAAAACGATATAGCGGGTTCTCCCGTTTTCTTGCCCTTGTTGCACTAACAGGGATGTTACTGGCCAGTGTAGCCAGCCTGCCTGTTCGGGCTGAATTTTCCCTACCGGGATTTTCAGACAGCAATACCAACAAGTTTGTTACCGTCGATGAAGCCTTTCCTTTCAACTTCAGCCAGCAAGGAAATGTGGTTTACCTCGACTGGCAAGTGAAACCGGGCTATTACCTCTACCAGCACCAGCTGTCGGTCACCTCTGACAGTGCCGAGCTGGGCACCATCAATATTCCGGCAGGCCAGCCGTATAAAGATGAATTTTTCGGTGACGTCAACATCTATACCAAACCGCTGACCATCAGTGTTCCAGTGGTGGAAGCCAGCGATAGTTCGACACTAACCGTGCGCTATCAGGGCTGTGCCAAAGCCGGTTTTTGCTATCCACCGGAGATCCGCCAGGTACCGTTATCCGCCGTAGTAGCCAGCTCACCCCCAACACCACCAGCAAGCTCAAGTGAATCTGGCAACGCTAGTGGCAAAAGAGATGTTTCGCAAGTAAGTACTAACATCAATAACTTACAAACCGCAGTAGCCCCAGCCTCCGAGCAGGATCAGCTGGCCAGCGATCTGGCCGATCAGTGGTGGACGCCGCTGGTATTTTTGGCCCTAGGCATCGGCCTGGCCTTCACCCCATGTGTCCTACCGATGTACCCGATCCTGACCGGGATTGTGCTGGGCAATGGTCAGCTTAGCCATAGCCGGACGTTCCGCCTGTCATTTACCTATGTACAGGGCATGGCCCTGACCTATACCTTACTCGGCCTGGTCGTGGCCTCAGCGGGTATGCAATTCCAGGCCGCCTTGCAGCACCCGTATGTTCTGATCGGCCTGAGTGTTATGTTTGTCCTGCTGGCCCTGTCAATGTTTGGCGCCTATACGCTGCAACTGCCGAGCAGTATCCAAACCTGGCTCAGCAGCCTGAGCAACAAACAACAGGGTGGCAATACCGGTGGAGTATTTGCGATGGGGGCCATTTCCGGCCTGGTGTGTTCTCCTTGCACCACCGCCCCGCTCTCCGGTGCCCTGATCTATGTCGCCCAAAGCGGTGACTTGCTAACCGGTGCCATCGCCCTGTATGCGCTGGCTATCGGTATGGGGATCCCGCTAATTTTGGCAGCCATGTTTGGTAATAAGCTATTGCCAAAAGCGGGTAACTGGATGAACCATGTCAAAGTCTTCTTCGGCTTCATCCTGTTGGCCGTTCCGGTCTTCTTGCTTGAGCGTATATTGCCGCACAACCTGGTACCTTACCTATGGTCGCTGCTGGGTATCGCCGCCTTCGGCTGGCTGTACCATATCAAAAACACTCTGGCTGTCTCATGGCGCAGCAGCACCCTGGCGGTGATTGCTATTCTCGGCCTGTTTGCATCAGTCCAGCCGCTGTTCCAATACATGGCAGGCACAGCGCCATCACAAACCCAAGAACCCGTCACGGTTGAGTTTGAGCGCATTGCTACCATTGATGATCTGAACCTGGCTCTGGCTGAGGCCAAAGCCCAGGGCAAACCGGTAATGTTGGATTTCTACGCTGACTGGTGTGTAGCCTGCAAGGAGTTTGAAAAATATACCTTTCACGATCCGGCTGTTGCTCCGAAACTACAACAGTTTGTTCTGTTGCAAGCCGACGTTACCAAAAGCTCGCCGGCTGATATCGAGCTACTGAAAGAGATGGATGTACTCGGCCTGCCGACGCTGGATTTTTGGGATGCGAAGGGCAACCGCAATAGCAATGCCCGCCTGACAGGCTTTATGGAAGCAACCCCTTTTCTCAACCATCTGGAAAATCACCAATTGGTTCAGTAATTGAAACCTACAGTTACAGAGCACCTTAGGGTGCTCTTTTTCTAGGCTCATATGCCCCCTTCGACAAAAACGAAGCAAATAGTTGCAGCGCAACTGTACTAGTAGCCGATCCAGTTCAGATCTTGACTGTTAACAAATTGATCTACTCTATAAGCAGTGATAGCTTTATTAAAAACAATCAGACATGACTGCCATGGACGCTCAGTACACTATTGTTATTGCCGATGACCACCCGCTATTCCGTAATGCCTTGTTCCAATCAGTGCATATGGCCATAAGCGGTGCCAATCTGCTGGAAGCAGATTCGCTTGATACCCTGCTCTCCCTGCTGGAAAAAGAGCCGGACGTTGACTTGCTGCTGCTGGATTTGAAAATGCCCGGGGCCAATGGCATGTCCGGATTGATCCAGCTACGTAACCAATACCCAGATCTCCCCGTGGTGGTGATCTCCGCCAGTGAAGAAACCAGCGTCATACGCCAGGTCCGCAGTCATGGTGCATTTGGCTTTATCCCCAAATCCAGTGACATGCGAGCTCTGATCGGCGCACTGAACCAAGTACTGGAAGGCGAACCCTTCTTCCCCGAAGGGCTCGGCGACGAAGACGATGAGGTCAACGAGCTGGCCGAACGTATTGCTACCCTGACACCACAGCAATACAAGGTACTGTGCATGCTGTCTGACGGCCTGCTCAACAAACAGATTGCCTATGATCTCAATGTGTCCGAAGCAACCATCAAGGCCCACATGACCGCGATCTTCCGTAAGCTCGGGGTAAAAAACCGTACCCAGGCGGTGATCCTACTGCAGCAGATGGATCTGACTCAGTGATCGTTATCTTGCACACCAGTTTTTTTATTCGAACCGTTAGACCTTTGGCTAACGCAACATTTCCTTAACATCCTCAAACTTCTGCTTTGCTCACAAAATCGCCGCATTTAGGGCGATTTTGTCGTTTTTATCTCGACTAAAGTTGCACTGTTTCCTTGCCTGATCGTTGCTATTGTCATTACGTAACATTTTATTAACGCGATTTATAACGACGTGAAAGGAGATAACAATGGCGTTTGAATCCAAGGAGCACGCTCAAGCCTACTGGAAAGAGAACCTTGCAACGATGGGCTCCCTACTAGCCATCTGGTTCGTGGTGTCTTATGGCGCAGGCATATTATTTGTCGATGCCCTTAACAACATCCAACTTGGCGGTTTTAAGTTGGGATTCTGGTTCTCACAACAGGGTTCAATTTACACCTTTGTTGCCCTGATTTTTGTCTACGTGGTGCGTATGAACGCGCTAGATCGTAAGTTCAACGTACAAGAAGACTAAGAGGTTTAAGCATGGATATCCAAACCTGGACGTTTATTTTAGTAGGTATAACCTTTGCGGTTTATATCGGCATCGCAATCTGGGCCCGTGCCGGCTCAACCAGTGAATTCTATGTCGCCGGTGGTGGTGTTCACCCGGTAGCCAATGGTATGGCTACAGCCGCTGACTGGATGTCAGCCGCATCATTCATCTCAATGGCCGGTATTATCTCATTCGTCGGCTACGACGGCGGTGTGTACCTCATGGGCTGGACCGGTGGTTATGTACTGCTTGCCCTTTGCCTGGCACCTTACCTACGTAAATTTGGCCAGTTCACTGTGCCTGATTTCATCGGTGAGCGTTATTATTCAAAAACTGCACGTATGGTAGCTGTCTTTTGTGCCATCTTCGTTTCATTTACCTATGTTGCAGGCCAGATGCGTGGGGTTGGTGTAGTATTCGCCCGCTTCCTAGAAGTTGATATCAACATGGGTATCATCATCGGTATGGGTATCGTGTTCTTCTATGCGGTACTAGGCGGCATGAAAGGGATCACCTACACCCAGGTTGCCCAGTTCTGCGTACTGATTTTTGCCTTCCTGGTTCCGGCTATCTTTACCTCTATCATGATGACAGGTAACCCGCTGCCGCAAATTGGTATGGGTTCAACGTTAACAGGTTCGGAAACTTATGTACTGGATAAACTCGACGGGTTAACCACGGAATTAGGCTTTACCGCCTATACTGACGGCTCGAAGAGTATGGTTGATGTATTCTTCATCTGTGCCGCTCTAATGGTCGGTACTGCGGGTCTACCACATGTAATCATCCGTTTCTTCACTGTTCCTCGTGTTAAAGATGCACGTATTTCAGCAGGTTGGGCACTACTGTTCATTTCACTGCTATATACCACAGCACCAGCTGTTGCCGCCTTTGCCCGTGTCAACATGATTGAAACTATCAATGGCCCGGACATGCAAGGTGTCGCTGCAGAGCAAGCACCTGGCTGGGTTAAAAACTGGGAGAAAACTGGCCTAGTTAACTGGGAAGACAAAAATGGCGACGGCAAGATGTTCTACTCGGGCGATGATCGCAACGAGATGAAGATCAACCGTGACATCATCGTACTAGCAAGCCCTGAGCTGGCAAACCTACCAAACTGGGTGGTTGCCCTGTTGGCTGCAGGTGGCCTGGCTGCCGCACTATCGACAGCTGCCGGTCTGCTACTGGTTATCTCAACCTCGATTTCCCATGACTTGCTGAAGAAAGGCTTTAGGCCGAACATGACCGATAAACAAGAACTACTAGCCGCCCGAGTCGGTGCTGCTGTGGCCATTGTCGGTGCCGGTTACCTGGGTATTAACCCTCCAGGCTTTGTCGCGCAGGTTGTTGCCTTCGCCTTCGGACTGGCAGCTGCATCCTTCTTCCCAGCTATCATCTTGGGTATCTTCTATAAGAAGATGAATAAAGAAGGCGCGATTGCAGGTATGCTTTCAGGTATCGCATTTACCGCGTCATACATCATCTACTTCAAGTTCATCAACCCGGCAGCAAGTACGCCAGATAACTGGTTCTTCGGTATCAGCCCAGAAGGCATCGGTACACTAGGTATGTGTCTGAACTTTGTTGTCTCGATTGTTGTGAACAAGTTCACCGCCGAAGTACCGACAGAAGTACAGGATATGGTTGAATCCATCCGTTATCCAAAAGGCGCTGGAGCTGCACAGGATCACTAATACTGCCTCAATAGTCAGTGGCTAGAAACCAAAACGGAGCATAATGCTCCGTTTTTCTTTGCCTCCCGTTTGCTATCTCACCGACAGATAGCTGATCAAAATAGCCTTCCGCTTAGCTCGCCGCTTCCCTGACATGCTGGTTAAGCAGTGCCCGCAGCTTCAATGGCTTTACCGGCTTGCTGATAAAGCTGAAGCCGTGTCCCCGGATGGTCTGTTGGGTTTCTGCCGTTCGGTCTGCACTGATCACAGCCCCTTTGAAGGTTTTACCCAGCCGTAGGCTACATTGCTGCAATACCTGCAATCCTGTCTGTTCGTTAGCCAGGTGATAATCGCTGAGCACAAAATCAGGACGCCAGTCATCATCAAGTAACTGCATGGCCCCGGCGACAGTTTCTGCCAACCTGACCTCACAGCCCCAGCGAGTCAGCAGCGTTTCCATTCCCAGCAAAATATCGGGTTCATTGTCGACACAAAGCACCTTGATACCTGCCAGCGGTGCCGCCTTGATTTCGGCTGCTTTTCGCTGCGTGACCGATGGAACCGCAACACCACGCTGAACACTCAGTTCAAACACCGTTCCCTGTCCCGGCCAAGAACGCAGCGACAGCTGATGATCTAGCACCCGGCTGATCCCTCGCGCAATAGCCAGCCCAAGACCGAGGCCATGATCGACGCCGCTACGTTCAATACGGGTAAATTCATCAAAAATATCAGCCTGCTTTTCTTCAGGGATCCCCGGGCCATTATCCCAGACTTCGATCTTCAACTGGCCCTGTTTTCTCCGTACACCCAGCACCACTTTCCCATTCGGGTTATAGCGAAAGGCATTGGTCAGAAAATTCTGCAGGGCCCGGCGCAACAACTTGGGATCAGACACAATCACCGCATTGCTATTAATCACCTCAAACGTGATCCCCTGTTGGCGGGCCAATGCACCAAACTCCGCACTCAAGGTATTGAGGACATCGCTCACCGGAAACGGATGGACATTCACCTGTAGCTTACCCGCTTCAAGCCGGGAAACATCCAGCAGATCGCCAATCAGATCTTCGGCAGCCCCCAAGGCACTTTCAATATGGTGTGCTAGCTTGGTGGTTTCCTCCTCTTTGGCAACCTCCGTTAGTGATGACGAAAACAATCGGGCAGCGTTCAACGGCTGCATCAAGTCATGGCTCACCGCTGCCAGGAAACGGCCTTTCGAGTGGGCCTGCTGCTCCGCCTGCTGGGTGGCCGATACCAGCTGCCTGTTCAGCTGTTCTAATTCCTTGGTACGTAGCTTCACCCGCTCTTCAAGGTTCTCATTGGCTTCTTTCAATGCCTGCTCCGCTTTGCGGAACGCGGTAATATCCGTAAAGCTCATGACAAATCCGCCGCCGGGCATAGGATTACCCTGCACTTCGATGACCTGGCCATCCTGGCGGATCCGCGAGGAAGTATGGGCCGTGCCCCGCTGCAAATGCTCAACCCGCTTGGCGACATGCGCTTCTGGATCTCCGGGGCCACATAACCCTAGCCGGGCATTATGGCGGATCACATCGGCAATAGGGCGGCCGACCTGGATCAATCCAGGCGGAAAGGTAAACAGCTCCAAATAGCGCTGGTTCCATGCCACCAGCCGCAACTGTTTATCCACCACTGCAATCCCCTGGCTAATATGCTCAATCGCGCCTTGTAACAGGCCGCGGCTGAAATCAAATAACTCCGAGGCCTCATCGACAATAGTGGCCACCTCTTCCAGCTGCATGTTGCGCCCCTGCAAGGCAGACGTCAGCACCAAACGGGCCGAAGACGCGCCAAACACCCCAGCCAGCACCCGCTCGGTATGGCGGATCAGTGCAGCCGATGCCTGCTGCTGTGGCATCAGCTCGGCCTGATGCTGATCGGCAAACTGATGAAAGGCATAACGCACCCGCTTACGGCCAACAAAACGGGCAGCTAGCATCTCTAGCTCGGCAACGGTCACCCGGGTCTGGTACAAGCTGGCATTTTCAGTTTCAGGCAACGGTGCCCCTACAAACGTCGCAGCCTGCAAGCGCTCAGTCAACGACGTTCTGGTGGTCAGCGATACCGTGAAATATAAGGAAACATTAACAACTAAGCTCAGCAACATGCCCCAGTCGACGGCTGACAACTCATGCAGTATTGGCCATTGCGGTGGCGTTAGCAGCCACAGCAGCAGGTTAGTCTCAGCGCTACCTGCCAGCATATTAGTCTGGCCCATCATAGTGATCACCCACACTGCCGAACCACCTAACAAACCGGCATAGACGCCATTGCGATTGCCTTCCCGCCAATAAATGCCCCCCAGCAGGGCGGGGACAAACTGAGCGATAGCCGCAAAAGACAATAGACCTATGCCTGACAGCGACTGGATTTCATCTAAGACCTGGTGAAAACCCCAAGCCGCCATTAGCAACAACAGGATCAACGCACGCCGAACATTGAGTAACATCCCGGAAAAAGCATTGAAATTACGGCCCGATACCCGTAACCGCCGTAGCAGCAAGGGCAAAACCAAATCATTGGATACCATAATGGCCAGCGCAATCGTCGAGACAATCACCATCCCCGTCGCGGCGGACGTCCCGCCGAGAAATGCCAGTAAGGCAATACTGTCGGCCCCCTGCTGCAAGGGTAGGTTAATCACATAGGTATCAGCGGAAATGTGCGGCAGCATAGCCTGGCCGGCCAGTGCCAGCGGAACCACAAAGATCCCCATCAACACTAGATATAGCGGGAATACCCAGCGCGCCATATGGAGATCCTGTGCCCGGCTGTTTTCCACCACGATAGTATGGAACTGGCGCGGCAAGCAGATAATCGCCGCCATGGTGAGCATCGTGTGGATCAGCAGGCTACCGACATTCGGGGTATGTGGCTGCAGGTATTCCTGCTTCACCGCCTGCAGATCAGGCAGCTCAAACAACAATCCGACCGCAAAAACTCCGACAACCAAAAAGGCCACCAGCTTGACAATCGACTCGAACGCCACCGCCATCATCATGCCACGGTGATGCTCGGTAGTATCGATATGCCGGGTGCCGAACAGCACCGTAAAGACCGCCAGTGCCAAGGTCACCATCCAGGCGATATCGGCATCATCGACCCCGCTGTGCTGACCCAAATCTGGGGCAATTTGTTCCAGCCCCATGGTAATACCACGTAGCTGCAAGGCGATATACGGCAAGATCCCCACCACCGCAATGATGGTGACCAATACGGCCAACCCTTGCGACTTACCGTAACGCGCCGCAATAAAATCAGCAATGGAGGTGATGTGCTCGCGCTTGGCTATCAGGATCAACCGCGCCAGAATGCGCCAGCCAATGGTAAACACCAGGATCGGCGCAAGATAGATAGGTAAAAAGGACCAGATATCCTGGCTAGCCTGCCCGACCGTGCCATAGAAGGTCCATGAGGTGCAGTAGACTGCAATCGAAAGGCTGTAAATCCACGGTCGCCAGCCAGCCATCCATTGCGGTTTCTTGTCGCCATACCAAGCGATAATAAACAGCAGTACGAGATAAGCCAGCGAGACCGGCACGACGATCCATCCCTGTGCCATGATGCGTCCTGATTGTAAATAAGATGTAAGGCTATAGTAACGAATTCACACCCATTCTCTCAATCAAGACGATCACAGCTTTGGCTGAAACGTCTTTTTGCCGATCTCAATTCGCTATTGACGACTAGCAGCTAGTCACAACATGTTGCCTGGGCTGTGACTTGATCTTCATTAGCAATACCGGCGCACCCATCACGGCCATCAGCCAGAACAGGTCAGCTCCCCAGATCCCATAAAGCCAGCCGCTCAGCGCCGTCATCATAGCCATAAAGGCCCCCATCGGCAGCGCATTATACAGCGCCTGAAGAGCAACCATCTGATTGCTCTGAGCATGCTGGATATAGCGAATCGTTGCCAGGTGGCAGGCGGCAAACGTGATCCCGTGCAGGGCCTGGGACATCACGAGTATAGGCAGCTCTGTCATCGTCGCCGTTACTCCCCAGCGCACCATTACCCCAAGTGCAGCCAGGCGAAACATAGCCGATATACTCCAGCCCGCAAACAATCGCTTGCTCAGGGCAAAGACAGCCACTTCCGCTACTACACTGAAGCTCCACAGGTAACCAATCACAGCTTCGCTATAGCCCACCTCTTTCCAGTAGATAGCACTAAAGCTGTAATAAGCGGCATGACTTCCCTGCAGCAGCGCAACTGCGCCAAGAAAACGCAGTACCTGACGATCCCGCATTAGCTGCATCAGGGCCGGACGAGCCTGATCATGAGCGGCTTCTGACTGCGGTAAAATGGTTGGCTGGCGCATCGATAGCACAAGTGCTGCTACCAGCCCCGATGCTGCCACCCATGGGATCACATCCGGGGTATATTCTGCCGCCAGCAAGCCAACCACGGTTGAGCCAGCAATAAAGGCAATAGAGCCCCACAACCGGGTACGACCATAGTCTAAATGGCCATCTTTGGCATAGTGGTTCGCCAATGCATCAGATAGCGGGACAATCGGACCAACCAGCATGTTGTATATAACAGTAACGATAGTAAGTGCCCACAGACTTCCACCGCAATAAATATAAATAATACAACTAATCAGGGCGGCCAGGGCCAGCCAGCGCAGCGCCGGGATCAAATGTTCAGCCTTGTGAATGCGCGGGGTGATCACCAGGTTAGCCAAACAACGCACCCCAAAACCCAGCCCCAGCAACAAGCCTATATTCGAGGCACTCACTTCCAGATGAGCCAGCCATAACGCCCAAAAAGGAAGATAAACACCATAGTTAAAGAAGAAACCGAGCAGATACTGCGAGGTCCAGCCATAGGGGCTACTACGAAACATGCCAAGTCCTATATGCAGAAAGAAGAATAAAGAGCGCCTATTATGCCGAATTCACCACCGCCTCCCCAATGAAATTATCAGACAATTTTACTTCCCCTTTTTTCTGTCTGATCTCACTGTAGACTAAAGTCGTCTGGAGCGAATGCCTATCCTGGGCGACACTGGTTGCATCATTGCCAAACCTAATTTTCCAGTGCGCAATGCACTCAATAAGCCGGATGGTTGCTATGCCTGATAAGTTCGATACCTCACTGCCCCCCTTTGACCGCCTCAGCAATGAGCAGCAGCACCTGCTCAAAGAAGCGCTGGATGTCGCTTACTACCGGGTCGGTGACATCATCATTGATGCGGATGAAAAATGCACCCAGCTCTACATCATCATCAAAGGCAGCGTTGAAGAAACCTCGGCAGACAGCAACGAAATCTTCGCGCACTATACCGCCGACGATATGTTTGATGTCCGCTCACAAATGGAGCATCGCAGCCGCCATCGCTATACTGCACTGGAAGATACCTTGTGCTACTTGCTACCCCGGGCTATTTTTGTTGAGTTCTATCAGTCCAACGAGCAATTCTCCGCCTACTTTGACGGTAACCTTGCCCGCCGCCAACAATTGCTGGAAGAAGCACAAAGGCAGCAGAACCTGGCTGAGTTTATCCTGACCAAGGTCAATGACGACAACATCCAGCCCTGCCTGATCGTGCCGCACGATACCGATCTCAAATCCGTGACAGAGCAGATGCGCAGCAAAGGCATGGATGCGGCCTTGGTCGAGCTCAATACCACGCCACAATACGGCATCGTTACCCGTACCAACCTGCTTCATGCCGTGATGCTAGAAGCGCTCCCAGCCTCCACCCCGGTCAGCCAAATAGCGACGACCCCGGTTATCAGTGTTAATAAAGGCGACTTCCTGTTCAATGCCATGCTTGCCATGACCCGAAATAAAGTAAAGCGGGTCCAGGTTCTCGATGGCAACCAGGTGGCCGGGATGCTGGATCTGACCCAGGTTCTGAGCCTGTTTTCAACCCACTCACACGTCCTGACCTTGCGTATTGCCCGGGCCGAAACCATCGAAGAGCTGGCCATGGCAGCCAGTAGTCAGCACCGCCTGGTGGAAACCCTGTTTAACAACGGGATCCATACCCTGTTTGTGATGGAGCTCATCGCCACCGTTAACGAACAAATTATTGAAAAAGCCTTTAAGCTGGTGGTTCCCCCACACATGCATGAACACTGCTGCTTTATGGTGATGGGCTCGGAAGGACGCGGCGAGCAAATCTTAAAGACCGATCAGGACAATGCCCTGATCATCCAGGACGGGATCGACTGGCCGGACTGCCCGCAGGTCATGGCGCAGCTTACCCATACCCTGCACCAGCTCGGCTACCCGTTATGCCCTGGCAAGGTTATGGTCAACAACCCCAAATGGGTTAAGCACCAAAGTGAGTGGTTACACACTATTAGCGAATACGCCCAGGCAGGCAATGAAGCCACCATGATGGATTTGGCGATATTGGCTGACAGCCACGCCGTTGCCGGCAATCGCGCCCTGCTCGTCCCCCTGCAAACACACCTCCACCAGCAGCTGGCCGATCAGGAATTATTGCTGGCCACCTTCACCCGTCCGGCACTGAAGTTCAGCGTGCCGCTGACCCTGTTTGGCAAACTGAAAGCCAGCAAAGAAGGACTCGATATCAAGCGGGGCGGGGTTTTCCCTATCGTCCATGGTATCCGCGCCCTGGCGCTGGAACACAGTATCGAAGACAACAATACCTTCCAGCGTATTTCACAGCTCGAACAGCACAACGTTCTGGAACCATCAACGGCATCAAACCTGAGCGAAGCGCTTAAATTGTTTATCAAGCTTCGCCTGAGGCAACAGCTGGATCACCAGACCAACGGGCTACAGCAGCACCTCAATATCAGCTATCTCAGCCGCGCCGAGCGTGATTTGCTGCGCCACAGCCTGCATGTTGTGAAGAAATTCAAAGAATGGCTGGGTTATCACTATCAGATCAGAGACTAACTATGAATATTTTACGACGCTGGTGGTATCAGAATAAATTCAAAAGCAGCCCATACCAAACGCTGTTCGATAGCTATCAGGGTGATGAGCTGGTCTCGCTAGACTGTGAGACAACCAGCCTGGACCCTCATAGTGCCGAACTGGTAACCATCGCGGCAACCCGGATCAAGGCCAACCGGATCCTGACCAGCCAGTCCATTCACCTGACCCTGCGTGCGCCAGTCAGCCTTGATGCCGACTCTATTGCCATTCACCGGATCCGTCACCAGGATCTCCAAGAAGGGCTCGATGAGCGGCAGGCATTGACTGCCTTGTTGAAGTTTATCGGTAATCGGCCATTGGTCGGCTACCATATTCGCTATGACAAGACCATTCTCGACCGTTATTTCCAGCGTTTGTTTGATTTCTCCTTGCCCAACAAAATGGTCGAGGTCAGCCACCTATACCATGAAAGGCTCGAGCGGTTGCTGCCCAATGCCTATTACGACCTCAGCCTGGAAGCAATTAGTCGCCACCTGGATCTGCCCGTACCAGAACGCCATGATGCACTCCAGGATGCGATTACTGCCGCCTTAATTTACGTTCGCCTGAAACATGGTGATATCCCGACCCTCAGATCGGCCTGATCACATCTCGTTACACGACATCCTGCGCGGCGCAAGATTTTTAATGCAAATGCAATGTAACAGATGACTTGTCACGCTAATTTCTCTTCTCTCATCCTAAAGTCTAATTGTGACTAACCGCGATCTAGCGGAAGTTATATACCAAACTGAATTATCCGGTCCGGTACGGACATTGACGGAACACAAGGAGAATAGAATGAGTGAGGTTCATGTGTATCCAGTAAACCAGGAAATCGCAGCCAAAGCCCATATCAATGACGAGCAATACCGCGAGATGTATCAGCAGTCAGTGATCAACCCGGCAGGCTTCTGGCGCGAGCACGGCCAGATTGTTGACTGGATTAAACCTTTTTCCCAGGTTAAGAACACCTCATTTGACACCGGCCACGTCAGTGTTAAATGGTTCGAAGACGGAACCCTGAACGTGTCTGCCAACTGCATTGACCGCCACCTGGCAACCCGCGGTGACCAAACAGCCATTATCTGGGAAGGCGATGACCCATCCGATGACGCAACCCTGACCTACAATGAACTGCACGAGCAGGTCTGTAAATTTTCCAATGCCCTGAAAAGCCAAGGTGTACGCAAAGGGGATGTGGTATGTCTGTACATGCCGATGGTTGCCGAAGCCGCTGTTGCAATGCTGGCCTGTACCCGCATCGGCGCTGTTCATACCATCGTGTTTGGTGGCTTCTCACCAGAGGCGCTAGCAGGGCGTATTATTGATTCCAACGCCAAAGTAGTTGTGACGGCTGATGAAGGTGTTCGTGGCGGCCGTGCGGTACCACTGAAGAAAAATGTCGATGCCGCCCTTGCCAACGACGACGTGACCACGGTTGAAAAAGTCCTGGTACTCAAGCGTACTGGCGGTGAAGTCGAGTGGGATGACGCGCATGACGTCTGGTGGCACGATGCCACAGCCGTTGCCTCTGCCCACTGCGAGCCGGAAGAAATGAATGCCGAAGATCCACTGTTTATTCTGTATACCTCAGGATCGACAGGCAAGCCGAAAGGTGTGCTTCATACTACCGGTGGTTACCTGGTTTACGCGACCATGACCTTCAAGTATGTATTCGACTACCAAGAAGGTGATGTGTACTGGTGTACTGCAGATGTCGGCTGGATCACCGGCCACAGCTACTTGGTATACGGCCCGCTGGCCAATGGCGCAACCACCTTGCTGTTTGAAGGCGTGCCGAACTACCCGTCCACCAGCCGTATGAGCGAAGTTGTCGACAAACACAACGTCAATATCCTGTATACCGCCCCTACTGCGATCCGCGCCCTGATGGCCAAAGGCAACCAGGCGATTGAAGGGACTAACCGTTCATCGCTACGTATCATGGGCTCTGTGGGTGAGCCAATTAACCCTGAGGCTTGGGAATGGTATCACCGCACCATCGGCGACAGCCGTTGCCCGATTGTCGATACTTGGTGGCAAACCGAAACCGGCGGTATCCTGATCACCCCGCTACCGGGCGCCACCGAGCTGAAGCCCGGTTCGGCAACCCGTCCGTTCTTCGGCGTACAGCCAGCTATTGTCGATAACATGGGCAACATCCTTGAGGGAGCCACAGAAGGCAACCTGGTGATGATTGACTCCTGGCCTGGCCAGATGCGCACATTG
Organism: Photobacterium sp. HL06; assembly: GCF_059552575.1. Taxonomy (NCBI): domain Bacteria; kingdom Pseudomonadati; phylum Pseudomonadota; class Gammaproteobacteria; order Vibrionales; family Vibrionaceae; genus Photobacterium; species Photobacterium sp. HL06. The sequence goes on from NZ_CM183914.1 coordinate 3,852,281, forward strand.
TGGGGCGATCACGATCGCTTTGAGCAAACCTACTTCTCAACCTTCCAAGGCATGTATTTCACCGGTGACGGTGCCCGTCGCGACGAAGACGGCTACTACTGGATCACCGGCCGTGTCGACGATGTCCTGAATATTTCAGGCCACCGTATGGGAACGGCAGAAATCGAATCGGCCCTAGTCGCCTTTGATAAAATCGCTGAAGCGGCCATCGTCGGTGTTCCGCACGACATTAAAGGCCAGGCCATCTACGCCTATATCACCCTAAATAACGGTGAAGTCCCGAGTGCCGAGCTACATAAAGAAGTCAAAGACTGGGTACGTAAGGAAATTGGTCCGATTGCGACGCCAGACTTCCTCCACTGGACTGATGCCCTGCCGAAGACCCGTTCAGGCAAGATCATGCGCCGTATCCTGCGTAAAATTGCCACCGGCGACACCGGTACCCTCGGCGATACCTCGACATTGGCCGACCCAAGCGTGGTCGACAAGCTCATCGCCGAAAAGCAGAAAGTACTATAAGCCTTTCTCCTGCACTGATAACAAACCGCCTCCGGGCGGTTTTGTTATTAATCGGCAAAAATCCCAGCCAGATCGCGTACTTCCACCCTCAGGCAAGCTACACTATACAAAACCAAGCCACGCTGACACTCTGCCCACAAACATTCAGACTCGTGATACATGAAACAAGTCCATAGCCAAAAGCGTGGACTGCGCCACAACTTGCATGTTTCGGGCTGAACTCTACGAATAAACAACCGTCTAACTCTACAATCCCATGAATACAGCGTACAACTGTCCACATTAATTGTGGTGATTAGACCAGTATTTTGCTGCGATTTGCGGTGAATTCTCTATAATTGCTCATCAAGCATGCTTTGTCAGCAAAATTGGGACACAGGGAAACAAGGTTGCAGCTTTCTGCGCGTTGTTAGAGTAAATCCTCAAAAACAAGTGATATAACGTCAAGATGTCGACCGTTCAACGAATTTTACTTATCAATGGACCTAACCTGAACTTATTGGGTCTCAGAGAGCCTGGCCACTATGGCCAACAAACACTGGCTCAGATCGTTACTAATTTAACTGCCAAAGCAACTGAACTGGGTGTAACGCTAGACCACATTCAATCTAACGCAGAGCATGAACTGATTGATGCCATCCATAATGCCCACGGCAACGTGGACTTTATCATCATCAATCCGGCCGCATTCACGCACACTAGCGTAGCGATCCGTGATGCCCTGCTCGGGGTGCAAATCCCGTTCATTGAGGTGCACTTGTCTAACGTCCATGCCCGTGAACCATTCCGCCATCACTCTTACTTGTCTGACAAGGCAGTCGGCGTGATTTGTGGCCTTGGCCCGGATGGTTATGAATTCGCCCTGAATGCAGCGGTTCGACGCCTGCATGCAGAAAGCTAAATGAACAACATATAAAGAGAAAGACAAATGGATATTCGTAAGATCAAAAAGCTAATTGAACTGGTTGAAGAGTCTGGTATCTCTGAACTTGAAATCTCTGAAGGCGAAGAGTCTGTACGCATCAGCCGCAACTCTCCTGTCGCAGCCGTAGCAGCACCAGCTCAAGTTGTTGCAGCCGCTCCTGTTGCCGCGCCAGCTCAAGCAGCTCCTGCTGAAGCGCCGGCAGCACCTGCTGCGCCAGCGGCACCTGCAGGCCACCAGGTTCTTTCTCCAATGGTAGGAACTTTCTACCGAGCGCCTAGCCCTGAAGCAAAAGCCTTTGTTGAAGTTGGTCAAACCGTCAATGCTGGCGATACGCTATGCATTGTTGAAGCGATGAAGATGATGAACCAAATCGAATCTGACAAATCAGGTACTGTGGTAGCAATTCTGGCTGAAGACGGTGATGCGATCGAGTTTGACCAGCCGCTAGTTATCATCGAGTAACCGGGGCGCCCTATGTTAGATAAATTAGTTATCGCCAACCGAGGCGAAATAGCGCTACGTATTTTACGTGCGTGTAAAGAGATTGGGATCAAAACCGTTGCTGTTCACTCAACGGCAGACCGCGACCTTAAACACGTTCTTCTTGCTGACGAATCAATCTGTATCGGCCCGGCAAAAGGGACTGACAGCTACCTGAATATTCCGCGTATTATCAGCGCCGCTGAAATTACCGGTGCAGTGGCTATCCACCCGGGTTACGGTTTCCTATCTGAAAACGCAGACTTTGCTGAACAAGTTGAACGCTCTGGCTTTATCTTTGTTGGCCCGAAAGCGGAAACTATCCGCATGATGGGTGACAAGGTATCGGCGATCACCTCAATGAAGAAAGCAGGCGTTCCTTGTGTGCCAGGTTCTGATGGCCCTCTGGATGATGATGCAGTTAAGAACAAATCATTTGCCAAGCGTATCGGCTACCCTGTGATCATCAAGGCATCGGGTGGTGGTGGCGGCCGCGGTATGCGTGTGGTTCGCACCGAAGCCGACCTGTCAGAAGCGATTGCAATGACCCGTGCCGAAGCAAAATCCTGCTTTAACAATGACATGGTTTACATGGAGAAATTCCTTGAAAACCCTCGTCATATCGAAGTCCAGGTACTGGCTGACGGCCAGGGCAATGCGATCCACCTGGGTGAACGAGACTGCTCAATGCAGCGTCGTCACCAGAAAGTCGTGGAAGAGGCACCGGCACCAGGCATCACTGAAGAAATGCGTAAGTACATCGGTGAGCGCTGTACCCGTGCATGTATCGAAATCGGCTACCGCGGTGCAGGCACGTTCGAGTTCCTATACGAAAACGGTGAGTTCTACTTCATCGAAATGAACACCCGTATCCAGGTTGAGCACCCTGTTACCGAAATGGTGACCGGTGTTGACCTGATCAAAGAGCAGCTACGTATTGCTGCTGGCCAGCCACTGTCATTCAGCCAGAGTGACATCCAGGTTCGTGGCCACGCCGTCGAATGCCGTATCAACGCCGAAGATCCAGAGCGCTTCCTACCTTGCCCTGGCAAGATTGAACGTTTCCACGCGCCAGGCGGCATGGGGGTCCGTTGGGAGTCTCATATCTACACCGGCTACACCGTACCACCGCACTACGACTCAATGATCGGCAAGCTGATTACCTTCGGCGAAAACCGTGATGTGGCGATCTCCCGTATGCGTAACGCACTGGGTGAAGCCATTATCGACGGTATCAAGACCAACATTCCTCTGCAGCAAGAAATCATGGCAGACGAAAACTTCCAGCATGGTGGCGCGAACATCCACTATCTTGAGAAAAAACTCGGTCTACAGTAATTAGTCACTGTAAAAACGAAAAGGCTGCCTCTGGGCAGCCTTTTTTATTTCAAATCAACGCAAATTGATATGCTTTCTAGCACTGTCCCCTAACTTTTGCCACAATACCTCACCTTTATTTGTATGAACATTACTCACTCTCAGTATTACCAACCACTTCTCTGAGTAGTGTTGCTGAACGACTGGAGACTTCGGCATGAAGACGCTCTCTGCGCGCTATCGTCAGGCTCATAAGGAAGCCAAATGGGCGATAGGTCTGGCACTCGCCTATTTCATCTGGTGGTATTGCTCAGCGTATGCATTCGCACCAAGCAACGTACACAATGCCTTACCAGAACTGTACTGGGGCTTTCCGCTCTGGTTCCTGCTCGCCTGCATCATTGGCCCGGTGATCTTTACCCTGTTGTGTGCCCTGATGGTGAAATACATCTACCAGGATATGTCACTGGAAATCGAAAAGGACGACACCCCGGATGAATAGTCAACTGCTTATTCCACTGATCCTGTATTTGGCGGCAGTCTTCGCCCTGGCACTGTTTACCCGTCGTCACCGCCGCACTGGCAGCGGCTTTCTCAATGAATACCTGGTCGGCAACCGCAGCATGGGCGGCTTCGTCCTCGCGATGACACTTGCAGCCACCTACGCCAGCGCCAGCTCCTTTATCGGTGGCCCGGGAGCGGCCTATAAAATGGGGCTGGGCTGGGTACTTCTGGCGATGATCCAGCTGCCCGCCGCCTGGCTCACGTTGGGGGTGCTCGGCAAAAAGTTTGCCATTGAGGCCCGTCGCCACAATGCCCTGACCCTCAATGACATTCTGTATGCCCGCTATAAAAACCGTGCCGTCGTCATCTTTGCCTCGCTGGCGCTTTTGCTGGCCTTCTTTGGCACCATGGTGGTGCAGTTTGTCGGCGGTGCCCGCCTGTTGCAAACAGTGACCGGGCTATCCTACTCCCACGGGCTGATGCTGTTTGCCGTCACCGTCGGCCTCTATACCACGATAGGCGGCTTCCGCGCCGTGGTGATGACGGACACTATCCAGGGCATCATGATGATGATCGGTACCGTTGCCCTCCTGGCAGGGATCGTCCATACAGGCGGTAGTTTTGGCGAGCTGGTGACCGAGCTACACCACATCAACCCTGAGCTGGTCACGCCGTTTGGCCCAGATAACTTTCTTACCCAGCCGTTCATGCTCAGTTTCTGGGTCTTGGTCTGCTTTGGGGTGATTGGCCTGCCCCATGCCGCAGTACGCTGCATGTCATACAAAGACAGCGGCTCGCTGCACAAGGGAATGGTGATCAGCACCGCGATGGTCGCCTTCCTGATGCTGGGGATGCACCTGGCCGGGGCCCTTGGCCGCGCGATTGTGCCGGATATTGCCAGCCCGGATCAGATCATGCCGACCCTGATGATGACGGTACTGCCTCCTGTCGTCGCCGGCGTATTCCTGGCTGGACCTATGGCCGCTATCATGTCGACGATCGACTCACAGCTGATCCAGGCCTCAGCCACGTTGCTCAAAGACCTGTACCTCAACTACATCAATCCGAAAGCCGCTAAAGGGCCAGAGGCCGAATCCCGCTTGCCGAAGATGTCGCTGTGGGTGACCGGTATTTTTTCCGCCCTGGTGTTTGTCGCTGCGACCAATCCGCCAGACATGATCATCTGGCTCAACCTGCTTGCCTTTGGTGGCATGCAGGCAGTGTTCCTGTGGCCGCTGGTACTCGGGCTCTATTGGAAAAAAGCCTCGGCGGCCGGAGCGTTTGCTTCAATGCTCTCCGGCTTGGTGTGCTATATCAGCCTGTCGGTCATCAAACCAGATTTAGGCGGCATGCATGCCATTGTCCCGACCCTGGCAATCGGCCTGATCACGTTTATTCTTGGGAGCCTCGCCAAACCTGTTGCAGCTCCCAGGGCGCAACATCAGCTATAGACCATGATATATCCCCGCAAGATAGCACCATTTGGTGCTATCTTTTTTTCAGGTTTATCCCAATCAACACTCTCCTACGGGCCGATGAATTAGGTGCGAGCTGACTAAATTTCATGCTAGACTTCGCATCCTTGAACCGTAGCCAAACATTAAAGCGAATTTACCCATGCCTTGGATTCAACTAAAACTGAACGCAACAGCAGAGAATGCTGAAGCTATTGGCGATATGCTGATGGAAGAAACTGGCGCCCTGTCCGCCACTTTCTTAGATGCGCAAGACACACCAGTTTTCGAACCGCTACCAGGTGAAACCCGCCTGTGGGGTGATACCGATGTTATTGGTTTGTATGATGCTGAAGCCGACATGGACTTCGTGCTCACCATGCTGAAAAACAGCTCGCTGATCGCAGAAGACTTCGCCTATAAAGTTGAGCAACTGGAAGACAAGGACTGGGAACGCGAGTGGATGGAAAACTTCCACCCAATGCGCTTTGGCCGCCGCCTGTGGATCTGCCCAAGCTGGCGCGAAGCGCCGGAGCCGGATGCCGTAAATGTATTGCTCGACCCGGGTCTGGCCTTTGGTACGGGCACCCACCCAACGACCTCACTGTGCCTAGAGTGGCTCGACGGCCAAGACCTATCAGGCAAGACCGTGGTCGATTTCGGTTGTGGTTCAGGTATCCTGGCGATTGCCGCCATCAAACTGGGTGCCGCCAAGGTGATCGGTATCGATATCGACCCACAGGCAATCTTAGCCTCTCGCGACAATGCCGAGCGTAACGGCGTCGCTGACAAGCTGGAACTGTTCCTGCCACAAGATCAGCCAGAAGGTATTCTGGCAGACGTGGTGGTTGCCAACATTCTGGCAGGGCCATTGCGTGAACTATCTCCAGTCATCAAAGGGCTGGTGAAACCTGGCGGTGACCTGGCTATCTCTGGCGTACTCGAAAGCCAGGCTGAGGACGTCGCGACCTACTACAGCGATGAACTGGCCCTAGACCCGATTGCCGCCCGTGAAGAATGGTGCCGTATTGCGGGCCGCAAGGCGTAATCGTCGATTATTCAAGACAAATTTATTGTGCAAGAAATGGTCAATTGGTTGAAAATCATGCAGTTTTGCAAATCAAAAACTAAATGCTCAATTATTGGCCTTTTCAGAGAGGGAAAAAATGCGTAAAATGCGCGCCCTTACTGGCACAGTCAGGAACAGACGTTTGAAGATCGGTCCTTATCAACTTAAAAACCAGCTGATAGTCGCGCCAATGGCGGGTGTGACCGATCGGCCATTTCGTGAACTATGCCTGCGCTATGGTGCCGGGATGGCTGTTAGCGAGATGATGTCTTCTAACCCAGACTTATGGAAAACGTCTAAATCCCAGAACCGCATGGTCCACGAAGGTGAATCGGGCATTCGCTCGGTTCAGATAGCCGGCGCGGATCCTAAGCTGATGGCTGAAGCGGCGCAATTTAGTGTTGAGAACGGTGCGCAAATCATCGATATCAACATGGGTTGCCCGGCCAAAAAGGTCAACAAGCGACTTGCGGGCTCTGCATTGCTGCAGCACCCTGAGCTGATCGAAGAGATCCTTCGTACGGTGGTGGATGCTGTCGATGTCCCTGTTACGCTGAAAACGCGTACAGGCTGGGATCTTGATAACCGTAACTGTGTCAAAATCGCACAACTTGCCGAGCAGTGTGGCATCCAGGCGCTGGCCCTTCACGGCCGCACCAAAGCCTGTATGTACAAGGGCGAGGCGGAATATGACTACATCAAAGCAGCTAAACAGGCAGTTTCAATTCCGGTGATCGCTAACGGTGATATCGATTCTCCGGAAAAGGCACGCTTTGTACTGGATTATACCGGTGCAGATGCTTTGATGATTGGCCGACCTGCACAAGGACGGCCGTGGATTTTCCAGGAAATCCACCATTACTTAACAACTGGCGAACACCTGCCGGCTCCGTCCATGGATGAAGTTGGCGGCATTATGCTGGGCCATGTTCAGGAACTCCACCGTTTCTACGGGGAGTATTTAGGGCTGCGCATTGCACGTAAACACGTGTCTTGGTACTTAAAAGAACATGCACCAGCAGGTGATTTTCGCCGGACCTTCAACGCTATCGAAGATGCCCAACAGCAACTCGATGCGCTGCAAGGCTACTTCGAAAACGTTGCATAAATACTAGAAGAGCTTACAGAATATGTTCGAACAAAATCTGACTTCCGAAGCATTAACAGTGACAACTGTAACTTCACAAGACCAAATCACACAGAAGCCACTACGTGACTCTGTCAAAGCGTCGCTTAAAAATTACCTTGCTCAGTTAAACGGTCAGGAAGTCGATGATCTGTACGAGCTAGTACTAGCTGAAGTTGAACAGCCGCTACTAGACACCATCATGCAGTACACCCGCGGTAACCAGACCCGCGCAGCAACCATGATGGGTATCAACCGCGGTACACTTCGCAAGAAGCTGAAAAAATACGGCATGAACTAATTATAATTCATTCCCTGTTATCAAAGGCCTGACCTCGTGTCAGGCCTTTTCTGTTTATAAGACAACTTTTATCCCTTCGTGAACCATACTCCCTCTTTGTACGTACAAAGCTCTGATGACACCAAAACAATAACGACGAGGGTTACCGAATGAAAACACTCCAACGCTATATCCCCTATTTGCTCAGCGCCTTCTTTCTCCTCACGGTCTCTGGCCTGGCAAACGCTACCCACCATGAAAAAAAGAAAATAAACCTGGTTGAGGTTGCAGCAACAAACAGTGACTTCCAAACCTTGGTCATGGTGATACGGGCATCAGGACTAAGTGGAACACTGGAAGGAAAGGGGCCCTTTACCATGCTGGCACCGACCGATGAGGCCTTTAATAAGTTACCGAATGGAGCACTGGCCGATCTGCTCAGGCCCGAAAATAAAGAACAGCTGCAAGCCCTTCTTAACTATCACGTCTTGCCTGGCGCTATTTCTTCTAAAGAAGTCAGCATGCTAAAACTGCCTAAAACGCTACAAGGGGGAACGGTGAAAATCGAAAACAGCGAAGATAGTGTAACTGTCAACGGAGCCAGGGTAATAGCCGGAGGTATTGAAGCCAGCAACGGTATCATTCATATCATCGATACCGTGCTTATCCCGGCGAAAGAATAAAAGCCATAAAAAAAGCTTCGCGCGGGCGAAGCTTTTTTCACAACAGGCCGTCTAGAGGTAATCACACAGATAGGCGGTGGTATCTGTCACTTTCACCTGGAAGGATGAATCCCCCGGTACTTCGAAGTCATCGCCGGCGTTGTAGGTTTCCCAGTCGATATGGCCTGGCAACTTCACTGTCAGCGCACCTTTGACTACCGTCATGCGCTCCGGCGCGGCAGTACCAAAAGTGTACTCCCCAGGCACCATCACCCCTACACTGGTGTGATCGCCTTGAGTTTCAAAGCCAATCGACTTCACCTGGCCATCAAAATATTCATTTACGTTTAACATGACTTTCCCTATCAGTAACTACGTGATAACTCGAAACTATCACAGTTTGCCGGCTTACCCAACTACAGAGAAGCAGATAGATTACTCCCCTTTACAGCGCCCTGAGCAGCACTGGGCACTGGAATCGGGCTGGTACGCCTCGTCATCATGCTCCCCCAGCGCTTCCAAAATAGAACAATGGCTGGCATTATCATCGACATGGCCACAGCAGGCATCATTGATCTTTTTCAGCGCCAGGCGAATGCGCCTGAGTTCGGCCATTTTCTGGTCAACTTCATCCAGCTTGGCCTGGGTGATAGCTTTAACTTCCGCGCAGCTGTGCTGGCTAGCCTCCAGCCGGATATCCAACAACTCACGGATTTCATCCAGGCTCAGCCCTATCGCCTTGGAGCGCATAATGAACTTCACCCGTGACAAATCGGCGTCGCTATAGAGGCGGTACCCACTATCGCTGCGTCCCGCCGGCTTCAGCAGGCCATTTTTTTCATAAAATCGTAAGGTGTCGCTGCTGACATCACATAACTTTGCCAGCTGTCCAATCAAATACATACCCGACTCTTTTCTTGATGTAAGCCAACACCTGCGGTAAACACCGTTAAAACCAAAAAAGCAAACGTTTGCGTGATGCTGGAATTCATGTAATATATGCGCCATCGGAAAAATTAAATCGCCCCCAGTTCGGGATATGGCACCCTTCGATTCTAACTGAGGGTATTTGCCAAAATCCAGCGCCAATATGACGTTGGCTTTTGGCAAATATTCCCCGTGTACATAAAGAGATGGTAGCAATGGAAAACGCTCGTCCTATTCGCCGTGCGCTGATCAGCGTATCAGACAAAACTGGTATTGTTGAATTCGCACAAGCTCTTGCCAACCGTGGTGTTGACATCCTTTCTACGGGCGGTACCGCCCGTCTGCTTGCCGAGCAAGGCATCAAGGTCACTGAAGTATCGGACTATACTGGCTTCCCTGAGATGATGGATGGCCGGGTTAAGACCCTTCACCCGAAAGTACACGGTGGCGTATTAGGTCGCCGCGGCCAGGATGATGCCGTTATGGCGCAGCACGGTATCGATCCGATTGATATGGTTGTCGTGAACCTGTATCCATTTGCCCAGACTGTCGCCAAGGCTGGCTGCACCCTGGAAGATGCAGTAGAAAACATTGATATCGGTGGCCCGACAATGGTTCGCTCGGCAGCGAAAAACCACAAAGATGTAACGATTGTGGTTAACGCCCATGACTACGACCGCGTGCTTTCCGAGCTTGAAACCAACAACGGCTCACTGACCCATGCAACCCGCTTTGATCTGGCAATTGCAGCTTTCGAGCACACTGCGGCCTATGACGGCATGATCGCCAACTATTTCGGTAAGATGGTGCCATCTTACGGCGATAACAAAGAAGGCGACGATGAGTCGAAGTTCCCGCGTACCTTCAACCAGCAGTTCGAAAAGAAGCAGGACATGCGCTATGGCGAGAACAGCCACCAGGCAGCGGCGTTCTATGTCGAAAGCAATCCAGAAGAAGCCTCTGTCTCAACTGCCCGTCAGATCCAGGGCAAGGCGCTGTCTTACAACAACATCGCTGATACCGATGCCGCCCTTGAGTGCGTGAAAGAGTTCGACCAGCCAGCCTGTGTGATCGTCAAGCACGCCAACCCTTGTGGTGTCGCGCTGGGTGACAATATCCTGGAAGCGTATGACCGTGCCTACAAGACGGATCCAACATCAGCCTTTGGCGGCATCATTGCCTTCAACCAGGAACTGGATGCTGCAACGGCACAAGCTATTGTCGAGCGCCAGTTTGTGGAAGTGATCATCGCACCAAGTGTCTCAGCAGAAGCCATCGAAGTGGTTGCCGCGAAGAAAAATGTTCGCCTGCTGGAGTGCGGCGAGTGGTCTGGCAAAACAACAGGTTTTGATGTTAAGCGTGTTAACGGTGGCCTGCTGGTTCAGGACCGTGACCAGGGTATGGTCAGCCAGGACGATCTGAAAGTCGTGTCTAAGCGCCAGCCAAGCGAAGACGAGCTGCGTGATGCGCTATTCTGCTGGAAAGTAGCTAAATACTTGAAATCTAACGCGATTGTCTACGCCAAAGGCAACATGACCATCGGTGTAGGCGCCGGCCAGATGAGCCGTGTTTACTCAGCAAAAATTGCTGGTATCAAGGCTGCAGATGAAAACCTGGAAGTTGCTGGTAGCGTAATGGCATCAGATGCCTTCTTCCCGTTCCGCGACGGTATCGACGCTGCAGCAGAAGCGGGGATCACATGCGTGATTCAGCCAGGCGGCTCGATGCGTGATGAAGAAGTTATCGCCGCTGCTGACGAACACGGTATGGCAATGGTCTTTACCGGCATGCGCCACTTCCGTCACTAAGCAATGAAGACCGGCAAATAACAAAAGCCGGTCTTTCTGTATGAATAAAATGCCTCTGACTCGCCTCAGGGGCATCTCCATTTAAGCGAATTGAGCGTTAGGGATAAAATTACGATGAAAGTTCTTATTATTGGTAACGGCGGTCGCGAACATGCCCTTGCATGGAAAGCAGCGCAATCTTCAGATGTTGACACTATTTTCGTTGCACCGGGCAACGCAGGCAGTGCCCTGGAACCTAAAGTTGAGAACGTCGCTATTGGTGTTGAAGATATTGATGCACTGGTGGCTTTTGCCAAAGACAATCAGGTTGACCTGACGATTGTCGGCCCTGAAGCCCCGTTGGTTATTGGCGTTGTTGACGCATTCCGCGCTGCAGATCTGCCTATCTTTGGCCCGACGCAAGCTGCTGCTCAGCTTGAAGGCTCCAAGGCCTTTACCAAAGACTTCCTGGCTCGCCACCAGATCCCAACGGCTGAGTACCAAAACTTCACGGAAATCGAACCTGCCCTGGCTTACCTTCGCGAGAAAGGCGCACCTATTGTTATTAAGGCTGACGGCTTGGCTGCAGGCAAGGGCGTTATCGTTGCAATGACATTGCAAGAAGCAGAAGACGCCGTTCGCGATATGCTGGCTGGTAACGCATTCGGCGAAGCGGGCCACCGTGTGGTGATTGAAGAGTTTCTTGATGGTGAAGAAGCCAGCTTCATCGTGATGGTTGACGGTAAGAATGTCTTGCCAATGGCCACCAGCCAAGATCACAAACGTGTTGGCAATGGCGATACCGGCCCCAATACTGGCGGCATGGGCGCTTACTCACCAGCCCCTGTAGTGACCCAGGCGATCCACGACCGCGTGATGGAAGAAGTGATCTACCCAACCGTCCGTGGTATGGAAGCAGAAGGCGCTCCTTACACTGGCTTCCTATATGCCGGCCTGATGGTCATGGCTGACGGCACTCCGAAAGTCATCGAATATAACTGTCGTTTTGGCGACCCAGAAACCCAGCCTATCATGCTGCGCATGCAATCAGACTTGGTTGAACTGTGCCTTGCCGCTATCGATGAAAAACTTGATACCGTTGAGTCCAAATGGGATCCACGCGCCTCTGTCGGTATTGTCCTGGCGGCCGGCGGTTACCCGGCAGACTATGCGAAAGGTGATGTTATCTCCGGTCTGCCTCAACAAGAAACCGCTGGCGAAAAAGTCTTCCAGGCAGGAACGGCCAATAACAACGGCGAGATTGTGACAAACGGTGGTCGCGTATTATGCGCTACCGCTATGGGAAATAGTGTATCAGAGGCCCAGCAACGCGCTTACGCGCTGGCAAAACAAATCTCATGGAAAGGTATGTTCCATCGCGATGACATAGGTTACCGTGCGATTGAGCGCGAACAACAGGCATAACGTCAACGATCATACCGACAAAAAAACGCGCTGTGATCAGCGCGTTTTTTTCAACCTTCCATTGGGCAATCATTCCTCCAGCACCTTGATGCCTGCATGGCGACGGAATCAGGAGCTCTCGTTAATTACCCAGTAAAACAGGTGGCGTCATACATTGCTCGCTGTCGTCAGTCAACATCAACAGCTGGCTTGCCTCTACGGTTTGCTTCCTAACCTTACCTGTCACCACGATAAAGCGGTTCTGAGCCTGTTGGCTAAGCTGCCGGGCAGTAAAGTCAGACAAGGCAGGGGCAAAAGTCATATCTAACTGCTTTTCATCACCACAGCGTGTAAAGCGGTTTCCTTGCCAATAGCCCTGTATCAGCGACTGACCGTCTTTACGCTGCTTTTTAACGATACTGACGGCGCTCTGAGCCTGTTGGGTTAGCTGATAGAGCTGAGAGTCAGACAATGGCAGCACGGAGCCATCAACGTTATAACGCTGGAACACCGCATTCCCCTGGGTGTCATAACGGACATGAAGGGTAAAAGGCTTGAGCGTATTATCGCTTAGCCGCATTCCCTTACGCTTAATTTCACGTAATTTACCTTCACGCCAGCGATAATCAGATTGGTATTTGCCGTAATCACCGGCAGCAACGACTTCAGCCAGTTTGACTGGTCGATTTTGCTGGGATGAATACCAGTATAACGAGGTCGCATCACCCATTGCCTGGCCACCAGTATGTGTCAGGATCGGAGTAATAGAGTTTTCAGGAACAGTGGTGGTTTCACATCCAGCCAGGAGCGAGATAAGAAGAATGGAAATAAGACGTTTCATGACAATAACTCCGCCAGATGAATCACCTGGCGGAGTATAGATTATTTCACTGAGTCTTTCAGTGCTTTACCCGCCACGAATGCAGGAACGTTCGCAGCTGCGATCTGGATTTCCTGACCAGTTTGCGGGTTACGGCCAGTGCGTGCTGCGCGGTGGTTTACTTTAAATGTACCAAAGCCAATTAGTTGAACCTGGTCACCTTCCTTAAGCGCGTCAGTAATGCCGTCTAGAGTAGACTCTAGTGCAACTTTCGCTTGGGCTTTAGAAAGATCTGCTTTTTCAGCGATCAGGTCAATCAGTTGGGTCTTGTTCATTAGGTTTCCCTTCTAAGGTTTTTCTTCAGACGCATCAACTCTAATTCAAAAGAAGCCCGTGTGGCAAAGGTTTGTCGGCTATCATGTGGTTAGGTGCGGGCTCTTTAACCATAAACTGAGCGCAAGTTCACAAAATGTTACCAATCAGCAAAATGAAATAGTTGTATTTATTCGCTATCGCACCAATTAATATAGGTGTAATTTCCTTATTAGCTGACAAGGTAAGCATGATCCTCCTTACGATTTACATCGCAATTGCGATTGGTGTTTCGTTCATTTGCTCGGTACTCGAAGCCGTGCTCCTCAGTATTTCGCCCAGTTACATTGGCACTCTGCGCCAGCAGAATCATCCATCAGCTCCTCGTCTGGCTGCCCTCAAAGACAATATCGATCGCCCGCTGGCATCGATCCTGACCTTAAATACCATCGCCCATACCATTGGTGCGGCAACAGCCGGTGCACAGGCGACAGTGGTATTTGGTAGCCAGTGGTTAGGCGTCTTTTCCGGAGTACTAACTATCGGCATCCTGCTTTTCTCGGAAATCATTCCGAAGACTATCGGCGCAACCTACTGGCGCCAACTGGCACCAGCCTCTGCCAATATACTGCGTTGGATGGTATGGGCATTGACACCGTTTGTCTGGGCCTCGGAACAAATTACCCGTCGCCTGTCCAAAGGCCATGAAGCACCGAAACTGCGTGATGAGTTATCTGCAATGGCGATGCTGGCCATCGAGTCGGGTGAATTGGCTGAAGGTGAGTCTAAAATCATGACCAACCTGCTGCAGTTCCGCGATGTTAGCGTTACCAAGATCATGACGCCACGCCCGGTACTATTCCGGGTTGAAGCCGAACAGCCGATCAATGAATTCCTGTCGGATCATAAGGACAGTCCGTTTTCCCGGCCGTTGGTATATAGCGAGCAGAAAGACAATATTATCGGCTTTGTCCATCGCCTTGAGCTGTTTGCCGAAAGCCAGGCTGGCCGTGGCCAGAAAGAGCTAGGCACCCTGATGCGCCCCATCCCGGTGATCATGAATAATGCCAGCGTACCCAAAGCTTTCGAGCAACTGATGCAAGAGCGCTCGCAACTGGTTCTGGTGGTGGACGAATACGGCACCGTCCAGGGGATTGTCACCATGGAAGACATTTTCGAACACCTCGTCGGCGAGGAAATCGTCGATGAGGCTGACAAGAACACTGACATGCAGCAGCTGGCCTACCAGCGCTGGGAAAAATGGAAAAAACTCCATGGTGTAATTGAAAGCAAAGATGACGAATAACCGTCATAGAAGTCGAAAAAAGGGGCCTGCAGGCCCCTTTTTTCAATTTTGATCATTCCAGCTTACAGCTCGATGCCGATATTACTGACTGGCTCGTCACGCAATTCTTGACGTAGGTCTTTAATCAGCTCAATGTCACGCCTTTCCGCCTCTTTCAACGCACGGAAAATCGCCCACTGCGTATCCCACTCGGCACAAACCGCTTCATTATCTTTTTGGTTTTCGTTGGTGATTTCAATACCCGTCTGAGCGAACTCTAGATCAGCTACCGTTTCCGCTGACAGAGAACTTAGCTTGGTCAGCGTTTCCAGCATCAGATCACGGTCCAGCATCGCATGTAATAAATCGGCCAGAGCGACACAGGCATCAATCGCAGGGTTTACCGCATAAAGATCATGCTCATCAGCACTAGGAACCAGATCCTCTAGCTTTTCTAGTTGCTTTTCAAAATTGATCTTTGCCGATTTAACCGTCAGGATTTCCCAGATACTATCCAGAATAGAGCGATATTTCTGCTCATCCGCAAACTCGGTTTCTTGGCAGAAGAATGCATAATTGGGATACATTCTTTCACACAGCGAAACCATAAATGTAAGGTGTTGCCACGGTTCTAATTTTTCTAATCGAAGCTGAACTGGATTCTTTAGCATGGGATAATCTGCGATAGTGATTTGCACCGGAGTTTACTTGTATACCCAAGCCACTTCAATATCAAGCGGCTCCAATATCAAGCAACACCTATATAAGGATATCGTGTTAAGCGAAGCTAGCAGTTATACACTGCCAGCAAACAAGGAAACTGGAATGAACAAGTTACTGATTGTGGCACGACAAAATGACACTTACCGACAGTTACTCGCCCGGGCTCAGCTACCGGGCCTTGAAATAACGGAAGACCCTGCACAAGCCACCATTATTTTGGCCGATCCTCCTCGTATTGCCACCCAGCTCGAATGCTATCCGGCGCTGCAATGGCTGCAGTCTACCTTTGCGGGCATTGATGCCCTGACCCAAAAGGGTTTACGGCGGAATTACACCCTAACCAATATCCGCGGCCATTTTGGCCAGCTCATTACCGAATATGTCATGGGGTATACCCTTGATCATATCCGTCATCTCAGCCTGTACCGACAACAGCAGTCACCGCCCCAGTGGCAGCCGCATCCCTACTCCTCATTGGCCAATAGAACCATGGTTATTCTCGGCACCGGCTCCATTGGCTCGCACTTAGCACGGGTTGCCAAAACCTTCAGCCTTAGTGTCATTGGTATCAACCGCTCAGGCCATACAGAGGAAACCAGCTTCGACCAGGTTTATCCGTTCACCCAACTGGCTGAAGGGTTGGCTCTGGCTGATATCCTGGTTTCCACCCTACCCGCAACAACCGATACTGATGATATCCTCAATGCCAGCACCTTGAGCCATTGCCACAAAGCACTACTGTTTAATGTAGGCCGTGGTAATGCTGTGAGTGAAAATGGGTTGCTATCCGCTATCGAGCGCGGTTGTGTGGCCCATGCTTTTCTCGATGTATTCAAGCATGAACCGCTTAATGACAAGCACCCTTTCTGGCAGCACCCTAACGTGACCATCACGCCCCACATTGCCGCTGAGAGCTTTCCCGAACAGGTATTTGAGATATTTGAAGCCAACTATCAGCGCTATATTCGGCAACAGCCACTGATGTATCAAATTGACTTTGATCGTGGCTATTAGGTAAAGAGAGGCAGCCACTATGGCGTCGCAACAACTTGATAACCTACTGGATCAGATCCGCCACTGCGAGATCTGCAAAGATCATCTCCCTCTCGGCCCGCGCCCGGTGATACAGGCTGCCAGTAGCGCAAAGCTGATGATTGTCGGCCAGGCCCCGGGAACCCGTGTCCATGATACCGGGATCCCATGGAACGATCCGAGCGGCAACCGACTACGGGCATGGCTTGAACTCGATCGCGACACATTTTACGACCCCAAGCAAATCGCCATTATGCCGATGGGATTATGCTATCCGGGTAAGGGGAAATCGGGCGATCTGCCGCCGAGACCGGAGTGTGCCCCGCAATGGCACCCACAGGTATGGCCATTGCTGCCCAATATCGGCATGACCTTGCTGGTAGGCCAGTATGCCCAGCAGCGTTATCTGAAAGACAAACCCAAAACACTGACTGAGACGGTAAAAGCATGGCGTCAGTGGGCTCCCGAATACATACCGATGCCCCATCCATCGCCACGCAATACGCTGTGGCTAAAGAAAAACCCTTGGTTTGAAGAAGAAGTGGTGCCGTATATACGCGACTATGTCCACCAGCACTTGGGAAAGGCAAAGGGTTCCTAGGTGCGGTTCTAGCAAGCTCATCGAAACTCAACAATTCATCAAGCTCTTGCTCTTCCCTGAACCTAGGGCCTGCTTTTCCTAGGACCAAATAAAAAACCCACACAGTAAACTGCATGGGCTTCTAATGCTCTTTCCAGGAACGAGTAACCTAGGTCCCAGAACCGCTCTTACTTATGATACGGCTTTGACAGCTCATGCACCGCATCAACAAACACACCGGCATTCTCTGGCGGCACGTCCAGGTGGATACCGTGGCCAAGGTTGAACACGTGACCTGTACCTTCGTCACCATAACCTTCAAGAATAGTCGCCACTTCTTGGCGAATACGCTCAGGTTGTGCGTATAGCATTGATGGATCCATGTTGCCTTGCAGGGCAACTTTGTCGCCAATACGTTTCTTGGCATCAGCAATGTTAATCGTCCAGTCCAGGCCGACTGCATCACAGCCAGTTGCAGCGATTTGCTCTAGCCACATACCGCCATTCTTAGTAAACAGGGTAACTGGTACACGGCGGCCGTCATTCTCACGGATCAGGCCATCCACAATCTTGTGCATGTAACGCAGCGAGAACTCATTGTAGTCACGCGGTGTCAGTACGCCACCCCAGGTATCAAATACCATCACAGACTGCGCACCCGCTTTGATCTGGGCGTTCAAATACTCAACCACGCTGTCAGCAAGCTTGTCCAGCAATAGGTGTAGTGTCGCAGGCTCGGCGTACATCATCTTCTTGATCTTGGTGAACGCTTTCGAGCTACCGCCTTCAACCATATAAGTCGCCAGTGTCCACGGGCTACCAGAGAAACCAATCAGCGGTACTTCGCCCTGAAGATCCTTACGGATCTGACGGACAGCGTTCATCACATACTGTAGCTCGCCTTCAGGATCCGGCAGGCCAATCTTGTCGACATCAGCCTTACAGGTGATCGGACGCTCAAATTTCGGTCCTTCACCCGTTTCAAAGTACAGGCCTAGGCCCATTGCATCAGGGATAGTCAGGATATCTGAGAACAGAATCGCGGCATCCAACGGGAAACGGCGCAATGGCTGAAGCGTCACTTCACTCGCTAGCTCGGCATTCTTACATAGCGACATAAAGTCACCTGCAACGCTACGTGTTGCACGGTACTCAGGTAGGTAACGGCCTGCTTGGCGCATCATCCATACTGGTGTGCAATCTACTGGCTGCTTCAACAACGCACGTAGGTAGCGGTCATTCTTTAATTCGCTCATTCTGTACTCCATGGGTAAATTCTGCGGCGTATTGTATCACTCCATGGCGGTAACAAAAGAGCCTGATTGTTAAGCAGATCATGTTTATAGCAACAATCTGTTCACCAGGTTTGCGACTCACCGTACTCTCATGGTACAAAATCTGCGCGCTAGCAATAATAACAATGACTTTGCTCGTAGAGAGCAAATTAACTGCACCTTATCCCTCCAATTTGGAGGGTTTTTTTATCCTACCGATCCGACATCAACGTTAAGGTATGATTTATCAATACCCTGGCAATTGTTCCTTCAGGGGCCAATTCGGGCAATTTGCCTTCTTCAGCCCAGATAGCATCACTCAGTTCTTCATAATCCGGCTTAAGCTCACCACTGTCATAGTCAGCCAGAAAGCCCATCATCAGGTTAGACGGGAAAGCCCACGGCTGGCTACCGAAATAACGGATATTGGTCACCTTGATCCCGGTTTCTTCTTCCACTTCCCGGGCAACACACTGCTCCAGCGTTTCCCCGGCCTCCACAAATCCAGCAATCACGGTATACATACCGGTTTTATGCCTAGGGTGCTGGGCCAATAGGATTTTATCTTGTTTGCGCACGGCGACTATCACACAGGGGGATAATCGAGGGTAGTGATAGCTATGGCAGCTCTGGCACACCATGGCCAACTCTCCCGATGCCAGTTCACACTGGCCACCACAGGCTGGGCAAAATGCCTGGTTATTAAGCATATAAGAGAGCTGGGTTGCTTTCCCGGCTAGATTAAACAGTTCACTGTCGAGGTTAAGCAGCTCCCGTTGCGAATAGAAATCTTCTTCCCTTTGATTTTCAGCAGCTTCCAGCCAGTACACCGGCCTTTCCTGATATTCACCAATATAGCGAGATTGTTCGCTATCAAAGGGCAGCTGCTCTGGTGCCATGAGTGGAAGTGTATGATTGAGCAAAAGTAATTTTCGGTCTTTCACTACACACCAATACGCTAATTCTTGTTTTTTTAACATCAATGTCACATCCATCCTTGCAGGGTTCGGTTTTTACTGGCAATCTAAACTTAATAACGGAATATTGATCCGTAATACAAGGTTCTCTTTTTTAAGAGTTTCACAGGTATCGTAATCAGTACCCCTTGTGTCGGTACTGATCGATCATGAGGGCATGGTCATGTTAAGTAAATTCGAGCAAGTACAAAAACAGTGGGGCGGCACCAGCGATGTCATCGATCACTGGCTGATGTCCCGTCAGCAATTACTGATCGACTATTGCAAGTTAGCGGGGCTCCCCCCCTTTGAACACAAAACACGCCAATTTCCAACCTCTTCACAACTCCAACTTTTCAGCCAACAACTTGTCGATTATATCTCCGAAGGTCACTTCAAAATCTATGACATGGTAATGGAACGCTGGAATGCAACGGGTTATTCACCCACAGAAGATATCTCCCTGCTGTATTCACAGATCACCCAAACGACCGATCCTTTGCTAAATTTTACCGATCGTTATTGTGCCATTGAAGAAGGCGACAATATTCCCGACTTTGATAACGACCTGTCTTCTGTCGGTGAACTCATTGAGCTGAGATTCGCACTGGAAGATAACTTGATCGAACTGATCAGTGAAAGCTTAGCGTGCCCGCCTGGTGCATAGGTGCACCTGACATGCCCGGCGAGACACCTTTATTATCCAGCCTGAACTTAGCATTGTAAGCCCAGGCTGATAGGTACTCACATGACTAACAGGCAGGAGCTCCCAGCTTCTGTTTGTCACGCTGTGCTCAATAGTTGCGCCCTCACCTCTAATAGCACCTTAATCTCCATCATACCGCTTTCTCTCAAGGTATCATTTATAAAAGCCTGATCGCTAGAAAACAAAAAGGCACCCGGTTGGGTGCCTTTTTCATTGCTTAGCTTAAGGGACGAGTCCTAATTAGTATTAGTTGTCGTCGTTCAGGCCAGCATTAAGTAGTGCTGCAAGATCTTGCGATGCCTGCTCTGCATCAACCTGAGGTGCTACTGGCTCAAGCTCGGCATCACGCTCGCGCTGACGTTTCTGGTGATACGCGTAACCGGTACCAGCAGGGATCAGACGACCAACGATTACGTTCTCTTTCAGGCCACGTAGTTCATCACGCTTACCAGAAACCGCAGCTTCTGTTAGTACGCGAGTCGTTTCCTGGAACGATGCCGCTGAGATAAACGATTCTGTTGCCAGAGACGCTTTAGTGATACCCAGTAGATCACGCTCGTATGTAGCAGGTAGCTTACCTTCAGCTTCTAGCTTACGGTTAGCAATTGTTACGCGAGAGTACTCTAGCTGCTCACCCGGTAGGAACTCAGAGTCACCAGAAGAGCTGATAGTTACCTTACGTAGCATCTGACGAATGATAGTCTCAATGTGCTTATCATTAATCTTAACGCCCTGTAGACGGTAAACTTCCTGAACTTCGTTCACGATGTATTCTGCAACTGCGTGTACACCACGTAGACGTAGAATATCGTGTGGAGCCTCTGGACCATCGGCGATAACATCACCTTTCTCGACCTTCTCACCTTCGAATACGTTCAGCTGGCGCCACTTAGGAACCATTTCTTCGTATGCATTGCCTTCAGCAGGTGTGATGATCAGACGACGCTTGCCCTTCGTCTCTTTACCGAACGAAACCATACCCGTGATTTCTGCTAGGATTGCAGGCTCTTTCGGCTTACGTGCTTCGAACAGGTCAGCAACTCGTGGCAGACCACCGGTGATATCTTTCGTACCGCCAGATGCCTGAGGGATACGTGCTAGCGTATCACCGATACCAACCATGGCACCGTCTTCAAGCTGGATGATTGCTTTACCTGGTAGGAAGTACTGAGCTGGCATTTCAGTGCCGGCGATCATTACATCGTTACCGTTTTCATCAACTAGCTTAACCGTTGGACGCATGTCTTTACCTGCACCGGTACGCTCTGCAGCGTCTAGTACAGTGATCATAGACAGACCTGTTAGCTCATCCGTTTGACGAGAAACAGTAACGCCATCAATCAGGTCAACGAACTGAGCACGACCTGCCACTTCAGTGATGATTGGCATTGTGTGCGGGTCCCAGTTAGCGATAACTTCGCCAGCTTTAACTTCCGCAGCATCACCTTTAGTTAGGTGTGAGCCGTATGGCAGTTTGTAGTTCTCTTTGGTACGACCGAACTCATCGATAACGCTCATTTCTGACGCACGAGAAGTAATAACTAGCTTGCCTTCGTTGTTAGTAACAAACTTGGCATTGTGTAGTTTCATCGAACCGTTGTTCTTAACCTGGATGCTGTTTTCTGCAGCTGCTGCAGATGCCGCACCACCGATGTGGAACGTACGCATCGTAAGCTGTGTACCCGGTTCACCGATTGACTGAGCAGCAACAACACCCACTGCCTCACCCTGGTTAACCAAGTGACCGCGAGCAAGGTCACGACCGTAACAGTTCTTACAACAACCGAAGTCATTCTCACAGGTTACAACCGAACGTACTTTCACCTGGTCAACAGAGTTATCTTCCAGGATGTCACACCACTTCTCATCAAGAAGCGTGTTACGTGGAGCAAGAACTTCGTCAGTACCTGGCTTGATAACGTCTTCAGCAACAACACGACCAAGAACACGGTCACCTAGTTGTTCTTTAACATCACCACCTTCAACTAGCGGCATCATCGTGATACCTGCGTGCGTACCACAATCATCAGTTGTGATAACCACGTCCTGCGCAACATCTACCAGACGACGCGTTAGGTAACCGGAGTTAGCTGTCTTAAGTGCGGTATCCGCAAGACCCTTACGAGCACCGTGAGTTGAGATGAAGTACTGTAGTACGTTCAGACCTTCACGGAAGTTCGCGGTGATCGGCGTTTCGATGATTGAGCCATCCGGCTTAGCCATCAGACCACGCATACCCGCTAGCTGACGAATCTGTGCTGCAGAACCACGAGCACCAGAGTCGGCCATCATGTATACGCTGTTGAACGATTTCTGCTGCTCTTCTTCACCGTCACGGTTAATCACAGTGTCGAAAGACAGGTTATCCATCATCGCTTTAGCAACCTGCTCGTTGGCTGTTGCCCAGATATCGATAACTTTGTTGTAACGTTCACCGGCAGTAACAAGACCAGATTGGAACTGTTCCTGGATTTCAGCAACTTCTGCTTCAGCTTCAGCGATCTTAGTGTATTTCGCTTCTGGTACAACCATATCGTCGATACCAACAGAAACACCAGACAGTGCCGCGTAAGCAAAACCTGTGTACATGATCTGGTCAGCAAAGACGACAGTCTCTTTCATGCCCAGTTCACGGTAACAAGTGTTAAGCAGTTTAGAAATTTGCTTTTTACCCAACGCTTCAGTGTTCACCAAGCTGTATGAAAGACCTTTTGGTACGATCGTCCATAGCATTGCACGGCCCACAGTCGTATCAACAAGCTTAGTATCAGCAACTAGGTTGCCTTGCTCGTCATAGCGATGCTCTGTGATGCGCACTTTAACGCGAGCATGAAGCTCTGCGCTCTTAGTACGGTATGCTTTCTCTGCCTCAGCAGGTCCAGCAAGGTACATGCCTTCACCCTTCGCGTTGATTTTCTCACGCGTCATGTAGTAAAGACCCAATACAACATCCTGAGAAGGAACGATGATTGGATCACCAGACGCTGGCGATAGGATGTTGTTGGTAGACATCATCAGTGCACGTGCTTCTAGCTGTGCTTCCAGAGTAAGAGGTACGTGTACCGCCATCTGGTCACCATCGAAGTCGGCGTTATAGGCCGCACACACTAGTGGGTGAAGCTGGATCGCTTTACCTTCGATGAGTACTGGTTCAAATGCCTGAATACCTAGACGGTGCAGTGTTGGTGCACGGTTAAGCATTACTGGGTGTTCGCGAATCACTTCGTCCAGGATATCCCAAACAACAGCTTCTTCACGCTCAACCATCTTCTTAGCTGCTTTGATAGTCGTAGCCAGACCACGAATCTCTAGCTTGCCGTAGATGAATGGCTTAAATAGCTCTAGTGCCATCTTCTTAGGAAGACCACACTGATGCAGACGCAGGTATGGACCTACGGTGATTACAGAACGACCAGAGTAGTCAACACGCTTACCAAGAAGGTTCTGACGGAAACGACCCTGCTTACCTTTGATCATATCAGCCAAAGATTTCAGAGGACGCTTGTTAGAACCCGTGATAGCGCGGCCACGACGACCGTTATCTAGCAATGCATCAACAGACTCCTGAAGCATACGTTTTTCGTTACGTACGATGATATCAGGAGCAGCCAGGTCTAGAAGACGCTTCAGACGGTTGTTACGGTTGATTACGCGGCGGTACAGATCGTTCAGATCTGACGTTGCGAAACGACCACCATCCAGCGGTACCAGCGGACGTAGATCCGGCGGCAGAACTGGCAATACAGACAGGATCATCCACTCTGGGTTGTTACCTGACTGTAGGAATGCTTCTACAAGCTTAAGACGCTTGGTTAGTTTCTTACGCTTGGTTTCAGAGTTAGTTTCTTCTAGCTCTTCGCGCATTAGTTCGATTTCAGCATTCAGGTCCATGTTGGCCAGCAATGCTTTAACCGCTTCTGCACCCATCTTAGCGTCGAACTCGTCGCCCCACTCTTCAAGTGCATCCAGGTACTGCTCTTCAGAAAGCAGCTGGCTACGCTCAAGGTTGGTCATACCTGGTTCGATTACGACATAAGATTCGAAGTAAAGTACACGCTCGATGTCACGTAGCGGCATGTCCATTAACAGACCGATACGGGATGGCAGTGACTTTAGGAACCAGATGTGGGCAACAGGTGAAGCTAGCTCGATATGACCCATACGCTCACGACGTACTTTGGTCTGAGTAACTTCAACACCACATTTTTCACAGATAACACCACGGTGCTTCAGGCGCTTATATTTGCCACAAAGACACTCGTAGTCTTTTACCGGGCCAAAGATACGTGCACAGAAAAGACCGTCACGCTCAGGCTTAAAAGTACGGTAGTTGATGGTTTCTGGCTTTTTAACTTCACCGAAAGACCATGAACGGATCATGTCAGGTGAAGCAAGACCGATTTTGATTGCATCAAATTCTTCAGTCTTGTGTTGTGCTTTCAGAAACTTAAGTAAGTCTTTCACATTCGGCTCCTGTGAGGAGTTGACCCATAAAGGCGCCAGTCTACTGGCGCCTTCATATTTATACCGGAGTAACTAATAAGTATAGGTAACTAGCCTAGGCTTATTCGTCTTCCAGCTCGATGTTGATACCCAACGAGCGGATTTCTTTCAACAATACGTTGAACGATTCCGGCATACCAGGTTCCATACGATGGTCGCCATCGACGATGTTCTTATACATCTTCGTACGGCCGTTAACGTCATCCGACTTAACAGTTAGCATTTCCTGTAGAGTGTAAGCTGCGCCGTATGCTTCCAGCGCCCATACTTCCATCTCACCGAAACGCTGACCACCGAACTGAGCTTTACCACCCAGCGGCTGCTGAGTAACAAGGCTGTAAGAACCGGTAGAACGGGCATGCATCTTGTCATCAACCAAGTGGTTCAGTTTCAGCATGTACATGTAACCAACGGTTACAGGACGCTCAAACATGTCACCGGTGCGACCGTCAAACAGTTTCAGCTGACCAGACTCAGGCAGATCACCTAGCTTCAGCAGTTCTTTAATAGACGCTTCTGGCGCACCATCAAATACTGGAGTTGCAATAGGTAGACCGTTACGTAGGTTTTTAATCAACGTATGCACTTCGTCGTCAGATAGCGCAGCGATATCTACTTCCTGGCGCGTATCGCCCAGATCGTAAACTTTCTGTAGGAAGTTACGGAACTTATGTAACTCCTGCTGCTGCTTCAGCATCTCGTTTAGTTTGTCACCGATACCTTTCGCTGCAAGACCCAAGTGAGTCTCCAGGATCTGACCGATGTTCATACGAGATGGTACACCCAGTGGGTTTAGTACGATATCGACTGTCTGGCCTTTCTCATCGTACGGCATGTCTTCAACAGGGTTGATCTTAGAGATTACACCCTTGTTACCGTGACGACCCGCCATCTTATCACCAGGCTGAATACGACGCTTAACCGCTAGGTATACTTTAACAATCTTAAGTACGCCCGGCGCTAGGTCATCACCCTGTGTGATCTTACGACGCTTGGTTTCAAACTTCTTATCGAACTCAGCTTTCAGTTCATCATACTGCTCTGCAAGCTGTTCCAGCTGGTTTTGCTGTGCTTCGTCATCAAGTGTCTGTGCAAACAGTCTCTCGCGGTCCATTGAAGCAATCTTGTCTTCGCCGTAACCAGCAGAAAGTAGAAGCGTACGAACACGAGCAAGAAGACCACCCTCAAGGATCTGGAATTCTTCCGTGATGTCTTTCTTCGCTTCTTTCAGCTGCATCTCTTCAATTTCAAGCGCACGCTTGTCTTTTTCTACGCCATCGCGGGTAAATACCTGAACGTCGATGATGGTACCAGACACAGAGTTTGGCACACGTAGTGAAGAGTCTTTAACATCAGATGCTTTTTCACCGAAGATAGCACGTAGTAGCTTCTCTTCAGGCGTCAGCTGAGTTTCACCCTTAGGCGTCACTTTACCAACTAGGATGTCGCCACCCTTAACTTCAGCACCAATGTAAACGATACCTGATTCGTCCAGCTTAGAAAGCGCCGCTTCACCCACATTAGGGATATCCGCAGTGATTTCTTCAGCACCCAGCTTAGTATCACGCGCCACACAAGAAAGCTCTTGGATGTGGATAGTTGTCAGGCGATCTTCCTGTACAACACGCTCAGAAACTAGGATGGAATCCTCGAAGTTGTAACCGTTCCAAGGCATGAACGCGATACGCATGTTCTGACCAAGCGCTAGCTCACCAAGGTCGGTTGAAGGACCATCAGCAAGAACATCGCCACGAGCAACAGGTTCACCCGGCATCACAGTAGGACGCTGGTTGATACATGTGTTCTGGTTAGAACGGGTGTACTTAGTCAGGTTATAGATGTCGATACCGGCTTCGCCTGGTACCAGCTCGCTTTCGTTAACTTTGATAACGATACGAGAAGCATCTACTGACTGTACTTGGCCGCCACGCTTAGCTACAGCTGTTACGCCGGAGTCAACCGCTACATTACGTTCGATACCTGTACCAACTAGCGGCTTGTCAGCACGCAGTGTCGGAACAGCCTGACGCTGCATGTTCGCACCCATAAGGGCACGGTTTGCATCATCGTGCTCTAGGAACGGGATCAGGGATGCCGCCACCGATACAACCTGGTTGGTTGCAACGTCCATGTACTGTACATGGTCACGTGGGTGCAGACCTGAGTCACCTTTCTGGCGAGCTGTGATCAGTTCGTCAGCGAAAGAGCCGTCTTCATTAAGCGCGGCATTCGCCTGAGCGATTACATACTGACCTTCTTCGATTGCAGACAGGAATTCAATTTGTTCGGTAACTTTACCATCAACTACTTTACGGTAAGGCGTTTCTAGGAAACCGTAAGGGTTACACTGAGCAAACGCTGAAAGTGAGTTGATTAGACCGATGTTTGGACCTTCCGGCGTTTCGATTGGACATAGACGACCGTAGTGGGTCGCGTGTACATCTCGAACCTCAAAGCCAGCACGCTCACGAGTCAGACCACCTGGACCAAGCGCCGAAATACGACGTTTGTGAGTAACTTCTGACAGTGGGTTGTTCTGGTCCATAAACTGAGACAGCTGAGAAGAGCCAAAGAACTCTTTCACTGCCGCAGAAATTGGTTTCGCATTAATTAGGTCTTGAGGCATGATTGCATCAAGGTCGCCTAGGCTTAGACGCTCTTTAACAGCACGCTCAACACGAACTAGACCAACACGGAACTGGTTTTCAGCCATTTCGCCAACTGAACGGATACGACGGTTACCAAGGTGGTCGATATCATCAACTTCACCACGGCCGTTACGGATCTCAATCAGTTTCTTCATCACTTCGATAATATCGCTGTGATCAAGGATGCCTGGGCCAGTTGTCTCATCACGAAGAAGAGAACTGTTGAACTTCATACGACCAACAGCAGATAGATCGTAACGATCTTCTGAGAAGAACAGGCTTTCAAATAGCTGCTCTGCTGCTTCACGTGTTGGCGGCTCACCAGGACGCATCATGCGGTAGATTTCAACTAGCGCACTTAGGCGGTCAGTCGTGCTGTCGACACGGATAGTGTCAGACATGTACGGACCGTAATCCAGGTCATTGGTGAACAGAACTTCTAGCGACTTGTGACCAGCTTGTGAAAGCAGGGCCAGTGTCTCTAGGCTTAGTTCTTGGTTAGCTGCTGCAATTAGCTCGCCGGTTTCCTCGTTCACGTAATCACGTGATGCGATTTTACCCACGATGTATTCAACAGGCACTTCAATATGGTCAACACCGTCTTTGCCTAGCTGGCGAATATGACGGGCTGTGATACGGCGGCCTTGTTCTACATATAGCTTACCGTTCGCTTCGATGTTGAAGCTTGCAGTCTCGCCACGTAGACGGTCAGGCACAAGTTCCATAACCAGAGACTTACCTTGAACTTCGAAGTTTACTTTCTCGAAGAACATGTCAAGGATTTGCTCGGTTGTGTAACCTAGCGCACGTAGAATAATTGAAGCTGGAAGCTTACGACGACGGTCGATACGTACGAATACGTTATCCTTAGGATCAAATTCGAAATCCAACCATGAACCACGGTATGGGATTACGCGTGCATTATATAGCACTTTACCTGAGGAGTGGGTTTTACCCTTATCGCTGTCGAAGAAGACACCCGGGCTACGGTGCAGCTGGGATACGATAACCCTCTCGGTACCGTTAATAACGAATGTACCGTTATCAGTCATGAGCGGAATCTCGCCCATGTAAACTTCTTGTTCTTTGATGTCTTTTACGGTGCCAGCTGGCGCATCTTTGTCATACATGACAAGACGTAGCTTCACACGCAACGGTGCTGAATATGTTACGCCACGAATCTGACATTCTTTAACATCGAAGACCGGCTCACCGAGACGATAGCTAACGTATTGCAGCTCGGAATTGCCGTTATAGCTCTGAATTGGAAAAACAGAACGAAAGGCAGCTTCTAGACCGTAGTGCCCTTCCGGATCCTGCTCGATGAACTTTTTAAAAGACTCAAGCTGGATCGACAGCAAGTATGGTATGTCCAACACTTGTGGACGCTTACCAAAATCCTTACGGATACGCTTTTTCTCGGTATAAGAGTAAACCATAGGTTCCTCAGATCGCTGATAAGTGATCCAAACTGCTCAAAACGAGGAGCAGTGACTAATAACACTGTTTATTGTAGGAACAGCTCTAAAGAACAAGCTGTTTTTTGCACAGTTAGTGGTTGCAAAACAATGTGAAAAACACCACTACCCTACAGCGCAAAAAGGCCGGTGGCAATTAGCCACCAGCCATTAGCCTTTGCAGGCTAAGAAATTAAGTAATAATTACTTAATTTCAACAGAAGCACCAACTTCTTCTAGCTGAGCTTTAAGAGCTTCAGCTTCAGCTTTGTCAACACCTTCTTTTAGAGGTGCTGGAGCGCCGTCTACAAGGCCTTTAGCTTCTTTAAGACCTAGGCCAGTTGCGCCACGTACTGCTTTGATAACCTGAACTTTCTGAGAACCAGCAGCAGTTAGGATTACGTCAAATTCAGTTTGCTCTTCAGCTGCTTCTGCAGCTGCGCCGCCTGCTACTACTGCAGCTGCAGCAGAAACACCGAATTTTTCTTCCATAGCTTCGATAAGCTCAACAACTTGCATTACAGACATTTCTGCAACTGCGTCTAGGATTTGCTCGTTAGTGATAGACATAACAATTCTCTTTGAAATCAACAATTAGTTTAAATAGCAACCAGTGAAAAATCAGGGCAATTAAGCCGCGGCTTCTTCTTTCTGATCGCGTAGAGCTGCGATAGTACGTACCAGCTTGCCAGCTGAAGCTTCTTTCATGCACATCATTAGGCGTGCAATCGCTTCGTCGTAAGTTGGTAGTGTCGCAAGAATTTCTGCGTCAGCAACAGCGCCTTCGAATGCGGCTGCTTTGATCTCGAAATCTTTGTTCTCTTTAGCGAAGTCTTTGAAAAGACGCGCTGCAGCACCTGGGTGCTCGTTAGAGAAACCGATCAGTGTAGGACCAACGAAAGTGTCTTGTAGACACTCGAAGTCAGTACCTTCAACTGCACGGCGTGCTAGTGTGTTACGAACAACTTTCAGGTAAACGCCGTTTTCACGAGCTTGTTTACGTAGAGAAGTCATCGCATCAACTGCAACGCCACGAGAGTCAGCAACAACTGCAGACAGGGCACCATTGGCAGCTTCGTTGACTTCAGCAACAATTGCTTTTTTGTCTTGAAGATTTAATGCCATTGGAATAGCTCCTGGATTTAGCTGGGTCACCCCAGTCATTACACCACTCACTGCCAGTATGACAGGAGAGTATTTACGGCGCAGATCCAAGAAAGACTTACATCAATCATGTTCTGGCACCGTCTACGTAGGTATAATTAAGTTCCTAAGAACGCCTACGGTCTTGGACGAAGGCTAATTAACAAGCAATTAGCCTCAGCCATGAATTTGTGAACGCCAAATTATACACGAACTTGGCGTTACTGCAAATTATTGTGCGTTAGTTTCCAGAGTATTCTGGTCTAGCGCTACACCTGCACCCATAGTGGTAGAGATGCTTACTTTCTTGATGAAAGTACCTTTAGCAGAAGAAGGCTTAGCTTTCTTCAGAGCAACTAGAAGTGCTTCTAGGTTCTCTTTAAGGTTTGCTGCGTCAAAATCCACTTTACCGATAGTAGTGTGGATGATGCCGTTCTTGTCGTTACGGTAACGAACCTGACCCGCTTTAGCATTTTTAACTGCTTCAGCAACGTTAGGAGTTACAGTACCAACTTTAGGGTTTGGCATTAGACCGCGTGGACCAAGAATAGTACCAAGCTGGCCTACAACGCGCATTGCATCTGGAGATGCGATAACAACGTCAAAGTCCATCACGCCTTTCTTAACTTGATCAGCAAGTTCTTCCATACCCACTAGATCAGCACCAGCTTCTTTAGCAGCTTCTGCGTTAGCACCTTGAGTGAACACAGCAACACGGATATCACGACCAGTACCGTGTGGTAGCACAGTTGCGCCACGTACGTTTTGGTCTGATTTACGTGCATCGATACCAAGGTTAACAGCAACGTCAACACTTTCAGTAAATTTAGCAGTAGCTAGTTCTTTAAGAAGAGCAACAGCTTCGTTGATGTCGTATTCTTTAGTGACGTCAACTTTGTCACGGATAACGCGCATGCGCTTAGTCAGTTTTGCCATTGTCTTAACCCTCTACCACTAGGCCCATTGAACGAGCAGTACCAGCAATCGAACGCTTCATAGCTTCGATGTCAGCACCAGTCATGTCAGCCGCTTTAGTTTCAGCGATTTCCTGAACTTGAGCGTCAGTAATAGTACCAACTTTCTCAGTGTTAGGACGGCCAGAACCAGACTTAACGCCTGCTGCTTTCTTCAGAAGAACTGCTGCAGGTGGAGTCTTAGTGATGAACGTGAAAGAACGGTCATTGTATACTGTGATAACAACTGGAGTCGGTAGACCTTTCTCGATTGAGTCAGTCTTAGCGTTGAACGCTTTACAGAATTCCATGATGTTTACACCGTGCTGACCAAGAGCTGGACCAACTGGTGGACTTGGGTTTGCTGCACCAGCTGCAACCTGCAGCTTGATGTACGCTTCTACTTTTTTAGCCATTGCTATATACCTAAATTTGGGTTCGAACGTCTATTTGCGAGAAATAGACTCCCCGTCTAACGAAAGGGCGCGAAATTATAGTCCAATTTCACGCCCCTGACAATAAAAGCTGATTAATTATTGATCAGCTCTTTTCAACCTGACCGAATTCCAGCTCAACCGGTGTTGCACGACCGAAGATAGATACGGAAACCTTCACGCGGCTCTTATCGTAATCCACTTCTTCAACCACACCGTTAAAGTCTGCAAACGGACCATCTGTAACACGGACGACTTCACCCGGCTCAAACACAGTTTTGTGAACTGGTGATTCACTTGCCTGCTGAAGACGGTTAAGAATGGCATCCGCCTCTTTATCAGAGATAGGAGCTGGACGGTCTGATGTACCGCCGATGAACCCCATTACACGAGGGATACTACGTACCAGATGCCATGTCTCGTCGTTCATCACCATCTGTACAAGCACATAGCCAGGGAAGAACTTACGTTCACTCTTACGGCGCTGGCCGGCACGCATCTCAACCACTTCCTCGGTCGGTACAAGTACCTCATCAAAGTAGTCTTCCATGCTATGCATTTTGATATGCTCACGTAGTGATTGTGCTACACGACCTTCAAAACCTGAAAAGGCCTGTACTACATACCATCGTTTTTTTGGAGCTTCGCTCATGAACTCTTACCTCACACACCGGTAACTAGGCGGACTAGACGGACCATGATGCCGTCGATGCCCCACAAGGCTAACGCCATAATGACAGTGACAGCTAAAACGATAAAGGTTGTCTGCGTAGCTTCCTGACGAGTAGGCCATACTACCTTGCGGACTTCCATGCGCGATTCACGGGCAAACGTAATCGCGGTTTTACCTTTTGCTGTTAGTGCAGCAATACCACCAGCTGAAGCCACAAGGACTACAACTGCAGCAGCACGCAACACTACAGAAACATCACTGTACAGGTAATTACCAACCACAGCGGCAGCAAGCAAAGCAAATACAGCGACCCATTTTAGGCCATCCATACTGCTAGAGCTGCTCTGGTTTTCGGCATTCGCTTTCATACAACCAACCTGTAACTAGTCTCAATATAGACGAAAATAACCCCGCAAGTGCGAGGCCATAAATGAAGGAAAGCGCTAAGGCCTTAATTACATCGAAAAAACTTCATCTCAATGATCTTTAATTCTACGCTTTTGACCAAAAAACAACCTGGTCAAAATTCAAACGCAGAAAAAGGGCATCAAATGATGCCCTTTTTGGTACCGTGTCGTCAAATATTATTCAACGATTGTTGCAACAACACCAGCACCAACTGTACGGCCACCTTCACGGATGGCGAAGCGTAGGCCTTCGTCCATTGCGATTGGGCAGATTAGTGTAACAGTCATAGAGATGTTATCACCAGGCATTACCATTTCAACGCCTTCTGGTAGCTCGATAGTACCAGTTACGTCAGTTGTACGGAAGTAGAACTGTGGACGGTAACCTTTGAAGAAAGGAGTGTGACGACCGCCTTCATCTTTAGAAAGAACATAGATTTCTGAAGTGAAAGTAGTGTGTGGAGTGATTGAACCTGGCTTAGCAAGAACCTGACCACGCTCAACTTCGTCACGCTTAGTACCACGTAGAAGAACACCAACGTTCTCACCAGCACGGCCTTCGTCAAGAAGCTTACGGAACATCTCAACACCAGTACAAGTAGTAGTAGTAGTGTCTTTGATACCTACGATAGCAACTTCGTCACCTACAGTGATGATACCTTGCTCAACACGACCAGTTACAACAGTACCACGGCCCTGGATTGAGAATACATCTTCGATAGGAAGGATGAATGGTAGATCGATTGCACGCTCTGGCTCTGGGATGTAGTTATCTAGAGCTTCAGCTAGTTCAACAATCTTGTCTTCCCACTCTTTCTCGCCGTTTAGAGCGCCTAGAGCAGAACCCATGATTACTGGGCAGTCATCACCTGGGAATTCGTACTCAGAAAGAAGTTCACGAACTTCCATTTCTACTAGTTCTAGTAGCTCTTCATCATCAACCATGTCACATTTGTTCATGAATACGATGATGTAAGGGATACCAACCTGGCGACCAAGAAGGATGTGCTCACGCGTCTGTGGCATAGGGCCATCAGTTGCAGCAACAACTAGGATACCACCATCCATCTGCGCAGCACCAGTGATCATGTTTTTAACGTAATCGGCGTGTCCTGGGCAGTCAACGTGCGCGTAGTGACGAGTTGGAGTATCGTACTCTACGTGAGAAGTAGAGATTGTGATACCACGCTCGCGCTCTTCTGGAGCGTTATCGATAGATGCAAAATCTTTAGCTTCACCACCGTATACTTTTGAAAGTACGGTACAGATAGCAGCAGTTAGAGTTGTTTTACCGTGGTCAACGTGGCCGATAGTACCAACGTTAACGTGCGGTTTGACGCGTTCAAATTTTTCTTTAGACATGGGTAGTCCCTCTAGGCACGGCATTTGGTGGCATTACGACCACACAACCAATCATGGGTTTGTAGAGTATATATCAAAAGGACTGAAGTGACTTGGAGAGAGAGTGGTGCTGATAGGCAGATTTGAACTGCCGACCTCACCCTTACCAAGGGTGCGCTCTACCGACTGAGCTATATCAGCACACAAGAAGTGTGGAGCGGGCAGCGGGAATCGAACCCGCATCATCAGCTTGGAAGGCTGAGGTAATAGCCATTATACGATGCCCGCAAACTCGTAACTCGTAGAGCTATTCAATCATTTGAAAATGGTGGAGGGGGAAGGATTCGAACCTTCGAAGGCGGAGCCGTCAGATTTACAGTCTGATCCCTTTGGCCACTCGGGAACCCCTCCAGGGGTATTACAAAAAACTGGTGCCGACTACCGGAATCGAACTGGTGACCTACTGATTACAAGTCAGTTGCTCTACCTACTGAGCTAAGTCGGCTTAAGTGCTGCGCATTCTAGAGAATGATCTCAGCCCTTGCAATACTTTTATGATGTTTTTTTTAGTTTTCCTTCCAAGCGTTGTTAATTTGACCGCTAACGACATTTTGCATACAAAGCAAGACCTTCCAGCACCAGCTCTGAACGATGACGGTAATGTTTTGCCCAAGAGACGGGAAGATGGCGAACGCCACCACCACACAGGATCACTACCGGCTCTGCCTTCAGCTTTTCTCGTGCCTGGCCCAAGCCATATTCAATCAGCCCCAGCAATGCTGCCCGACAGCCATTTTTCAGCCCGTCAGCGGTATTATCGGCAAAAGTGATCGTTTCACTGTGGTCCCGATCCGAGAAGACCTTGGTGGTATTTTCCAGTACCGACTTCATCATTAACTGATAGCCTGGTGCAATCCAGCCACCGAGATGCTTACCATCTTCAGACAGCACATCAAAGGTCAGGGCCGTGCCTATGTCGACAATGACTGTGGGCTTTTTAAATTCCTGATGGATTGCCACCAACGTTAGCCAGCGATCGACACCTAGATATTGATATTCTGAGTAGGCATTTTTCACCCCGAAATCTTTTCTCAGGGTTTTTACCTGCATGACCGGAATGTTTGCCAACTGGGAAATACGCTGGATAGAGTTATCCACCTCCACCGGACCAACACTGGCAAAGACAATTCTGTTGATTCCTTTCTCTAACAGAGGCTCCAATACCATTTCCAGCTTGCGGCTCGGATAGCGCCCCAATAATTCAAAGGTGCCATTGTCAAACAATTGGGCAACCTTGACATAGGTGTTACCCGCTTCAATTAATAATTGCATTAACAACCTCTAAGGCTGATTTCACCACCGATATAAGGAGTAAGGCCTTGCTCGGTTTCCAGTAATAACGCCCCCTGATTATTGATCCCGCGGGCTATTCCTTCGACCACACGCTTACCAATCAATATTTTCACAGGGCGATCCAAAAAGTTATCAAGTCGATTCCAACGCTCAATAAAACCGTCAAGACCCACCAGCTCATAATGCTCAAGGGTCTCGTGCAAGCGTTGAATCAATGTTGCTGCCAATTGGTTCCGTTCTGGTAGGCTACCACAGGCCTGTGCCAAATTAGTCCAAGCCTGGTCAATTTCAGTACCTTCCTGATCTGTCATAGCAACATTTAATCCCATTCCTATAACCAAGTGGGCAGCTTCTCCCGCCTGGCCGGTCATCTCGATGAGGATACCGGCGAGTTTCTTATCTTGGTAATACAGGTCATTGGGCCATTTTACTTTGATATCATCAGCCCCTAGTGACTGCAGAGCCTCAGCAATAGCAACACCCACAACAAGACTCAATCCCATTGCGGCCGCCATTCCGGCATCAAGACGCCAATACATAGATAGGTACAGGTTACTGCCAAACGGTGACAACCATTGCCTACCCCGCCGTCCTCGGCCTGCTTCTTGATACTCAGCCAGACAGACTGCGCCTTGAGGTAACTGTCCAACCCGGTCCAGCAGAAACTGGTTGGTTGAATCTATAACCGGAATGAGATCTAAGTTCGGGCACTTTACCTGAGCTGAAATTTTATCGCAATCAAGCAGTTCCAATTTTGACGCTAGACTATACCCTTTACCCTGCACCCTGTAGATATCTAACCCCCAGCTTCGTAAGACTTTGATATGCTTACTTATCGCAGCTCGGGAAATACCAAGTGACTCCCCCAGGGCCTCACCAGAGTGAAATCGACCATCAGATAACATAGCCACTAAAGCTAAGCGTGTGGAATGTTCTTTCATGGCATCATCTCCGCCAGTTTTGTCTCCTGGTGAGCAGCCATGAAGCGCACTTCATGCTCTAGGGTGACATCAAACGTATTTTTTACCGTACATACAATATCGTTCGCCAGTTCAAGTACATCCCTGGCGGTAGCCTGATCCTGGTTCACCAGCACCAGCGCTTGCTGTTCATGCACTTTCGCCCCGCCCACTTGGTAACCCTTCAGGCCACATTGGTCGATCAACCAACCCGCTGCAAGCTTAAATTCGCCATTCGCCATCTCATAACTTGGCATGTTCGGGTACACCACCAGTAACTGCTCTCGCTTAGTACTATCGACTACCGGGTTTTTGAAAAAACTGCCCGCATTACCCAAAACAGCCGGGTCAGGCAGCTTCATCTGGCGAATACGGCATACCTCGTCAAATATTGCTTTTGCTGTGACTGTCGCTGAGTCAAACTGCACCAGTGGGCCATAGCTGATCTTAGGACGCCATACTTTAGGCAATTCCAAACCGACGGCAACAATGGCATGGGTATTTTTCAACGTGTGTTTGAAAATTGAATCACGGTAGCCAAATTGACAATCAGGCACCAATAGACGGGAAGGCTTACCGGTATCTAGCTCGATCACATCAACATACTGGCAGAGATCTTTGAGCTCGACCCCATAAGCACCAATATTTTGGATTGGCGATGACCCCACGCAGCCAGGGATCAAAGCAAGATTTTCCAAACCGGGCATATTGTTTTCAATGGTCGAGCATACCAACTTATGCCAATCTTCACCGGCACCCACATGCAGCTGGTAACTATCAGTCGTTTCTATAACTTCGATGCCGGAAATACGATTCAGTACAATCACACCAGCGTAGTCTTCACAAAACAGCAAATTGCTGCCCTGACCAACAACCAGCTTAGGCAAAGCCCGGTATTGCTCATCCTGCCAAATTGTAACCAGATCCTGTGCAGACTCAGCAACAACAATATGATCAGCCGCTACCTCGATACCGAAGGTGTGAAAAGGTGACAGTGACCTTTCTTGCAAAACTTTCATGCTAATATCGAACCATACCTTTTATACTATTGGCCGCATTTTAACTGATTCATCCTAACTACGCAGTGTTTTCCCATGAGCAAGCTTAGATTCCATCCGTTAGAACCTCTTCGTTTTCCTTTGATCAACCGCTTCTATAAATCCCATTACCCGGCAGGCAAAGCCAAAAAAGATGAAATCATCTGGGTTGGTGAACATACCAGCGGTATCATCTGTTGTGTCAGATTCAAGCAATTTGATCACTATCAATTACTTACCGGTATGCTGGTACATCCAGAGCAGCGAGGAACTGGCATCGCCAAATTACTTCTGACAGCTACCCAAGAGCAATTGACCCGTTCACCCTGCTTTTGTTTCGCATTTAGCCACCTGGAAAAGTTATACCAGGATGCTGGGTTTGTTGTTATGCCCGAGGGTGAATTACCCGAACCGCTAGCAAGTCGGATCCAGCGCTACCGACAAAGCGGAAAAGACTTGATTGCGATGCGGTATCAACGCTAATTTACAGTTATTCAGTCTATCCGTGACTCAAGCCAATAATGGAATTGATAGAATTGGGGAGTTTTCTGGTATAATTCCCCTCTTAATTAACAGATTTATCTTAAATAGGTCGCGTAAACGAGGCGATAATGGATTCAGCTATTGCTAACAGGCAACGCATTGAGCAATTGCCGTGTATTGCACACAAGCCGGAAGATTTAGAGACACTTCTAGATGCAGGATCTTTCCGCGAACGTCTTCACCAGGAAATAACCCAAGCCAAGCAGCGCGTATATCTTGTCGCACTCTATCTACAAGATGATGAGGCTGGGCGAGGAATTCTGACTGCGCTTTATGAAGCAAAGCAGGCAAACCCTGATTTGGATATTAAGGTTCTGGTTGATTGGCATCGTGCCCAGCGAGGGCTTATTGGTGCAGCAAAATCAGATGGTAATGCCGCGCTATACCGTGAGTTTGCAGAAAACTATGAACATCAGATCGATGTATTAGGTGTCCCTGTACGTAACCGGGAAGTATTCGGCGTCCTCCATCTAAAAGGCTTTGTGATCGATGATAAGGTTATCTATAGCGGTGCCAGCCTGAATGATGTGTATCTTGCACAACATCAACGTTATCGTTATGACCGCTATCACGTTATACAAAACGCCCACCTTGCCGACAGTATGGCTAAGCTGATTATTGAAACATTAGCTGATAGTGATGCCGTTAATTGCTTAAGTCAGGCTATTCGTCCTGAGACCAAAGCATTGAAGGGGGCTATCAAGAACCTGCGCAACCAATTGCAAAGGGCAAGTTATTCTTTCGATCCGGAATCTATCGGTAACGATCAGGTAGGCCTAACACCGCTTATTGGCCTAGGGAAACGAAAGAATAAGCTGAATCAGCATATCTGTACCTTGATTGCGAGTGCTCAGAAAGAGCTGACAATCTGTACACCTTACTTCAACTTTCCACGACTTATTAGCCGTGAAGTTAAGCGTGCCATCCGACGCGGCGTAAAGGTAACCATTGTTGTTGGCGATAAAACAGCAAATGACTTTTATATTCCGCCAAGTGAACCGTTTAAAACGATTGCTGGCCTACCTTATCTATATGAAGTTAACCTGCGTAATTTCGCCAAGCAAAATGAAGCGGCTATTGCCCGGCGCCAGTTAGCAGTCCACCTTTGGAAGCATAACGACAACAGCTTCCACCTTAAAGGGATCTGGGTCGACCGTAGCTATATGCTGATCACCGGTAATAACCTCAACCCAAGAGCCTGGAAACTCGATCTTGAAAATGCCATCTTGGTGCATGATAAGAACCAGCTACTGGCAGAGCAGAAGCAGCAAGAACTCGACTGTATTTTAAGCCATACTCAGCTTGTAGGTAGTTATAAGTTTATCGAAAAAGTCGAGACTTACCCTGCCCAAGTGAGAAAACTGATTAAGCGCATCCGCCGAATTAAAGCCGATCATATCCTTAACCAGATCCTTTAAGGAAGAAGTGCATGACTATCGCCGCTATTGATGTTGATCCACAACGTACGTTCAGCCCACTGTGCCCAGAGGAGCTCCCTGTACCAGAAGGGGATCAAATTGCCTCAGCCCTCAATGCACAGGCTGAAGTAGCGGATCTACGGGTGCTAACCAAAGATGCACACCCGGCTACAGCTGTCTGGGTTGTCGATAGTCATGACAAAATGCTTCAACCACTGCCACATCCAAATGCAGACTTAACCTGGGTCGCTCATGCTGTCCCAGGTACTCCTGGTTTTAAAACGATCCCAGGCCTGCCTGCTGTGACCGATTATGATCATGTAATTTGGAAAGGGATCGAGCCGGATCTTCATCCCTATGGTGCCTGCTATCATGATCTAGAAGAAAGGCTCAGTACCGGGTTAATTGAGTGGCTTGAAAGCCAGAAGGTTGCAACCATTATTATCGGAGGCCTGGCAATAGACTACTGCGTTAAAACAACAGCCTTACAGCTGCAAAAAACCGGAAAGTTTAAAGTCATTGTTAACCTTTCCGCCTGCCGTGGAATTGCAGCAGAAACGACAGCCTCAAGCTGTGACGAGATGAGCAAAGCAGGTATTCTTCTCGCTCAAGATATAGAAGAAGTTAAGCAACTAACCTAATACCTAAACCTCCCCTGGAAGATTTATTCTGCTTGCGAGCCACCGGCAACTACGATTTACCAAAATCATGCCACTATCTCTCCCTTTAGTGCTTCTAATAAGCACAAGACAACTGTTTGAATATGCCTATCTCTTTGGAGCCGTTTGCCCTAGTCGTGGAGTTGGCGAAGCTCTCGTTGTTCCTTGGATAAACAAAGAAGTGATGAAGTTGCACCTACAACAAATATCAAATCCAAAGAAAAAGGAAGAAATGCAGTTGTGCTCATGGATGGTGCAGGTTGGCATACAGAAAATCTGAACGATGGACTAAGGAATGTCAGTATCAAACTTCCTCCCTATTCACCAGAGCTGCCCCTAATTGAACAGGCATGGAGTTGGCTATGACAGCATTGCCTATCCAACACCTCATTTGACAACGATGAAGACATTGTCGATAAAGTTTGCACAACATGGAATACGTTTACGGAAAGCGCCAACAGACTATCAACAATGTGCGATCGAGAATGGATTGCCTGATCAGTCAATTTTACAGATTGGTATAACGAAAAAAGGCCACCCTTTCGGGTGGCCTTTTAACAGTATTAGGAGCCTGGCGATGTCCTACTCTCACATGGGGAGACCCCACACTACCATCGGCGCTATTACGTTTCACTACTGAGTTCGGCATGGGATCAGGTGGGTCCATAATGCTATGGTCGCCAAGCAAATTCTGTTTTATTCACCGCCCAAAGGCGATAAATAGCAATCTGGGAAAGTTAACTAGTTGTTCTCGCGCTTACATTCAAGCGTTCGTGGAGTCCATACCTACATGGATGTAGGCAATACTGATAATCGTCTTGGTCCGGCATTCCGGGAACGATTTCAGTGAAAAACCCCTTGGGTGTTGTATGGTTAAGCCTCACGGGCAATTAGTACAGGTTAGCTCAATGCCTCGCAGCACTTACACACCCTGCCTATCTACGTCGTAGTCTCCAACAACCCTTTAGGATACTTATAGTATCAGGGATGACTCATCTCAGGGCTCGCTTCGCGCTTAGATGCTTTCAGCGCTTATCGATTCCGAACTTAGCTACCGGGCAATGCTACTGGCGTAACAACCCGAACACCAGAGGTTCGTCCACTCCGGTCCTCTCGTACTAGGAGCAGCCCCCTTCAATCATCCAACGCCCACGGCAGATAGGGACCGAACTGTCTCACGACGTTCTAAACCCAGCTCGCGTACCACTTTAAATGGCGAACAGCCATACCCTTGGGACCGACTTCAGCCCCAGGATGTGATGAGCCGACATCGAGGTGCCAAACACCGCCGTCGATATGAACTCTTGGGCGGTATCAGCCTGTTATCCCCGGAGTACCTTTTATCCGTTGAGCGATGGCCCTTCCATTCAGAACCACCGGATCACTATGACCTGCTTTCGCACCTGCTCGAATTGTCATTCTCGCAGTCAAGCGGGCTTATGCCATTGCACTAACCTCACGATGTCCGACCGTGATTAGCCCACCTTCGTGCTCCTCCGTTACTCTTTGGGAGGAGACCGCCCCAGTCAAACTACCCACCAGGCACTGTCCGCACCCCCGATAAGGGGGCGACGTTAGAACATCAACACTACAAGGGTGGTATTTCAAGGACGGCTCCACCATATCTAGCGACATGGTTTCAAAGCCTCCCACCTATCCTACACATGTAGGGTCAATGTTCAGTGCCAAGCTGTAGTAAAGGTTCACGGGGTCTTTCCGTCTAGCCGCGGGTACACAGCATCTTCACTGCGATTTCAATTTCACTGAGTCTCGGGTGGAGACAGCGTGGCCATCATTACGCCATTCGTGCAGGTCGGAACTTACCCGACAAGGAATTTCGCTACCTTAGGACCGTTATAGTTACGGCCGCCGTTTACCGGGGCTTCGATCAAGAGCTTCGACCGAAGTCTAACCCCATCAATTAACCTTCCGGCACCGGGCAGGCGTCACACCGTATACGTCATCTTTCGATTTTGCACAGTGCTGTGTTTTTAATAAACAGTTGCAGCCACCTGGTATCTGCG
The DNA here is from genome assembly GCF_059552575.1 of Photobacterium sp. HL06. Classification (NCBI taxonomy): domain Bacteria; kingdom Pseudomonadati; phylum Pseudomonadota; class Gammaproteobacteria; order Vibrionales; family Vibrionaceae; genus Photobacterium; species Photobacterium sp. HL06. The sequence goes on from NZ_CM183914.1 coordinate 3,893,975, forward strand.
ACTCCCAGTAGCTCCATCCGCAAGGGACTTCACCGCCAGGAGCGTACCTTCTCCCGAAGTTACGGTACCATTTTGCCTAGTTCCTTCACCCGAGTTCTCTCAAGCGCCTTGGTATTCTCTACCTGATCACCTGTGTCGGTTTGGGGTACGATTGCTTACAACCTATCGCTTAGAGGCTTTTCCCGGAAGCATGGCATCAATGACTTCATCACCGTAGTGACTCGACATCGGGTCTCAGCCTTAAGTATTCCCGGATTTACCTAAGAATACAGCCTACACCCTTGAACCAGGACAACCGTCGCCTGGCCCACCTAGCCTTCTCCGTCCCCCCATCGCAGTTATAAGCAGTACAGGAATATTAACCTGTTTCCCATCGACTACGCCTTTCGGCCTCGCCTTAGGGGTCGACTTACCCTGCCCCGATTAACGTTGGACAGGAACCCTTGATCTTCCGGCGAGGGAGTTTTTCACTCCCTTTATCGTTACTCATGTCAGCATTCGCACTTCTGATACCTCCAGCAAACCTTACGATTCACCTTCAACGGCTTACAGAACGCTCCCCTACCCAATGCAGTAAACTGCATTGCCGCAGCTTCGGTGTATAGCTTAGCCCCGTTAAATCTTCCGCGCAGGCCGACTCGACCAGTGAGCTATTACGCTTTCTTTAAATGATGGCTGCTTCTAAGCCAACATCCTGGCTGTCTGAGCCTTCCCACATCGTTTCCCACTTAGCTATAACTTTGGGACCTTAGCTGGCGGTCTGGGTTGTTTCCCTCTCCACGACGGACGTTAGCACCCGCCGTGTGTCTCCCGGATAGTACTTACTGGTATTCGGAGTTTGCAAAGGGTTGGTAAGTCGGGATGACCCCCTAGCCTTAACAGTGCTCTACCCCCAGTAGTATTCGTCCGAGGCGCTACCTAAATAGCTTTCGGGGAGAACCAGCTATCTCCAGGTTTGATTGGCCTTTCACCCCTAGCCACAAGTCATCCGCTAATTTTTCAACATTAGTCGGTTCGGTCCTCCAGTAAGTGTTACCTCACCTTCAACCTGCCCATGGCTAGATCACCTGGTTTCGGGTCTAATCCTAGCAACTTATGCGCCCAGTTAAGACTCGGTTTCCCTACGGCTCCCCTATACGGTTAACCTTGCTACTAAAATTAAGTCGCTGACCCATTATACAAAAGGTACGCAGTCACACCACGAAGGTGCTCCTACTGCTTGTACGTACACGGTTTCAGGTTCTATTTCACTCCCCTCACAGGGGTTCTTTTCGCCTTTCCCTCACGGTACTGGTTCACTATCGGTCAGTCAGGAGTATTTAGCCTTGGAGGATGGTCCCCCCATGTTCAGACAGGATATCACGTGTCCCGTCCTACTCGATTTCACTAAAAGCGCGCTGTCGGCTACGGGGCTATCACCCTTTACTGCTGTGCTTTCCAGCACATTCGCCTAACATGCAACTAGCTTAAGGGCTAATCCGGTTTCGCTCGCCGCTACTGCCGGAATCTCGGTTGATTTCTATTCCTCGGGGTACTTAGATGTTTCAGTTCCCCCGGTTCGCCTCGCTACGCTATGTATTCACGTAGCGATACTGGCTTATGCCAGTGGGTTTCCCCATTCGGAAATCCCAGTCTCAAGTGGCTTTTACTGCCTAAACTGGGCTTATCGCAAGTTAATACGTCCTTCATCGCCTCTGACTGCCAAGGCATCCACCGTGTACGCTTAGTCACTTAACCATACAACCCCAAGGAGTTTTTTATTTTCACTTTTCAAAAAAGTGAAGACAAAAGCGTATGGTCAACAACCAAGGTTTGTGTCTCTCCTTCTCTACATGAAAGAGCAGGGAGACATTGGTTCTTCGCCGGACTCTACACAAGACACTTGAATGTGTTTGCTTGAGAACTCGTTCTTCATAAAGAAGAACATTTTTAATTCAACCTAATGGTTGAATTTACTAGTCAGCTTTCCAGATTGTTAAAGAGCATAACGCAAAAAGCGTTAATCAATAACCGGAGTCATTCATTAGCGCTTTCGCTGTTCTTTCACATATTAACCAAGCAATCTGTGTGGACACTGCATAAAACAGCAAGTCTTTAGGTAAGGAGGTGATCCAGCCCCAGGTTCCCCTAGGGCTACCTTGTTACGACTTCACCCCAGTCATGAACCACACCGTGGTAAACGCCCTCCCGAAGGTTAAGCTATCTACTTCTGGTGCAGCCCACTCCCATGGTGTGACGGGCGGTGTGTACAAGGCCCGGGAACGTATTCACCGTAGCATTCTGATCTACGATTACTAGCGATTCCGACTTCATGGAGTCGAGTTGCAGACTCCAATCCGGACTACGACGTACTTTGTGGGATTCGCTCACCATCGCTGGTTGGCAGCCCTCTGTATACGCCATTGTAGCACGTGTGTAGCCCTACTCGTAAGGGCCATGATGACTTGACGTCGTCCCCACCTTCCTCCGGTTTATCACCGGCAGTCTCCCTGGAGTTCCCGCCATTACGCGCTGGCAAACAAGGATAGGGGTTGCGCTCGTTGCGGGACTTAACCCAACATTTCACAACACGAGCTGACGACAGCCATGCAGCACCTGTCTCAGAGTTCCCGAAGGCACGAAACCATCTCTGGTAACTTCTCTGGATGTCAAGAGTAGGTAAGGTTCTTCGCGTTGCATCGAATTAAACCACATGCTCCACCGCTTGTGCGGGCCCCCGTCAATTCATTTGAGTTTTAATCTTGCGACCGTACTCCCCAGGCGGTCTACTTAACGCGTTAGCTCCGAAAGCCACGGCTCAAGGCCACAACCTCCAAGTAGACATCGTTTACGGCGTGGACTACCAGGGTATCTAATCCTGTTTGCTCCCCACGCTTTCGCATCTGAGCGTCAGTCTTTGTCCAGGGGGCCGCCTTCGCCACCGGTATTCCTTCAGATCTCTACGCATTTCACCGCTACACCTGAAATTCTACCCCCCTCTACAAGACTCTAGTCTGCCAGTTCAAAATGCTGTTCCGAGGTTGAGCCCCGGGCTTTCACATCTTGCTTAACAGACCGCCTGCATGCGCTTTACGCCCAGTAATTCCGATTAACGCTCGCACCCTCCGTATTACCGCGGCTGCTGGCACGGAGTTAGCCGGTGCTTCTTCTGTCGCTAACGTCAAGGCATGCAGCTATTAACTACACACCCTTCCTCACGACTGAAAGTACTTTACAACCCGAAGGCCTTCTTCATACACGCGGCATGGCTGCATCAGGGTTTCCCCCATTGTGCAATATTCCCCACTGCTGCCTCCCGTAGGAGTCTGGACCGTGTCTCAGTTCCAGTGTGGCTGATCATCCTCTCAGACCAGCTAGGGATCGTTGCCTTGGTGAGCCGTTACCCCACCAACAAGCTAATCCCACCTGGGCTAATCTTAGCGCGAGAGGCCCGAAGGTCCCCCTCTTTGGCCCGTAGGCATTATGCGGTATTAGCTATCGTTTCCAATAGTTATCCCCCACACTAAGGCATATTCCCAGGCATTACTCACCCGTCCGCCGCTCGCCGCCCTTAGCGTCCCCCGAAGGTTCAGCTAAGTCGCTGCCGCTCGACTTGCATGTGTTAGGCCTGCCGCCAGCGTTCAATCTGAGCCATGATCAAACTCTTCAATTAAAGTTTTGTTGTTCCTTTCGGAACGGCTCAATGAATACTGATTGAGTTCCTAGTGACTAGAAGCTAGTTCCTAGAAGCTCGAATTGACTGTGCCGATATTTCTATCGTTTTGGTCACTCAGTTCATTGATAAATCTTTCGACTTAACTTTTTCACGAGTGCCCACACAGATTGCATGGTCAAATTGTTAAAGAGCTTTGCTTTCAAGCGTTTAACGCTGAAGCAGGAGGCGTATAATACGCTTTCCACTTTGAAAGTCAACATAATATTCTAAGTTTTCACTTAAAACCTTATGGTGACTCACCTCTGACGAGGTCAGTCGAAATTAAAGCCTGGCGATGTCCTACTCTCACATGGGGAGACCCCACACTACCATCGGCGCTATTACGTTTCACTACTGAGTTCGGCATGGGATCAGGTGGGTCCATAATGCTATGGTCGCCAAGCAAATTCTGTTTTATTCACCGCCAAAGGCGATAAATAGCAATCTGGGAAAGTTAACTAGTTGTTCTCAGCACCATTCAAGTGCTTCGTGGAGTCCAAAAACCCCTTGGGTGTTGTATGGTTAAGCCTCACGGGCAATTAGTACAGGTTAGCTCAATGCCTCGCAGCACTTACACACCCTGCCTATCTACGTCGTAGTCTCCAACAACCCTTTAGGATACTTATAGTATCAGGGATGACTCATCTCAGGGCTCGCTTCGCGCTTAGATGCTTTCAGCGCTTATCGATTCCGAACTTAGCTACCGGGCAATGCCACTGGCGTGACAACCCGAACACCAGAGGTTCGTCCACTCCGGTCCTCTCGTACTAGGAGCAGCCCCCTTCAATCATCCAACGCCCACGGCAGATAGGGACCGAACTGTCTCACGACGTTCTAAACCCAGCTCGCGTACCACTTTAAATGGCGAACAGCCATACCCTTGGGACCGACTTCAGCCCCAGGATGTGATGAGCCGACATCGAGGTGCCAAACACCGCCGTCGATATGAACTCTTGGGCGGTATCAGCCTGTTATCCCCGGAGTACCTTTTATCCGTTGAGCGATGGCCCTTCCATTCAGAACCACCGGATCACTATGACCTGCTTTCGCACCTGCTCGAATTGTCATTCTCGCAGTCAAGCGGGCTTATGCCATTGCACTAACCTCACGATGTCCGACCGTGATTAGCCCACCTTCGTGCTCCTCCGTTACTCTTTGGGAGGAGACCGCCCCAGTCAAACTACCCACCAGGCACTGTCCGCACCCCCGATAAGGGGGCGACGTTAGAACATCAACACTACAAGGGTGGTATTTCAAGGACGGCTCCACCATATCTAGCGACATGGTTTCAAAGCCTCCCACCTATCCTACACATGTAGGGTCAATGTTCAGTGCCAAGCTGTAGTAAAGGTTCACGGGGTCTTTCCGTCTAGCCGCGGGTACACAGCATCTTCACTGCGATTTCAATTTCACTGAGTCTCGGGTGGAGACAGCGTGGCCATCATTACGCCATTCGTGCAGGTCGGAACTTACCCGACAAGGAATTTCGCTACCTTAGGACCGTTATAGTTACGGCCGCCGTTTACCGGGGCTTCGATCAAGAGCTTCGACCGAAGTCTAACCCCATCAATTAACCTTCCGGCACCGGGCAGGCGTCACACCGTATACGTCATCTTTCGATTTTGCACAGTGCTGTGTTTTTAATAAACAGTTGCAGCCACCTGGTATCTGCGACTCCCAGTAGCTCCATCCGCAAGGGACTTCACCGCCAGGAGCGTACCTTCTCCCGAAGTTACGGTACCATTTTGCCTAGTTCCTTCACCCGAGTTCTCTCAAGCGCCTTGGTATTCTCTACCTGATCACCTGTGTCGGTTTGGGGTACGATTGCTTACAACCTATCGCTTAGAGGCTTTTCCCGGAAGCATGGCATCAATGACTTCACCGCCGTAGCGGCTCGACATCGGGTCTCAGCCTTAAGATGGTCCGGATTTACCTAAACCATCAGCCTACACCCTTGAACCAGGACAACCGTCGCCTGGCCCACCTAGCCTTCTCCGTCCCCCCATCGCAGTTATAAGCAGTACAGGAATATTAACCTGTTTCCCATCGACTACGCCTTTCGGCCTCGCCTTAGGGGTCGACTTACCCTGCCCCGATTAACGTTGGACAGGAACCCTTGATCTTCCGGCGAGGGAGTTTTTCACTCCCTTTATCGTTACTCATGTCAGCATTCGCACTTCTGATACCTCCAGCAAACCTTACGATTCACCTTCAACGGCTTACAGAACGCTCCCCTACCCAATGCAGTAAACTGCATTGCCGCAGCTTCGGTGTATAGCTTAGCCCCGTTAAATCTTCCGCGCAGGCCGACTCGACCAGTGAGCTATTACGCTTTCTTTAAATGATGGCTGCTTCTAAGCCAACATCCTGGCTGTCTGAGCCTTCCCACATCGTTTCCCACTTAGCTATAACTTTGGGACCTTAGCTGGCGGTCTGGGTTGTTTCCCTCTCCACGACGGACGTTAGCACCCGCCGTGTGTCTCCCGGATAGTACTTACTGGTATTCGGAGTTTGCAAAGGGTTGGTAAGTCGGGATGACCCCCTAGCCTTAACAGTGCTCTACCCCCAGTAGTATTCGTCCGAGGCGCTACCTAAATAGCTTTCGGGGAGAACCAGCTATCTCCAGGTTTGATTGGCCTTTCACCCCTAGCCACAAGTCATCCGCTAATTTTTCAACATTAGTCGGTTCGGTCCTCCAGTAAGTGTTACCTCACCTTCAACCTGCCCATGGCTAGATCACCTGGTTTCGGGTCTAATCCTAGCAACTGTACGCCCAGTTAAGACTCGGTTTCCCTACGGCTCCCCTATACGGTTAACCTTGCTACTAAAATTAAGTCGCTGACCCATTATACAAAAGGTACGCAGTCACACCACGAAGGTGCTCCTACTGCTTGTACGTACACGGTTTCAGGTTCTATTTCACTCCCCTCACAGGGGTTCTTTTCGCCTTTCCCTCACGGTACTGGTTCACTATCGGTCAGTCAGGAGTATTTAGCCTTGGAGGATGGTCCCCCCATGTTCAGACAGGATATCACGTGTCCCGTCCTACTCGATTTCACTAAGAGCGCGCTGTCGGCTACGGGGCTATCACCCTTTACTGCTGTGCTTTCCAGCACATTCGCCTAACGCTCAACTAGCTTAAGGGCTAATCCGGTTTCGCTCGCCGCTACTGCCGGAATCTCGGTTGATTTCTGTTCCTCGGGGTACTTAGATGTTTCAGTTCCCCCGGTTCGCCTCGCTACGCTATGTATTCACGTAGCGATACTGGCTTATGCCAGTGGGTTTCCCCATTCGGAAATCCCAGTCTCAGGTGGCTTTTACTGCCTAAACTGGGCTTATCGCAAGTTAATACGTCCTTCATCGCCTCTGACTGCCAAGGCATCCACCGTGTACGCTTAGTCACTTAACCATACAACCCCAAGGAGTTTTTTATTTTCACTTTTCAAAAAAGTGAAGACAAAAGCGTATGGTCAACAACCAAGGTTTGTGTCTCTCCTTCTCTACATGAAAGAGCAGGGAGACATTGGTTTTTCGCCGGACTCTACACAAGACACTTGAATGTGTTTGCTTGAGAACTCGTTTCATCTCTCGATGAAACATTTTAATTCAATTGTAAAAATTGAATTTACTAGTCAGCTTTCCAGATTGTTAAAGAGCATAACGCAAAAAGCGTTAATCAATAACCGGAGTCATTCATTAGCGCTTTCGCTGTTCTTTTACATTTTAACCAAGCAATCTGTGTGGACACTGCATAAAACAGCAAGTCTTTAGGTAAGGAGGTGATCCAGCCCCAGGTTCCCCTAGGGCTACCTTGTTACGACTTCACCCCAGTCATGAACCACACCGTGGTAAACGCCCTCCCGAAGGTTAAGCTATCTACTTCTGGTGCAGCCCACTCCCATGGTGTGACGGGCGGTGTGTACAAGGCCCGGGAACGTATTCACCGTAGCATTCTGATCTACGATTACTAGCGATTCCGACTTCATGGAGTCGAGTTGCAGACTCCAATCCGGACTACGACGTACTTTGTGGGATTCGCTCACCATCGCTGGTTGGCAGCCCTCTGTATACGCCATTGTAGCACGTGTGTAGCCCTACTCGTAAGGGCCATGATGACTTGACGTCGTCCCCACCTTCCTCCGGTTTATCACCGGCAGTCTCCCTGGAGTTCCCGCCATTACGCGCTGGCAAACAAGGATAGGGGTTGCGCTCGTTGCGGGACTTAACCCAACATTTCACAACACGAGCTGACGACAGCCATGCAGCACCTGTCTCAGAGTTCCCGAAGGCACGAAACCATCTCTGGTAACTTCTCTGGATGTCAAGAGTAGGTAAGGTTCTTCGCGTTGCATCGAATTAAACCACATGCTCCACCGCTTGTGCGGGCCCCCGTCAATTCATTTGAGTTTTAATCTTGCGACCGTACTCCCCAGGCGGTCTACTTAACGCGTTAGCTCCGAAAGCCACGGCTCAAGGCCACAACCTCCAAGTAGACATCGTTTACGGCGTGGACTACCAGGGTATCTAATCCTGTTTGCTCCCCACGCTTTCGCATCTGAGCGTCAGTCTTTGTCCAGGGGGCCGCCTTCGCCACCGGTATTCCTTCAGATCTCTACGCATTTCACCGCTACACCTGAAATTCTACCCCCCTCTACAAGACTCTAGTCTGCCAGTTCAAAATGCTGTTCCGAGGTTGAGCCCCGGGCTTTCACATCTTGCTTAACAGACCGCCTGCATGCGCTTTACGCCCAGTAATTCCGATTAACGCTCGCACCCTCCGTATTACCGCGGCTGCTGGCACGGAGTTAGCCGGTGCTTCTTCTGTCGCTAACGTCAAGGCATGCAGCTATTAACTACACACCCTTCCTCACGACTGAAAGTACTTTACAACCCGAAGGCCTTCTTCATACACGCGGCATGGCTGCATCAGGGTTTCCCCCATTGTGCAATATTCCCCACTGCTGCCTCCCGTAGGAGTCTGGACCGTGTCTCAGTTCCAGTGTGGCTGATCATCCTCTCAGACCAGCTAGGGATCGTTGCCTTGGTGAGCCGTTACCCCACCAACAAGCTAATCCCACCTGGGCTAATCTTAGCGCGAGAGGCCCGAAGGTCCCCCTCTTTGGCCCGTAGGCATTATGCGGTATTAGCTATCGTTTCCAATAGTTATCCCCCACACTAAGGCATATTCCCAGGCATTACTCACCCGTCCGCCGCTCGCCGCCCTTAGCGTCCCCCGAAGGTTCAGCTAAGTCGCTGCCGCTCGACTTGCATGTGTTAGGCCTGCCGCCAGCGTTCAATCTGAGCCATGATCAAACTCTTCAATTAAAGTTTTGTTGTTTCTTTCGAAACGGCTCAATGAATACTGATTGAGTTCCTAGTGACTAGAAGCTAGTTCCTAGAAGCTCGAATTGACTGTGCCGATATTTCTATCGTTTTGGTCACTCAGTTCATTGATAAATCTTTCGACTTAACTTTTTCACGAGTGCCCACACAGATTGCATGGTCAAATTGTTAAAGAGCTTTGCTTTCAAGCGTTTAACGCTGAAGCAGGAGGCGTATAATACGCTTTCCACTTTGAAAGTCAACATAATATTCTAAGTTTTCACTTAAAATCTTATGGTGACTCACCTCTGACGAGGTCAGTCAAAATTAAAGCCTGGCGATGTCCTACTCTCACATGGGGAGACCCCACACTACCATCGGCGCTATTACGTTTCACTACTGAGTTCGGCATGGGATCAGGTGGGTCCATAATGCTATGGTCGCCAAGCAAATTCTGTTTTATTCACCGCCCAAAGGCGATAAATAGCAATCTGGGAAAGTTAACTAGTTGTTCTCAGCACCATTCAAGTGCTTCGTGGAGTCCATACCTACATGGATGTAGGCAATACTGATAATCGTCTTGGTCCGGCATTCCGGGAACGATTTCAGTGAAAAACCCCTTGGGTGTTGTATGGTTAAGCCTCACGGGCAATTAGTACAGGTTAGCTCAATGCCTCGCAGCACTTACACACCCTGCCTATCTACGTCGTAGTCTCCAACAACCCTTTAGGATACTTAAAGTATCAGGGATGACTCATCTCAGGGCTCGCTTCGCGCTTAGATGCTTTCAGCGCTTATCGATTCCGAACTTAGCTACCGGGCAATGCCACTGGCGTGACAACCCGAACACCAGAGGTTCGTCCACTCCGGTCCTCTCGTACTAGGAGCAGCCCCCTTCAATCATCCAACGCCCACGGCAGATAGGGACCGAACTGTCTCACGACGTTCTAAACCCAGCTCGCGTACCACTTTAAATGGCGAACAGCCATACCCTTGGGACCGACTTCAGCCCCAGGATGTGATGAGCCGACATCGAGGTGCCAAACACCGCCGTCGATATGAACTCTTGGGCGGTATCAGCCTGTTATCCCCGGAGTACCTTTTATCCGTTGAGCGATGGCCCTTCCATTCAGAACCACCGGATCACTATGACCTGCTTTCGCACCTGCTCGAATTGTCATTCTCGCAGTCAAGCGGGCTTATGCCATTGCACTAACCTCACGATGTCCGACCGTGATTAGCCCACCTTCGTGCTCCTCCGTTACTCTTTGGGAGGAGACCGCCCCAGTCAAACTACCCACCAGGCACTGTCCGCACCCCCGATAAGGGGGCGACGTTAGAACATCAACACTACAAGGGTGGTATTTCAAGGACGGCTCCACCATATCTAGCGACATGGTTTCAAAGCCTCCCACCTATCCTACACATGTAGGGTCAATGTTCAGTGCCAAGCTGTAGTAAAGGTTCACGGGGTCTTTCCGTCTAGCCGCGGGTACACAGCATCTTCACTGCGATTTCAATTTCACTGAGTCTCGGGTGGAGACAGCGTGGCCATCATTACGCCATTCGTGCAGGTCGGAACTTACCCGACAAGGAATTTCGCTACCTTAGGACCGTTATAGTTACGGCCGCCGTTTACCGGGGCTTCGATCAAGAGCTTCGACCGAAGTCTAACCCCATCAATTAACCTTCCGGCACCGGGCAGGCGTCACACCGTATACGTCATCTTTCGATTTTGCACAGTGCTGTGTTTTTAATAAACAGTTGCAGCCACCTGGTATCTGCGACTCCCAGTAGCTCCATCCGCAAGGGACTTCACCGCCAGGAGCGTACCTTCTCCCGAAGTTACGGTACCATTTTGCCTAGTTCCTTCACCCGAGTTCTCTCAAGCGCCTTGGTATTCTCTACCTGATCACCTGTGTCGGTTTGGGGTACGATTGCTTACAACCTATCGCTTAGAGGCTTTTCCCGGAAGCATGGCATCAATGACTTCATCACCGTAGTGACTCGACATCGGGTCTCAGCCTTAAGATGGTCCGGATTTACCTAAACCATCAGCCTACACCCTTGAACCAGGACAACCGTCGCCTGGCCCACCTAGCCTTCTCCGTCCCCCCATCGCAGTTATAAGCAGTACAGGAATATTAACCTGTTTCCCATCGACTACGCCTTTCGGCCTCGCCTTAGGGGTCGACTTACCCTGCCCCGATTAACGTTGGACAGGAACCCTTGATCTTCCGGCGAGGGAGTTTTTCACTCCCTTTATCGTTACTCATGTCAGCATTCGCACTTCTGATACCTCCAGCAAACCTTACGATTCACCTTCAACGGCTTACAGAACGCTCCCCTACCCAATGCAGTAAACTGCATTGCCGCAGCTTCGGTGTATAGCTTAGCCCCGTTAAATCTTCCGCGCAGGCCGACTCGACCAGTGAGCTATTACGCTTTCTTTAAATGATGGCTGCTTCTAAGCCAACATCCTGGCTGTCTGAGCCTTCCCACATCGTTTCCCACTTAGCTATAACTTTGGGACCTTAGCTGGCGGTCTGGGTTGTTTCCCTCTCCACGACGGACGTTAGCACCCGCCGTGTGTCTCCCGGATAGTACTTACTGGTATTCGGAGTTTGCAAAGGGTTGGTAAGTCGGGATGACCCCCTAGCCTTAACAGTGCTCTACCCCCAGTAGTATTCGTCCGAGGCGCTACCTAAATAGCTTTCGGGGAGAACCAGCTATCTCCAGGTTTGATTGGCCTTTCACCCCTAGCCACAAGTCATCCGCTAATTTTTCAACATTAGTCGGTTCGGTCCTCCAGTAAGTGTTACCTCACCTTCAACCTGCCCATGGCTAGATCACCTGGTTTCGGGTCTAATCCTAGCAACTGTACGCCCAGTTAAGACTCGGTTTCCCTACGGCTCCCCTATACGGTTAACCTTGCTACTAAAATTAAGTCGCTGACCCATTATACAAAAGGTACGCAGTCACACCACGAAGGTGCTCCTACTGCTTGTACGTACACGGTTTCAGGTTCTATTTCACTCCCCTCACAGGGGTTCTTTTCGCCTTTCCCTCACGGTACTGGTTCACTATCGGTCAGTCAGGAGTATTTAGCCTTGGAGGATGGTCCCCCCATGTTCAGACAGGATATCACGTGTCCCGTCCTACTCGATTTCACTAAAAGCGCGCTGTCGGCTACGGGGCTATCACCCTTTACTGCTGTGCTTTCCAGCACATTCGCCTAACATGCAACTAGCTTAAGGGCTAATCCGGTTTCGCTCGCCGCTACTGCCGGAATCTCGGTTGATTTCTGTTCCTCGGGGTACTTAGATGTTTCAGTTCCCCCGGTTCGCCTCGCTACGCTATGTATTCACGTAGCGATACTGGCTTATGCCAGTGGGTTTCCCCATTCGGAAATCCCAGTCTCAAGTGGCTTTTACTGCCTAAACTGGGCTTATCGCAAGTTAATACGTCCTTCATCGCCTCTGACTGCCAAGGCATCCACCGTGTACGCTTAGTCACTTAACCATACAACCCCAAGGAGTTTTTTATTTTCACTTTTCAAAAAAGTGAAGACAAAAGCGTATGTTCAAACAACCAAGGTTTATCTCTCTGATAAGGAGAGAATTGGTTTTTCGCCGGACTCTACACAAGACACTTGAATGTGTTTGCTTGAGAACTCGTTTCATCTCTCGATGAAACATTTTAATTCAATTGTAAAAATTGAATTTACTAGTCAGCTTTCCAGATTGTTAAAGAGCATGTGTTCGTTATCTACTAAAGACTATCGAACCACTTTCTAATCATTTTCGACCGGGCCGCGTAGGCGACAAAAAGCGGACTCAACAAAGTAATCTTTATTGAATCTGCAAATCCGTGCAGAAAATGCTTAGAGAGTGGTGGGCGATACCGGGCTCGAACCAGTGACCCCCTCCTTGTAAGGGAGGTGCTCTCCCAACTGAGCTAATCGCCCTCCGTAGTTTTACATTTCCGAAGGAGGAAATGGTGGGTCGTGCAGGATTCGAACCTGCGACCAATTGATTAAAAGTCAACTGCTCTACCAACTGAGCTAACGACCCTTGGCGTCCCGTAGGGGAGTCGAACCCCTGTTACCGCCGTGAAAGGGCGGTGTCCTAGGCCTCTAGACGAACGGGACTAAGTGTTTCTATCCAAGTTGTTGGGCAACTTGAATGCTCTCTACATTTCGACCAAGCAATCTGTGTGGACACTGCATAAAACAGCAAGTCTTTAGGTAAGGAGGTGATCCAGCCCCAGGTTCCCCTAGGGCTACCTTGTTACGACTTCACCCCAGTCATGAACCACACCGTGGTAAACGCCCTCCCGAAGGTTAAGCTATCTACTTCTGGTGCAGCCCACTCCCATGGTGTGACGGGCGGTGTGTACAAGGCCCGGGAACGTATTCACCGTAGCATTCTGATCTACGATTACTAGCGATTCCGACTTCATGGAGTCGAGTTGCAGACTCCAATCCGGACTACGACGTACTTTGTGGGATTCGCTCACCATCGCTGGTTGGCAGCCCTCTGTATACGCCATTGTAGCACGTGTGTAGCCCTACTCGTAAGGGCCATGATGACTTGACGTCGTCCCCACCTTCCTCCGGTTTATCACCGGCAGTCTCCCTGGAGTTCCCGCCATTACGCGCTGGCAAACAAGGATAGGGGTTGCGCTCGTTGCGGGACTTAACCCAACATTTCACAACACGAGCTGACGACAGCCATGCAGCACCTGTCTCAGAGTTCCCGAAGGCACGAAACCATCTCTGGTAACTTCTCTGGATGTCAAGAGTAGGTAAGGTTCTTCGCGTTGCATCGAATTAAACCACATGCTCCACCGCTTGTGCGGGCCCCCGTCAATTCATTTGAGTTTTAATCTTGCGACCGTACTCCCCAGGCGGTCTACTTAACGCGTTAGCTCCGAAAGCCACGGCTCAAGGCCACAACCTCCAAGTAGACATCGTTTACGGCGTGGACTACCAGGGTATCTAATCCTGTTTGCTCCCCACGCTTTCGCATCTGAGCGTCAGTCTTTGTCCAGGGGGCCGCCTTCGCCACCGGTATTCCTTCAGATCTCTACGCATTTCACCGCTACACCTGAAATTCTACCCCCCTCTACAAGACTCTAGTCTGCCAGTTCAAAATGCTGTTCCGAGGTTGAGCCCCGGGCTTTCACATCTTGCTTAACAGACCGCCTGCATGCGCTTTACGCCCAGTAATTCCGATTAACGCTCGCACCCTCCGTATTACCGCGGCTGCTGGCACGGAGTTAGCCGGTGCTTCTTCTGTCGCTAACGTCAAGGCATGCAGCTATTAACTACACACCCTTCCTCACGACTGAAAGTACTTTACAACCCGAAGGCCTTCTTCATACACGCGGCATGGCTGCATCAGGGTTTCCCCCATTGTGCAATATTCCCCACTGCTGCCTCCCGTAGGAGTCTGGACCGTGTCTCAGTTCCAGTGTGGCTGATCATCCTCTCAGACCAGCTAGGGATCGTTGCCTTGGTGAGCCGTTACCCCACCAACTAGCTAATCCCACCTGGGCTAATCTTAGCGCGAGAGGCCCGAAGGTCCCCCTCTTTGGCCCGTAGGCATTATGCGGTATTAGCTATCGTTTCCAATAGTTATCCCCCACACTAAGGCATATTCCCAGGCATTACTCACCCGTCCGCCGCTCGCCGCCCAACAGATCCCCCGAAGGGTCAATGTTGTCGCTGCCGCTCAACTTGCATGTGTTAGGCCTGCCGCCAGCGTTCAATCTGAGCCATGATCAAACTCTTCAATTAAAGTTTTGTTGGTCTTTCGACCGGCTCAATGAATACTGATTGAGTTGCCATTACTAGAAGCTAGTAACGAGAACTCGAATTGACTGTGCCAAATAACCCCTCTCTTATAAAGAGAAAAAGTATTTGTATTGGTCACTCAGTTCATTGATAAATCTTTCGACTTAACTTTTTCACGAGTGCCCACACAGATTGCATGGTCAAATTGTTAAAGAACGTTGACTTTCAATACCTTGTCGCGTTGCGCTTCAGCAAGTCAGGACGCGTATAATACGCTTCTCTGTTTTTAAGTCAAGATAAAATTTTCATCTTTTTAATCATTCGATTAAGGGACAAAAACCTTATATTGACTCCGCTCACACCACCATCGATAAGAGCGAAATAAAAGCCCGTTGTTGCCAACGGGCTCTCGTTTTCTGTCATCCACTTTTAAAAAAGTGAAATCAAAATTAGGAGCCTGGCGATGTCCTACTCTCACATGGGGAGACCCCACACTACCATCGGCGCTATTACGTTTCACTACTGAGTTCGGCATGGGATCAGGTGGGTCCATAATGCTATGGTCGCCAAGCAAATTCTTTTGAATACATTCCGCTGGCTATAAAGCCCGCTAGCTGTGTTAAGTTGCTCTCTCGCTCAGTCATTTAGCAGGCTAAACTCCTTCGCTCGACTCACAACTTGTCTTGCTATCGAACTTTATCCCGGCGCTACCTTAGGTAGGCGGAATATCTTCATAATCTGGGAAAGTTAACTAGTGTTCTCGCGCTTACATTCAAGCGTTCGTGGAGTCCAAAAAACCCCTTGGGTGTTGTATGGTTAAGCCTCACGGGCAATTAGTACAGGTTAGCTCAATGCCTCGCAGCACTTACACACCCTGCCTATCTACGTCGTAGTCTCCAACAACCCTTTAGGATACTTAAAGTATCAGGGATGACTCATCTCAGGGCTCGCTTCGCGCTTAGATGCTTTCAGCGCTTATCGATTCCGAACTTAGCTACCGGGCAATGCTACTGGCGTAACAACCCGAACACCAGAGGTTCGTCCACTCCGGTCCTCTCGTACTAGGAGCAGCCCCCTTCAATCATCCAACGCCCACGGCAGATAGGGACCGAACTGTCTCACGACGTTCTAAACCCAGCTCGCGTACCACTTTAAATGGCGAACAGCCATACCCTTGGGACCGACTTCAGCCCCAGGATGTGATGAGCCGACATCGAGGTGCCAAACACCGCCGTCGATATGAACTCTTGGGCGGTATCAGCCTGTTATCCCCGGAGTACCTTTTATCCGTTGAGCGATGGCCCTTCCATTCAGAACCACCGGATCACTATGACCTGCTTTCGCACCTGCTCGAATTGTCATTCTCGCAGTCAAGCGGGCTTATGCCATTGCACTAACCTCACGATGTCCGACCGTGATTAGCCCACCTTCGTGCTCCTCCGTTACTCTTTGGGAGGAGACCGCCCCAGTCAAACTACCCACCAGGCACTGTCCGCACCCCCGATAAGGGGGCGACGTTAGAACATCAACACTACAAGGGTGGTATTTCAAGGACGGCTCCACCATATCTAGCGACATGGTTTCAAAGCCTCCCACCTATCCTACACATGTAGGGTCAATGTTCAGTGCCAAGCTGTAGTAAAGGTTCACGGGGTCTTTCCGTCTAGCCGCGGGTACACAGCATCTTCACTGCGATTTCAATTTCACTGAGTCTCGGGTGGAGACAGCGTGGCCATCATTACGCCATTCGTGCAGGTCGGAACTTACCCGACAAGGAATTTCGCTACCTTAGGACCGTTATAGTTACGGCCGCCGTTTACCGGGGCTTCGATCAAGAGCTTCGACCGAAGTCTAACCCCATCAATTAACCTTCCGGCACCGGGCAGGCGTCACACCGTATACGTCATCTTTCGATTTTGCACAGTGCTGTGTTTTTAATAAACAGTTGCAGCCACCTGGTATCTGCGACTCCCAGTAGCTCCATCCGCAAGGGACTTCACCGCCAGGAGCGTACCTTCTCCCGAAGTTACGGTACCATTTTGCCTAGTTCCTTCACCCGAGTTCTCTCAAGCGCCTTGGTATTCTCTACCTGATCACCTGTGTCGGTTTGGGGTACGATTGCTTACAACCTATCGCTTAGAGGCTTTTCCCGGAAGCATGGCATCAATGACTTCATCACCGTAGTGACTCGACATCGGGTCTCAGCCTTAAGATGGTCCGGATTTACCTAAACCATCAGCCTACACCCTTGAACCAGGACAACCGTCGCCTGGCCCACCTAGCCTTCTCCGTCCCCCCATCGCAGTTATAAGCAGTACAGGAATATTAACCTGTTTCCCATCGACTACGCCTTTCGGCCTCGCCTTAGGGGTCGACTTACCCTGCCCCGATTAACGTTGGACAGGAACCCTTGATCTTCCGGCGAGGGAGTTTTTCACTCCCTTTATCGTTACTCATGTCAGCATTCGCACTTCTGATACCTCCAGCAAACCTTACGATTCACCTTCAACGGCTTACAGAACGCTCCCCTACCCAATGCAGTAAACTGCATTGCCGCAGCTTCGGTGTATAGCTTAGCCCCGTTAAATCTTCCGCGCAGGCCGACTCGACCAGTGAGCTATTACGCTTTCTTTAAATGATGGCTGCTTCTAAGCCAACATCCTGGCTGTCTGAGCCTTCCCACATCGTTTCCCACTTAGCTATAACTTTGGGACCTTAGCTGGCGGTCTGGGTTGTTTCCCTCTCCACGACGGACGTTAGCACCCGCCGTGTGTCTCCCGGATAGTACTTACTGGTATTCGGAGTTTGCAAAGGGTTGGTAAGTCGGGATGACCCCCTAGCCTTAACAGTGCTCTACCCCCAGTAGTATTCGTCCGAGGCGCTACCTAAATAGCTTTCGGGGAGAACCAGCTATCTCCAGGTTTGATTGGCCTTTCACCCCTAGCCACAAGTCATCCGCTAATTTTTCAACATTAGTCGGTTCGGTCCTCCAGTAAGTGTTACCTCACCTTCAACCTGCCCATGGCTAGATCACCTGGTTTCGGGTCTAATCCTAGCAACTGTACGCCCAGTTAAGACTCGGTTTCCCTACGGCTCCCCTATACGGTTAACCTTGCTACTAAAATTAAGTCGCTGACCCATTATACAAAAGGTACGCAGTCACACCACGAAGGTGCTCCTACTGCTTGTACGTACACGGTTTCAGGTTCTATTTCACTCCCCTCACAGGGGTTCTTTTCGCCTTTCCCTCACGGTACTGGTTCACTATCGGTCAGTCAGGAGTATTTAGCCTTGGAGGATGGTCCCCCCATGTTCAGACAGGATATCACGTGTCCCGTCCTACTCGATTTCACTAAAAGCGCGCTGTCGGCTACGGGGCTATCACCCTTTACTGCTGTGCTTTCCAGCACATTCGCCTAACATGCAACTAGCTTAAGGGCTAATCCGGTTTCGCTCGCCGCTACTGCCGGAATCTCGGTTGATTTCTGTTCCTCGGGGTACTTAGATGTTTCAGTTCCCCCGGTTCGCCTCGCTACGCTATGTATTCACGTAGCGATACTGGCTTATGCCAGTGGGTTTCCCCATTCGGAAATCCCAGTCTCAAGTGGCTTTTACTGCCTAAACTGGGCTTATCGCAAGTTAATACGTCCTTCATCGCCTCTGACTGCCAAGGCATCCACCGTGTACGCTTAGTCACTTAACCATACAACCCCAAGGAGTTTTTTATTTTCACTTTTCAAAAAAGTGAAGACAAAAGCGTATGTTCAAACAACCAAGGTTTATCTCTCTGATAAGGAGAGAATTGGTTTTTCGCCGGACTCTACACAAGACACTTGAATGTGTTTGCTTGAGAACTCGTTTCATCTCTCGATGAAACATTTTAATTCAACTCACTGAGTTGAATTTACTAGTCAGCTTTCCAGATTGTTAAAGAGCATGTGTTTCGTGATCTCCGAAGAGATTGAACCACTTTCTAACAACATTCTCAGAATGTGTTTAGAAAGTGGCGTCCCGTAGGGGAGTCGAACCCCTGTTACCGCCGTGAAAGGGCGGTGTCCTAGGCCTCTAGACGAACGGGACTAAGTATTTCTGGCTAACGTTGCTGGGCAACGCTAGCGCTCTTTTACATTTCGACCAAGCAATCTGTGTGGACACTGCATAAAACAGCAAGTCTTTAGGTAAGGAGGTGATCCAGCCCCAGGTTCCCCTAGGGCTACCTTGTTACGACTTCACCCCAGTCATGAACCACACCGTGGTAAACGCCCTCCCGAAGGTTAAGCTATCTACTTCTGGTGCAGCCCACTCCCATGGTGTGACGGGCGGTGTGTACAAGGCCCGGGAACGTATTCACCGTAGCATTCTGATCTACGATTACTAGCGATTCCGACTTCATGGAGTCGAGTTGCAGACTCCAATCCGGACTACGACGTACTTTGTGGGATTCGCTCACCATCGCTGGTTGGCAGCCCTCTGTATACGCCATTGTAGCACGTGTGTAGCCCTACTCGTAAGGGCCATGATGACTTGACGTCGTCCCCACCTTCCTCCGGTTTATCACCGGCAGTCTCCCTGGAGTTCCCGCCATTACGCGCTGGCAAACAAGGATAGGGGTTGCGCTCGTTGCGGGACTTAACCCAACATTTCACAACACGAGCTGACGACAGCCATGCAGCACCTGTCTCAGAGTTCCCGAAGGCACGAAACCATCTCTGGTAACTTCTCTGGATGTCAAGAGTAGGTAAGGTTCTTCGCGTTGCATCGAATTAAACCACATGCTCCACCGCTTGTGCGGGCCCCCGTCAATTCATTTGAGTTTTAATCTTGCGACCGTACTCCCCAGGCGGTCTACTTAACGCGTTAGCTCCGAAAGCCACGGCTCAAGGCCACAACCTCCAAGTAGACATCGTTTACGGCGTGGACTACCAGGGTATCTAATCCTGTTTGCTCCCCACGCTTTCGCATCTGAGCGTCAGTCTTTGTCCAGGGGGCCGCCTTCGCCACCGGTATTCCTTCAGATCTCTACGCATTTCACCGCTACACCTGAAATTCTACCCCCCTCTACAAGACTCTAGTCTGCCAGTTCAAAATGCTGTTCCGAGGTTGAGCCCCGGGCTTTCACATCTTGCTTAACAGACCGCCTGCATGCGCTTTACGCCCAGTAATTCCGATTAACGCTCGCACCCTCCGTATTACCGCGGCTGCTGGCACGGAGTTAGCCGGTGCTTCTTCTGTCGCTAACGTCAAGGCATGCAGCTATTAACTACACACCCTTCCTCACGACTGAAAGTACTTTACAACCCGAAGGCCTTCTTCATACACGCGGCATGGCTGCATCAGGGTTTCCCCCATTGTGCAATATTCCCCACTGCTGCCTCCCGTAGGAGTCTGGACCGTGTCTCAGTTCCAGTGTGGCTGATCATCCTCTCAGACCAGCTAGGGATCGTCGCCTTGGTGAGCCGTTACCCCACCAACAAGCTAATCCCACCTGGGCTAATCTTAGCGCGAGAGGCCCGAAGGTCCCCCTCTTTGGCCCGTAGGCATTATGCGGTATTAGCTATCGTTTCCAATAGTTATCCCCCACACTAAGGCATATTCCCAGGCATTACTCACCCGTCCGCCGCTCGCCGCCCTTAACGTCCCCCGAAGGTTCAGTTAAGTCGCTGCCGCTCGACTTGCATGTGTTAGGCCTGCCGCCAGCGTTCAATCTGAGCCATGATCAAACTCTTCAATTAAAGTTTTGTTGTTCCTTTCGGAACGGCTCAATGAATACTGATTGAGTTGCCATTACTAGAAGCTAGTAACGAGAACTCGAATTGACTGTGCCAAATAACCCCTCTCTATAAAGAGAAAAAGTATTTGTATTGGTCACTCAGTTCATTGATAAATCTTTTGACTAATCATTTTACGAGTGCCCACACAGATTGCATGGTAAAATTGTTAAAGAACAAACTGATTGGTTATCGGCTTAAGCTGCCGTATTCCGTGTCAGTGAGGCGGCATTATAGAGACTTCGATCACTCTGACAAGTGTTTTTTTTAAAAAAATCACCACCTGACGATTATTTCAGCTAATGTCATGTAAATGCCTCTAATTTCAACATTAGAGGATCGTCACATTCACCAACTAGCAATTCCAAGTCAATGAAAGTAATATCGATGTGACTCTGTTGTTAAAATAACCAATAAACGCCTTCTCTTATAATATTTATGACGATGTAGCTTTGAATATGAAATTTTCCAAACAAACCATGATAGCAATAGGTGCTATCGCCATTATCGGGGCTTTAGTTTTTAGCTTTCTTCCATTCTCTCCCGGTATTTCCTTTGCTCTAGGTGTCATTACGGCAGTCCTAGCCATAAACCATCTACAAAATACTCAACCATCAACAAGTGATGCCGATGCACCACAAAGCAGCAAAACCCTTTATGTCGGTAACCTGCCGTATCGTGCTAATGAAAACGAAGTGAAGAAACTTTTCTCCGAACATGGCGAAGTATTTGCAGTACGCCTAATGAAAGATAAGCGTACTGGTAAGCGACGTGGATTTGGCTTTGTTGTGATGAACAGTAATGATGCAGATACTGCTATCGAGCAGCTCAACAACAAAGAATATGGGCAACGCACCTTAAAGGTACGAGAAGCCAACGAACCTAAGGCTTCGGATAACCTAGAGATTGAATAGCCTCTAAGTTCATTTCTTGCAGACTATAATTCAGTGCCGCGACATGATTGTTCGCGGCACTGTTGTATGTAAGGTTCAACAGTGATGATGAGACACCTGCATTGTCCCCCAGCAGCGCTTTTACTCTATTCGCGATAGCCGTTCCCGAGTCAATAATATGCACAGGGGAACCAAAGGCTTTCGTTATCTCTTGCTTGATTAACGGAAAATGGGTGCAGCCGAGCACGATGCTATCAACCTTATTCTGCCAAGGGTGAAGTATCTCTGCCAGTTCAGTAATCGAAACGGCCTTTCCTCGCAATTTATCTTCCGCCATTTCCACCAACCTGGTTGAGCCAATACGATACACTTCGCAATCGCTAGCAAACTGTGCCACTAGCTTATTGGTGTAGTCACGTTTTACTGTGGCTGGTGTTGCCAGCAAACCAATTGCTTTTCGCTTACTGATCATTGCAGCAGGCTTAATCGCAGGCACGACTCCGACAACCGGTATTGCTAGCTGCTCACGTAATGACGGCAGCACAATGGTACTAGCCGTATTACAGGCAATAACCACCAGATCGATACCGTGGCGCTGGACTAACAATGACACGATATGCCGGGTACGCTTAATTAACACAGCTTCAGGCAGTTCACCATAGGGAAAGGCGGCATCATCAAAAGCATATATATATTGAAAGCTGGGTAACTGAGCATAGATTTCCTGGTAAACCGAAAGTCCACCCACACCAGAATCAAAAATGAGTACCCGTTTCACTATTCACCACATACCAGAAGCTATTATCAGGGCGCTCATCATACTGCGATCTGGCCTAGATAAAAAATATCTCGGTTAAGGAGTGACTACTTTAGCAAGTGATATCTCTGATAATGGAATCTTTCCTGCCTTTCACAATCCGTGATACGGATCGCTAGCTCACCAGAGAAGCATGGTGCCTTTACAACCAAGGTATGAAATTCTCCATCTTCACCACAGGGGTCAACACCATCTGGTAGCCCAGCAATAAACTCATCGGTGTACCACTTGCCGCAATACCAACCATCAAGCTGGTTGGTATCAACGGTGGTTACCAATGTCTTGATCCCACAATCAAGGATCTCCTGGGCCAGCTCTTTACTGTCACGGCCTAGGAGAGGAAAAACACATTGCCAGCCCGCCGGTTCAATATAGCTACGGCGGTAATCGGCAATACCATTGCAGAACATATCGCCAAATGCGACCGCTTCCACACCTAAGCCGCTATTTCGTAGCCCTTCAAGCACCAGCGACTGATAAACATCATTGGCAGGAAATACTTCGGGCAACTGAATCGTCACTAGCGGCAAACCCACAAGGAAAGCCTGCTGCTTAACCACTTCAATCGGCGTCGCCTGAAAGGGGACTTCGTCTTCAAGGTAAGTAGTATATAGACCAACTACCTCATAGTTCGGATCGTTGAGCAGCTTGATCAGGGTAAGTGTGGAGTCTTTGCCGGAAGACCAGCTGACGATAACTTTGGTTGGTTTCATAGGCATCAATAAAGAAAGCCACCCAGAGGTGGCTTTAATCGTCTATTCAATATCAGAACTGATAAGTCACTGTTGCAAAGTAGCTACGCTCTGCCGAGTTATAACCATAAGCCGTAACGTAATCCTCATCCAACAGGTTGGCTATACGACCTTGTAGAGTCAGGGCATCCGAAATGAAATAGCTTGCCGCTACATCAACCAGATGGTAGTTATCAAGCTTCACTTCTTTGTTAGTAAAAGCATTTGGATCATAATAAGTGTCACGACGGTTACCTTGGTACAGGTAACTCAGTTCAAGCTGGTAGCTATCGGCTAGGTAACTCATGTTCCATTTGAAGGACTCATCAGGCACCCGTTCCAGATCTTTACCATCATTCTCATTTTCATGATCCATGAAATCCAGTGAAACATCATGGTAAACCGCACCGGTAGCAAAGTTTGCTGTTAATTCAACACCTTTGATTCTAACATCATTATTTTCTAGCTGCTCACCCTGGCCCTGGTTTCGGATCTGATTGCTGATAGTGTTATCGTAAACCGCCACACGCCAGTCAAGTACAC
Source organism: Photobacterium sp. HL06 (assembly GCF_059552575.1). Taxonomy (NCBI): domain Bacteria; kingdom Pseudomonadati; phylum Pseudomonadota; class Gammaproteobacteria; order Vibrionales; family Vibrionaceae; genus Photobacterium; species Photobacterium sp. HL06. The sequence goes on from NZ_CM183914.1 coordinate 3,917,540, forward strand.
TATGGCTGCCTTCTAATGCCAGCTCATAACTCTCAGACTCTTCCGGTTCAAGATTAGGATTGCCAAAATCAGGCCAATAGAGTTCATTGAAGGTAGGTGCTTTAAAGCCAGTTCCGACATTAGCAGTCACCCGAAGTCCTTCAACAAAGCGCCAGCCAGCACCTGCCTGCCAAGAGGTATATGAACCATAGTGCTCGTTGTCATCATAACGCACGCTAGCTTCTAGCTGAGTCGCTTCATTATCGCGCCAAAGCGTAATATAACCGGCATCATTACGGCGACTTCCTTTATCGTAAGCTTTATAGCTCGCACTTCCACTGTCCCACAACTTAGAATCAGAGACTTTCTCTTCCAGCAAATCAACACCAAAACCTGCATAGAAATGATTGGCCAGCTGGTAGCTAGAGTTCCAGTTCAACTGGGTACGTTCGGTAACAATAGTGCTACCCGGAGTTTCTCCACCCTTGTTTTCACCTTCGTCCCGATTTACCGCCAGTAACAAGGAAGAGGTCAGCTTATCACTCTCATACTGCAGCTGGCCTGACAAGTTATAAAGAATATAATCAGCTTCCTCGGTCCCCGGCTTGCCTGTCATCCAATCTTTTTGGTAGTCATATTCGGCATGCCCTGAGTGATAGTAGGCATTAACAATAGCCTGCCACTGTTCGTTGATAGCAAAACCAAACTCACCCAATATATCTTTGTTCTTAAAACCATCTTCATCAGGCTGGTTGGTATCCCATGCACCAGATTCAAAATTAGAAACGTCAAAGCCATCCGCCGTTTCAAAGTTCGCAGCAACTTTACCCCATGTTCGATCTGAAGTCTGGCCTGCAAGACTACCTTTAGCCTGGTAATAGCCATCACTGCCCAAACCAGCAGCTAACTGCCCCTGCTGCGCATCCGGCTGAGTAGAAGTAATAATATTGATAACCCCAGCCGTCGCATCTGCACCATATACCGCCGCCCTTGCACCACGGACAAACTCAATACTTTCAATACCGGTCAATGGTAATTGCCCTAGGTTTACGCCACCACTAGTAGCGCTCCCAAGGCGTACGCCATTCATCATGATCAAGACATTCTTACTACCACGTACCATCACGGTAGTGAGCTGGCCATAACCGCCATTAGAATAGACTGTCACCCCCGGCAGACGGCGCAGTACTTCAGAAAGGGATTTTGCCTGGATGGCATCAATCTCTTCTTTGCTCACAACAGAAACAGGTGCGATAACATTTTTGATAGGCTGCTCAAATCGGTTAGCCGTCACCACCATCACTTCATCTGACGAGGTTTCTGCTGCAAAAACTGGAGATTGAAGATACAGCGGGGCCAACGCCACTGCTAAAAGCGTTTTTTTCATTTAATTAGATACCTTAAGTCGCGTTTATTACAAAGCAGCTTATCTGCTTAGTACACTGGTTGGTCTTCGGACTTAAGAGCATGGTTGGACAACCACCTAGGGCAACAACTTCCCACTTCAATTAGCTGTATTGCACAGCTTGCAGAAGCAGTGTTCGGAACTTACGTCCATGTGCTTTCGTTCTCTATCACCGCTGCGCGTCAGTCACGGACTCCCACCGTGTTCCCGGCCTATATAGAGGCTAACCAGCGCACAGCGAATGCTAGTTATCATTTTGATGATTGTCTAGTTTTGTTTGTTATGGCATATAAAGAAAAGTCTCCAGCTACACTTTTATCAGCAACAACACTGGACATCGGTCAACAATGCAATAAAATCTGCGCTCTTATTTTGAGCAGTTTGAGGCACACAAGATGGCATCCACCGCAATTAATCCAGCTGAGTACCAACCACAGCTGGATGAAAAAGCAGAGCGTATTCAAAATATCTTTGCAGATTTTGAAACCCCTGAGCTTGAGGTGTTCGCCTCGCCTGCCGAGCATTACCGCATGCGTGCTGAGTTCCGTGTTTGGCATGAGGGTGAAGACCTTTACTATGTCATGTTCAACCAGGAAACCCGCGAAAAATACCGCGTGGATCAGTTCCCAGCTGCCAGCCGCCTGATCAATGATTTGATGCCATTACTGGTCGATGCCCTAAAACCAGTCAAAGCGCTGCGCCACAAGCTATTCCAGGTTGATTTCCTGTCTACCCTTAGTGGTGAAATCTTGGTATCTATGCTGTACCACCGCCAGCTGGACGATGAGTGGACGACAGAGGCTAAAGCCCTGAAACAGCGCCTAAATGATGAAGGCTTCAACCTGAACTTCATCGGCCGAGCTCGCAAACAAAAGATCGTTTTGGATCAAGAGTTTGTTATCGAAAAGCTGAAGGTTAACGATCGCACTCTGACCTACAAGCAAGTCGAAAACAGCTTTACCCAGCCAAATGGCGAAGTGGCACAGAAGATGCTGGAGTGGGCCGTTGACTGTACCCAAGACAGTGAAGGCGATCTACTGGAGCTATATTGCGGTAACGGTAACTTCTCACTGGCTCTGGCGCAGAACTTTGAGCGTGTACTGGCCACTGAACTGGCGAAACCTTCAGTCGATTCTGCCCAGTACAATATTGCAGTAAATAATATCGACAACGTCCAGATCATCCGTATGTCTGCAGAAGACTTTACCGATGCAATGGAAGGCAAGCGGGAATTCCGTCGCCTGAAAGATCAGAACGTCGACCTGCAGAGCTACAACTGCAACACAATCTTTGTCGATCCGCCACGTTCCGGTATGGATGAAGGCACTTGCCGCATGGTCCAGGGCTATGACCGAATCATGTATATTTCATGCAATCCGGACACGCTCAAAGATAACCTGACTATTCTGTCTGAAACACACCGTGTTACCCGTTTCGCCCTATTCGACCAATTCCCGTATACCCACCATATGGAAGCTGGCGTATTGCTTGAGCGTAAATAACCGCTCACTATGACAATTGCCTAGTGCTCCGTTGAACTCTAGGCAATAGACAACAAAAAAGGCGCCTCAGCGCCTTTTTTTATTATCAATCAGTATTTAAGCTTCAGTCGCTTGTGGTCTTGGTGACATCACGCCTAGCTTGTACACAACCCAGAACAACAGACCTAGGGTGATCATCAGCGGTAGGAAGTTAGAGCCTACATCTGGCGTAAACGCACGCATGAAACCAGAATAACCAAATGCACCAGCCAGGAAGCAGGCAAAAGCAATCGCCGGGGTACCTTCAGACATCGGCTTGCTCAGGTATTCCTGATACAGGCAGTACACTGCCAGACCGAATGCAATAACAGGGAAAACTGAAAACGACACAGTGCCTGAAGTGAATACTGCTAACGTAGCATTACCACATAGGCCTGCTAACAAAGATAGAAGCAATGTTTTACGTTCAGCTTTTACTTGTTCTTTGTTCATATCCTTCACCAACAAAATAAAGTTAGAGTTTCTGCCTGAGCTCACGACGCTCACGCTCTTTACGATACCAATAGGCACCCTTTGCAATCATTCGTAACTGCATGATCAATCTTTCTGCATGCTCGGCTCGAGCATGGCTATCCAGATCCAGTGCATCAGCACCAGAGCTGAATACCAACGTGACTGATGCTTCTGCCTGAATAAAGGCTTCGTCATGATTCACACCGGTTTTGGCTTCTAGGTACTCGGTCAACTCAGCAACAAAGTGCTGGATCTCCCGAGCCACAGCCGCACGAAACGCAGGGGAAGTTCCTGATCGCTCGCGTAAAAGCAACCTAAACACGTTCGGGCTACTTTCAATAAATTCCATGAATGTTTCTACAGAGGTACGGATCACGCTGCCTTCTTCAGCAATGCGCTGACGGGCCTGACGCATCAACTGACGAAGGATCAAACCGCCTTCATCGACCATTGTCAGACCAAGCTCATCCATATCTTTAAAATGACGATAGAAAGATGTCGGTGCAATACCGGCCTCCCGCGCCACTTCACGCAAGCTAAGATTCGAAAAGCTACGTTCTGCACTTAGCTGATTGAATGCAGCATCAATAAGTGAGCGACGGGTTTTTTCTTTTTGCTGAGCCCTAATACCCATGAACCTGTTGTTTCTCTGTAACCTTTTTCTGCAACTATACGCGCTTTTGCTCGCTACTCCAGCGAGAATCGCCATTTTCACGCAATCAGAACATAGTAATTCCTGATATGAGCTGAATCAAAGCAGTAATTTTTACTTTTAGCTACTGGCTCACAAAGTGACTGACTTAACCTTTGCAAACAGGTTTCATCTCGTTTTCAGTGATTTTATGCCCAACAACGTGATCATCACCTATCTATCACCACCCGTTGATTCTACCTACTTCAGGAAAAAGTTAAACTACAGCGACAGCAATGTTGCACGGATGATAAGAAAGGCCTGAACAATGACCCAATCTAAAAAAAAGAATGCCCAGCACTTTGATGCCATCATCATTGGCAGCGGCCCTGGAGGTGAAGGGGCTGCCATGGGGCTTACCAAGGCAGGCTTCAATGTGGCGATCATTGAGCGGGAAGATAGCGTCGGAGGGGGATGTACCCACTGGGGAACCATCCCTTCGAAAGCCCTGCGTCATGCCGTCAGCCGGATCATTGAATATAACCAGAACCCGCTCTACTGCAAAAATAACTCAACCCTGCACAGTACCTTCAGCCAGATCCTTGGCCATGCCCAAGTTGTCGTCAACAAGCAAACCCGAATGCGTCAGGGGTTTTATGATCGCAACCAATGTTCGATTATCTTCGGCGAAGCGAGCTTTATCGACAGCCATACAGTGAAAGTAAAAACAGCAGATGGCAGCCATGAGCTCTACAGTGCCGATACATTTGTCATTGCAACCGGCTCTCGCCCATACCAACCAGCTGATGTCGACTTTTCCCACAGCCGTATTTACAACAGCGATTCAATTCTTCAGCTCAAGCATGATCCCCGTCATATTATCATCTACGGTGCGGGTGTCATCGGTAGTGAGTATGCCTCGATTTTCCGCGGCCTCGGCGTCAAGGTTGACCTGATCAATACCCGTGACCGACTACTGGAATTTCTCGACAATGAAATTTCTGACTCGCTGTCCTACCACCTGTGGAATAGCGGGGCGATGATCCGCAATGGCGAGACCTATGAAAGAATCGAAGGAACCGAAGACGGAGTGATCCTCCACCTGCAATCTGGAAAGAAAATGCGTGCCGACTGCTTATTGTATGCCAATGGCCGTACCGGTAATACTGACCGCCTGAACCTCGTGAAAGTCGGGCTTACCCCGGACTCCCGCGGACAGCTGAAAGTGAACCAGAACTACCGTACCGAGGTTGAGCATGTCTATGCGGTCGGGGATGTGATTGGCTATCCTAGCCTAGCGAGTGCCGCCTATGATCAAGGCCGCTTTGTCGCTCAGGCCATTTCGAACGGGGAAGCCCAGGGACAGCTGATTGACCATATTCCAACCGGGATCTATACCATTCCGGAAATCAGCTCTGTCGGTAAAACCGAGCAGGAATTAACGGCAGAAAAAGTGCCTTATGAAGTGGGCCGATCGCAATTCAAACACCTGGCCCGGGCACAAATCGCCGGGACCGAAGTCGGTAGCCTAAAAATCTTATTCCACCGCGAAACCAAAGAGATCCTGGGGATCCACTGCTTTGGCGAGCGTGCTGCGGAGATCATCCATATCGGGCAGGCGATCATGGAACAAAAAGGGGAAGGTAATACCATCGACTATTTCGTCAATACCACCTTCAATTACCCGACCATGGCAGAAGCTTACCGGGTAGCCGCTTTAAATGGGTTAAATCGTTTGTTCTGATCCCCCCGGATATAGCCATAAAAAACGGAGCAGATGCTCCGTTTTTATTTTTAATGATTTTCCATCAGCCTGTTATCAGGCGTCAGTATCGTTGCCCACGGTAGGGCTTCGTCCCCTAGGGTGATAAAGTTTGGGTTTTCCAGCGTATCCCGCATATTGTAGGACAGCGGAGTCAAATGGGTATTTAAGATCCGTCCTCCTGCCTCTTCAACAATACATTGGGTCGCCGCCGTATCCCACTCCCCCGTTGGCCCAAGGCGTAAATAACAATCCACTGCACCTTCAGCGACTAAGCACGATTTCAGCGCTGCAGAGCCCAACGGGACTAAATCATAATTGAGCGACGGATCTAACCGGTTAGTGATGGCACTGATATCCTGGCGACGGCTGATCGCCACAGCAATAGATTGCGTCGGCAGCTCATGCTTATGGGTAGCAATACGGACAGTTTCACCTTCCGGGGTGATTTTCCATGCCCCTTTACCATGATAGGCATAATACACCACCCCAGATATCGGGGCGTAAACCACACCCATCACCGGTTTATTATTTTCTACCAAAGCAATGATTGTCGCAAAGTCACCACTGCCAGCGATAAACTCCTGGGTACCATCGAGTGGATCCACCAGCCAGTAACGCTGCCACTTGCTCCGCTCTGACAGTGGAATAACTGCGTCTTCTTCAGAAAGTACAGGAATATCCGGTGTCAGCTCAGTTAGCTTTTCTACCACCAGCTTATGTGCTGCCAGATCCGCACTGGTCACCGGGGTATTGTCTGTTTTTATCTGCTTTTCAAACTGGCCACGCTGGTAAATATCGAGGATCACCTGCCCGGAAGCACGGGCAATGTCGATCACTGAAGGTAATAGGTTCGATAAATCCATAACTCGCTCCTACTGTGATAATTGTTTTAATGCGAGAAAAAGGGCGGTGATACTGCGAGCTTCTGCAAAATCGAGATGGTGCAGCAACTCCTCTGCCTGATTGACAGGCCAGCGAACAATTTCCAACGGCTCGGGCTCATCCCCTTCCAGCTGTTCGGGGTACAAATCCTGTGCTAAAAACAGGGTCATACGGCTGGAGAAATAAGACGGTGCCAGTACGACTTCTTTAAGCGGCACCAGCTGGCGGGCACCAAAGCCAATTTCTTCTTTCAGCTCTCGGTTCGCAGCTTCTGCCGCGGCTTCTCCCGGATCAATTAAGCCCTTCGGAAACCCCAGCTCATACTGCTCCGTCCCTGCGGAGTACTCCCGGATCAACAGTAAGTCACCTTCTGCCGTCACGGGAACCACCAATACGGCATGCCGACCACTGGGCTTCATGCGCTCATAGGTACGCTCGATACCATTGGAAAAACGTAAATCAAGCGATTCAATTTTAAATAGCCGAGATTGTGCAACGACTTTCGTTGCCAATATTTCAGGTTTGTTTTTGTCCGCAGCCATGCCGTTGTCCTGTATCACCATCGGATCCCCAGCGGCTGATGCGAACTCGTACAAGCGGATCATCATGCCACTGGGTATTAGCTATTTAAGGGCAATAGCCAGACGAAATAAAGTAAATTTTGGGGAAAGCGTTAAGTTGACTGAAATACTCAACTATTAAAGACGCCCACTGTAGTTGATTTTGTACCGTCCTTTCGGATCCGGGTTGCCTAACCACTTCAGTTGCTGGCCCAGCTGAGGAGGAAATTCTGCGCCCGGCTTAAACCAACCGTTCAAGGTATAACGCTGGTTAGTCGCTAGCTCAGCCTGCCATTCACTCGCCACATCGGCCGATGACTGGTTCACATCAGCCGTCACCTTACCCTGTTCACAATTCAAATCTGCAATCACAGGCCCCGGGTTCAACCCTCCCAGTGGCGAGCTGATAGTCCCCGCCGTCCAAGCCAGCGAGCCATTTAATACCGAGCAGTAAGGCGACTGATACTGATAGTCACGCAATGTAAGCTCCAGGTTTCCGGCAATCGTTGCCGGAACCGGTACCTGAGCATATTTCATCACCTGCTGTGCAGGCAAAGATACCAGCAGGTTCTCTGCAAACGGTCCACTAGCACTATAGCCAACAAGCCCCCGACCATTAAGGCTCATCTCGCTCCCCTGGCCAAAACGGACATTGAATGCCGCTTTGCCCGAAAACAGGGAACCCAAGCTCATATCCCATTGCAGGTGCCCGAAGTTCTGCCCCTGCCACTGAACCTGCGTGGCCATTCCCTGCCACGGCGTACCACTTAGACCTGATACGCTCAATCCTCTAACGGGTGGAACCTGCTGCCAAACCCAACTAGCAGGAACATGAGCGACCAGGCTGGTCATTAACACAGCGCCAAACGAGACACCTAATCCTAACTTATACTTCACTGCTATCCTCGGCCCAGCTGTAAACGGCTCACTTCGACCATACCGGCACTGTCGGCTTTTGATACATCCAGAAACTGGGTATCAATACCGTGTTCATCCTTCAGGAAAGCCAGCCAATTTACCAATGTATTAAAAGGCAAGGGCTTAACCCAAACCTGCACCGCTTCGCTGCGGGGCTGCATCCGGATCAATTCAATCCGGAACCGGCGGGTCGTTTCATTCACCACCTGATTCAACCCTTTATTGCTGACAGATCCCGTGGAGCCAGACTGGCCGCGAAGGGTGGTGATCTCATCAGCCTTGGTACTGACCCAGCTCAGTAACTGACGTTCGTTCTGCAGGCGGTTCTCAGCCTCCACAGCCCGATTAGCTAGCGGTTGCCAGAGCCCCCAGTAGAGTACAGCGATAATTAACGCGCCTCCGCCGCCTAGCACCAGGCGCTGTTCACGGGCACTTAAGGCTTTCCACCACGCGTTCATGATTTTCTCCTTAGCACTACAGCGCCAGTTACCTGATTGCCTTCTTTATTCAGCTGCCCTTGCTGCACTTCAAATTTTTCCGCCAATAGCGTGCGTAGTTGTTCAAAATGCTGGAACTCAGCGGCACTTGCCTGAAAGCGCAACTCGTCACGGTTTTGGTCATATTTCAAATTCTGGACAGTCAATTGCGATACCTTGCTCAATGCAGGCTTGAGCTGAGCGAGCCATGGCAACAACCCCTGTTCGCTATCGGCTCCTCCCAGGCGAGCCAGTTCACTGTTCATCTGGCGCTTTAAGTAACTCTGCGATGGAACACGCTTATACTGGGGCAGCACTTGGCGGAAGATACGTTCACTTTCGGCTTTATAGGCAAGGGCTTGGCTTTCCATATGCTGAACAGATACGACATGTTCGGCAACAACTGCAACCAATACCAGGCCAGCGGCTATGGCGACTTTACGCCATGGCTTGAGATGCTTTCGCCACGCGGCTTGCTGCTTATAAGGCCCGGATAACAAATTCGCCTTGCTGCTCTCTGCTCCCAGAGCCAGCAGCTGCATCACCAGCTCCGGCGTTTGGGCCTGCCACTTACCCGGCGCTCCCTTCGGCGCTGGCGTGTAATGACGGATCAGCAGTGTCGGCGCTTCTGCCTCTTCTTCTAAAGCCTGTTCTTCAGCCTCTGAATCCTCTGTCTCATCACCAACCATCTCTGCTGCAATCGGGACTTTCTGAGCCAATAACCAAGCATCCAGCCATGAGGCTTCCGCGCAGATCCCCAGAGCTTCTGACTGGCGGATCAACCATTGACCTTCAAGCTCAGCGGCACTATAGCTGTCGCTAAACAGAGGCAAGCACAGGCAATCAGGCAGAAGTTTCTTCACTTCGATACCAGCTTCATTAAGTGCTGCTAACCAAGCTTGTACTTTGCGATGTTCAACAACAGCGACATGCGCCGTATTGCCATCCCGCTTAAGCAAGTGGACATGCAATGAATCGACATCCTGTGCCAGCTCTTCTTCCAGCAGGTATGGCAGTACAGCGGCCAATTGCCGGCCGCTGCCAGCCGGGATCGCAACTTCAGTCAATAACACATCACCCGTAGGGATCAGTGCAAAGACCGGACGCTGGGCAGCATACTCTGTCAGCTCGTTTAACTGAGCAAGACTGGCAAGCTGGCCAGATGCAATCACTTCTTTCTGCTGTGGCGACCAGACCAGCCATTGCACCGGCTGTTCAGGCCGGCTACTTAGCCTTATCGTCAGAAATTCGCTCACTGATTCCTCCATAACGGCGACGTATTACTGTCACCTTTTCTTGGCCATCACGTTTGAGTAAGGCCACTAATCTAACTCTGGACCTGTCGACCAGGATCTCTGTGTCCAGTTGAAAATAATCGCTGCTCACGGCCAAATGATCATTAGCTCGCTTTTTCGCGTCGGCGCCCAAGCGGGCGATAGTGGCCTCAGCCATAAAATCTTCGACGTTCTGCCAACCGTCATAAGGGCGGTCGGCTATCAGCTTCTGGGCATCGGACAAGGACAGCTCAGGCGCAAACAAGCCAACCAACAGTGCCGCCTGGTGCTCGTAGAGTGTATTGACATTGAGCACCATATCCGTCGTTGGAATAGCACAAAGCAGTGGTTTTACTTTGTTATAAATCTGCGCACTAACTCCGTTGACCGCCCTAAACTCGCTGATATCGGCCATCAGGTCTGTGGGGGGCAAGTAAGGGGGCTGAAATCCTTCATAAGTACTGTCACCGGCACCAAATGATGAATTAATGCCCTCGGCCGGATCAACAAACTCCCAGCTTGAATCTGCGACCACTTCAGCGTCATAGCTTTCAACGCCGACTTCTTCCAATATTGACTGCAGGTAGCTAACCAGAAAGGGCTTTTTGGTGCGGTCTGCTTCAAGCGGCAGCCCGGACAGGGCATTGAGGTTAAAACAAGCCTGGCGATCAATAATATCGCCGATTGCCTCTCCGCCTTCCAGCGGGTAACGTTGGCCTTGCGTGGCCCAGGCCTGGCTCAGATTCACCGTATCGCTGTCATCAATTCCTTGTTGGATGGCGATCTTACCCAGCTCTTCCATCCCCAACGCATACCAATAGGCCTGCTGGTTCTGCACCTGGTTTTCTACCCGATAGAAATTAAGTTGTAAGCGCTCGCTCATCTGAGCCGCAAGCAGGGTCATCAACGCCAGCAGCATCAGCACGACAATCAGGGCTACCCCTCTTTGCTGCTTCATTAGCTGCCCTCCTGCTCTGTTGCACTCAATGCGGAGGTTGGCAGCATGTACACCCGTTCAATTTCGCCGAAATCTTCCAGCGTCAATTGGATCATAATCCCCTCAGGCAAAGCGGCAGCCTGAGCCCACTCTTTCTGCCATTTCTGTTTACTATAGAAACGAAAAGAGAGCTTGGTTACCTTGGCCAGAACCTGGCGGATCAGCGGCTCGCTGCCCACGACAGTATCCGGATAACGAAACCACACCCGCTCAAGGGTATCTTCGACAATACGGTAACCGACCCGGACATTTTCACCACGCGGAAACATCTGCTGGGGATTCTGCCAACCGGTACGGGTAAACATAATGCCCTGGCTAGATGAATCAAGCAGGTACTCACCGCTGAGCAATAACTTGTCACTGGGCGCCTCGCCCTGATTACGGGTTTTCCTGGCAACAATCTGACGAAAGTCATTATCCATCATCACCATTGCACGCTGGATTTCCTGCAACCGGGCATTGTGCTCCCGCGACTGCTGATCGCTAAGCTGGACGCCATTCATCACCTGGTAAGCCGACAGGCTCAACATGGCAAACACTGCAATGGCAACCAAGACCTCCAGCAACGTAAACCCCTGCTGGCGTGATCCCTTCGGCATAGTAGGTATGATCTGACGGTTAATTTTCAACATAAGTTCTCAACGTCACTACCGACTGCTTTCTTGCTTGATCGGTGGCTACCGTGACATCCAACGCCCGCAAAAAGCCATCGGCGGTTTTGGTGCTTTTGATTGACCAGTACCACTCGCGGCCAGCCAGTTCCGACTTGCCTTTTTTTTCCGAGGTTGGGATCTGCCCGGACAGGCGCATTTTTGTCAGCTCGTTATCGGCAACCATAGCGGCAAAGGTTTTCTCTTCCAGGTAGCCCAGTGTATTAAGGTGCTGGCTGACTGCCTTCATCACGCTCAGGGCTGCAGTGGCAAATACCGCCAGTGCCACCAGCACTTCGAGCAAGGTCATCCCGCGATTACCCCTTTTCATCGCGAATCCCTTTCTGTCTGGCTTTTGATGGTATCTCCAGGGGCCAATAGAAATAACTGCCCCAGCTCATCAGCCTGAACTCGCCAAAACTGATTTTCGCCATCGATTTCAAATTCCAGGGTAAAAGGTGTGTATTCACCACTGGCCATTACCACCACCTGCGGCGGTTTTATCTTTTTCTTGTCAGTTTGTTCAGCAAACAAGTCTTCATCAAACAGCGAACCCGGCTTGAACAAACGATCTTTGTCCTGCCAGGAGTAGCCGCCAATTTCCACTCTCAGCTTGATGTCTTCATCCATTTCCACTTCGGTGAAAAAGCGCGACTCCTGCACAGGTTGCCAATCCTGACTGGTTAGCTGAAGAAACTGATAACGATTTCGCTCAACCCGGACACCATAATCGATGCCATTGAGCAGTGCGTCTTCCCCGAGTAGCTGAACCAAATGATGAAAACGTGCAGCCTCATCTTTTACTTTGTCTTCCTTGCTTTCAGGCAGCGCGACAATCACCGCCACTGCACTGGATGCAAGCAATACCAACACCAGTAAAATTTCAATTAAGGTAAAACCTGCCGCACGTTTCTTCATTCAATTCGTCTCTGAACAGTTCCAGCGATTAGTAGTCCAGCATGTTCCAGTTGCCGATATCGGTATTCACCTCTTCACCGCCTTCCTGGCCATCAGCACCCAGGCTGAAAACATCAACCGCGCCATGCTCACCCGGCATTACGTAGTTATATTCATTGCCCCAAGGGTCTTTTGGCAGACGCTTGATATAACCACCGTTACGGTAGTTACGAGGTTCAGGGCTCGATGACGGCATAGACACTAGTGCATCCAGACCTTGGTCAGTGCTTGGGTAGACGCTGTTATCCAGCTTGTACATATCCAGAGCCTGCTCCAGGGCACTGATATCGGTGACGACCTTCTGCTGGTCAGCTTTTTCTTTGTTACCAAGCAAGTTCGGGACAACCAGGCTGGCCAGCACCCCCAAGATAACAATAACTACCATCACTTCCAGCAGCGTAAAGCCACGTTGTTTGCGTTGCATTAAAAAGACCTCCAAAGGAAAAAACTACATGCCAACCATGTTGTTCAAAGCAATGATTGGCATCAGGGTGGCAATCACGATAAACATCACGATACCAGCCATAGCGACAATTAATAAAGGTTCAAAAATCCCCAGCGCCATATTAACCAGCGACTCAAAGTCACGGTCCTGATTATCGGCTGCCCGGGTTAACATCTGCTCTAACTCACCACTGCGTTCACCACTGGCGATCATATGCAGCATCATTGGCGGGAATAACTTGGTTTGTTCAAGGGATACACGCAAGCTTGCTCCTTCACGGACCTTATCAGCCGCTTCAAGTACCTGCTTGTTAACCCAAGTATTGGTCATCACATCCGATGCCACCTTCATTCCTTCGAGCAAAGGGATCGCACTGGATGTACAGATTGAAAGGGTTCGAGCAAACCGTGACGTGTTCAGCCCGCGGGCCACTTTGCCGATCACCGGAAGTCCCATCACCCAGCGATCCCAGCGCAAGCGGAAATCAGGCTTTCTCAATGCCGCTTTCAGCAACATGATCACGCCAACAATGGCGACCACGACAGCTAGCCCCCAATTCTGAACAAAGTTACTGGCAGCCAGCAGCACCTCGGTGATCGTCGGCAGCTGCTGTCCCATCTGGACAAACTGATCAACAATTTTTGGTACCACCGTGGCCAGCAAAAACGCAACCACAGAGACCGCAACCAAGGTTAGCATCGTTGGATAGATCATCGCCTGCTGCAGTTTGCTGCGCATCTGCTGGCGGTTTTCGGTGTAATCAGCCAATCGGTTCAAAACTGTATCTAGGTGACCCGATTTTTCACCGGCCGCCACCATGGCGCGAAACAGCTGATCAAAGATATGGGGATATTCTGCCATGCTGTCTGACAGGGTATACCCTTCGACCACGCGAGAGCGGACGGCCAGAAGCATGTTTTTCAGACGAGGCTTCTCGCTCTGCTCAGCGACCGCTTTGAGGCACTCCTCCAATGGCATTGACGCCTGGACCAAGGTCGCCAGCTGGCGAGTGATCAATGACAGCTCAGCGGTACTGATCCCGCGGCGAAACTGGAAGCCACCACTGGCTTTCTTCTTTTCCCGCTCATGGCTCTGGGCAACATCGACCGGGATCAGCCCCTGCTCACGCAGCTGCTGGCGTACCTGGCGGGCTGTATCGCCTTCCAGTACTCCCTTTTTCTGCCGCCCCTTACCATCGAGGGCTTTATATTCAAACGCAGCCATCTATCACCCCTCCCTCGTGACTCGCATCACTTCTTCTAGGGTAGTGGCACCTGCCCTGACTTTTTCCAGGCCATCATCACGAATACTTGGCGTATGCGCCCGGATGGCTTTCTCAATCGCCAGCTCACCGACTTCGGCATGGATCAGCTCCTGCACATTCTCGTCAATCAGCAACAGCTCATGAATCCCCGTTCGCCCGCGGTAGCCCTTGTTGTTACAGGCTTCACAGCCAACTGCACGGTATAGTGTCAATGGCTCGGCCTCGGTCAGACCAAACAGCTTCTTCTGCTCCGCATCGGCTTCATAGGGTTCACGGCAGCTCTTGCACAAGGTACGCACCAAGCGCTGGGCCAAGACACCCAACAAAGACGATGAAACAAGAAATGGTTCAATCCCCATATCACGCAAGCGGGTAATGGCGCCCACAGCGGTATTGGTGTGCAACGTAGACAACACCATGTGACCCGTCAGGGAGGCCTGGACGGCAATCGAGGCGGTTTCCAAGTCTCGAATTTCCCCGACCATCACCACATCGGGATCCTGGCGCAAAATAGCCCGTAGTCCTCGGGCAAAGGTCATATCTACCTTGGCGTTAACCTGGGTCTGGCCGATACCGTCAATATCAAATTCAATCGGGTCTTCAACCGTCAGGATATTGCGCTCCTGGCCATTGAGCTCTTGCAAGCCGGCATACAAGGTCGTCGATTTACCCGAGCCCGTTGGGCCGGTAACCAGAATGATCCCGTGCGGGCGCTGGATAATACGCTGGAAATTCTTGTGATTGCCCGGCGTCATACCCAAGCTATACAAATCGAGACGGGTGGCGTTCTTATCGAGCAGACGCAAGACCACTCGCTCACCGTGTGATGACGGCATGGTCGAGACACGAACGTCGACAGCCCGGCCGCCAATACGCAGCGAAATACGACCATCCTGCGGCACCCGCTTCTCAGCAATATCGAGCCGCGCCATGACCTTAATACGCGACACTAAAAGCGGCGCAAGTTTGCGGCTCGGCTGCAGCACTTCACGCAGCACGCCATCAACCCGGAAGCGGATCGACAGCACCTTTTCAAAGGTTTCAATGTGGATATCCGACGCAGCTTCTTTGATCGCCTCTGCCAGCATCGCATTAATCAATTTGATAATGGGTGCATCGTCTTCAGATTCCAGCAGATCTTCCGTTTCCGGCAACTCTTCAGCCAGCGAGAAGAAATCATCGCTATCCGAACCCAGATCCTCCATCAACTGGCGGGCTTCCGATGAATCCCGCTGATAGGCATCAGTCAGCTTGAGTTCGAACTCTTTCTCAGTCAGCTCCTGCGGAATAAACGCCCCGCCCGCGACGCGGCGCACTTCTGCCAGTACCGGTGCCGCCAGGCGGCCACTATAGAACAGGACCCAGCCCTGTTCGGCAGACTCAAGCACCACCCGGTGGCGCTTGGCAAATGAGAAGGGCAGACGAAACAAAGGCTGAAATTCAGCAACCGGGTGATCTGCTTCCATTACTGAGTCTCCAGCTGGGCAACAAAGGCACGCACTTCCGGCGGTAGTGAAATATCTTCACCATATTTCGGCAATACCGGCATCTGTGCATCCGGCATCAGACGTAAGCCTTGGTCAGCTCGATACAACTGCTCCGCTCGAATATAGTTGTATTTACGCTGGGTAATACCATCAGCCGTCACCCCATCGCGAATGATGGTCGGCTTAATAAATACCATCAGATTGGTCTTGGACTTGGTGGTATTGGTCGACTTAAATAAGTGCCCCAAAATCGGGATGTCGCCCAGAATTGGAATTTTCTGTTCGCTTTCGTCCACCTGCTCCTGGATCAGGCCACCCAGTGCAATCATCTGGCCATCCTGCACCAATACTGAAGTGGTTAACTGGCGTTTGGAAAAACGCACATCCACCGCCCCTTCGGCACCAAGCACATTCGATACTTCCTGCTCAATTTTCAGCTGGACAGAATCACCTTCATTGATCTGTGGCACCACATTCAGCTTGATCCCCACTTCCTTACGCTCAACCGTCTGAAACGGGTTATCGTTATTTGAACTGGATGTCGAACCGGTTACCACCGGCACCTCCTCACCAACAATGAAAGAGGCCTCGCCGTTATCCATCACCGTAATACTCGGCGATGACAAGATATTGGAGTTACGATCCGAGGCCACGGCATTGACTAACGCCGTCCAGTCCCCCATCACGATACCCAGTGCCGCACCGTTAACGCCGCTCAGTACACTTCCTAGGGTACTAAAATCACCTTGTGTATCTGGATTTTGAGTTACAACTCCACTTTCAGATACGACAGTTGTACCTTCCACATCCTTCGCTTCTTCCAGACCAATCGCATACTGGGAAATTGGGATACCGGAGTTACCAAACTGAACCACACCAGCATCTAACGAACCCCACTGCACGCCGAAGTTGACACCGTCACCTTCAGCCAGCTCAACGATCATCGCCTCAATCAGTACCTGGGCCCGACGAATATCCAGCTGGGCAATAATATTTTCCAGCGCGCGCATAATATCTGGCGGCGCAGTCATGATCAGCGAGTTGGTATCAACGTGAGCCGAAATCATCACTTCAGCACCGCTGCTTGCCGCCGTCTTCTTGCTGCCACCTTTCTTTTCGGCCTGCAGATTCTCAGACACCCCTTTGAGGACATCGACCAATTCCTCGGCATTGGCATATTTGAGATACACTACCCGGTTATTACCCGAGGTCGCCATTTCTTTGTCCAGCTGACGAATAAGGCGCTTCAAGCGGTTACGCACCTTCGGGTCGCCTGAGAGCAAAACCGAATTAGTACGATCATCAGCCACCAGCTTCGGCCGTAAAAACTGCGGGGTCGACTTGGCATCCGACGATTTATTCAACGCATCCACAATACGAACCATTTCTGCGGCAGAGGCATTGTGCAACTCGACCACGTCAATCTCTTTATCACCGGCACGGTCAACCCGCTCGATAATTTCAGCCAGGCGGTTAACCACCGCCGCACGGCCAGTGATCATGATGATATTGGCCGGGTCATAATGTACAACGTTACCTGCGCCGGCATTATCATTGAGCTGGCGCAGTAATGGAGACAGCTCACGCACCGACACATTGCGGACAGCAATGACGCGCGTGACAACCTGATCCCCCTTAACCTGATCCTTTTCACCAACAACCGGGATCGCCGAAATTTTCGCATCTTTATCACGAATAACCTTCAGCACCCCATTGTCCATTTCAACCACGGCAAAGCCGTAGACTTCCAGTACATTGAGGAAAAACTGGTAATACTGCTCATCATTCAGCAAGTCATAGCTGCGAACATTAACCTGTCCGCGAACAGCAGGATCGACAATGATCGTTTTCTGCAGATTGCGTCCTACAATATTAATGAATTCCTGAATATCGGTTCCTTTGAAGCTGGCACTGAAATCATTTGCCATTGCTGAACTGCACAGCAAGCCTCCTGCCAGCCACAGGGCACTTTTACCCATCCATTTTTTCACAAAAAACTCCTGCTTTATGTCGCGTACGCTAGCGCAACTCAATATAAATATCGTGTAACTGGCCTTCCCGTTCTACCGTCAACGTAAAATCAGTCGCCTGTGACAGCTCAGTCCATAACTTCGCCATCACAGAAGGATCTGTGAGGTCATTGCCATTCAAGCTAACAGCCAAATCATTGGCTTTTAACCCTACTGCATCAAAGAGTGCACGCTCTTTGCCCGGGTTGACCCGGTATCCAACTAGCTCACCGTCTCTCTTCACTTGTGACAGGCGAATGTAGCTAAACAATGTTTGGGGCTTCTCTAAAATTTCTTGCTTAATCTTGCCAAGCTCAGACGAAGGGGCTCGCGATGACTTCGATACCTTTTTTGTCACTGGTGCCGAACGAGATTGTTCCTTGCTGAACTTCACCCCATCCAGCATCAAGGTTTCATCACGGCCACTGTTACGAATGATCACGCGATCGACATAAACCGCCTGCAGTGTTGCCCGTGTACCTTCAATCGCTTCATTGAGGCCATAGGTATTCTGTTTACCCCGATTAGTAATAACAGCCAGACTTGTTTGCGGGCTAGAGCTTGCCACTACCCCAACCAACGTCAGGTTAAGACGTGTTTCCGGCGCATCTTGTTTCACCGGTTCTTTTTTGACGACGGGAGCATTTTGCTGATAGCGGCCAAACAGGTTCATTCCTAGTACATCAGACACCTGAAAGCCTGAGCGGTTCGATGCCGAGACAGAAACTGTTTTCGCTTGCCATGGAGACGGGCCGGTCGCAGGCTGAGCTACCGACCAAACCAAACGCCCCAGAATCCATGCCAGCAACATCACCAATAGCCATGTTGCTATGCGGGTGAGCGCAGTGACTGACAACGGGCGCTTAGCTTCAAGCATTCCCAACCATTTTGCTGCAACCATTTTAAAATCCATTGTCCTGTGGATGTGAATTGATCCTGTGGCTTAACAGCCAGATCCACTAGGATACTCGTTAGTGAAAAAAAACGGCAGTATTTCGCTAGTAAAAAGATTCAATATACCAAAACAGATCACGTAAAAAACATATCTACTATCAATAGACTAGATATTATGGAGTAATTATTCTCCATTTACTGTTGAAATTCCGATCCCATATCACCATTTAGTAAAGCTGACGCTGTAATGGCATTATGGTATTTTTAGCGCCCATTTTGGGTAAGGAGCACGTTATGGGCCGGCAATCTTCGGATTCTGACACCCTCCAGGTCCGCCTTGATAAATGGTTATGGGCAGCGCGTTTTTACAAAACCCGCTCAATTGCCCGTAATATGGTTGATGGCGGCAAAGTGCACTATAACGGCCAACGCTCCAAACCAAGCAAACTGGTCGAAGTCGGAGCAGAAATTCGCCTGAGGCAGGGCACCGATGAAAAAACAATTATCATCGCCAAACTGTCTGACACCCGTCGGGGGGCGCCTGAAGCACAAACGCTGTACCAGGAAACGGCAGAAAGTATCAAGCGGCGCGAAGAGCATGCTCAAATGCGCAAGCTCAATGCCTTTGACAGCCCAAGCCCTGACAAGCGTCCTGACAAGAAACAGCGACGCAATATAATTAAGTTTAAAAGCAGTAACTAAATTTTACCTGCTGGAGTATATAAAAAGATGACAAACGATAGTCTGTACCGTTACCTGTTTGACGGTGTATCTGTACGTGGTGAGCTGGTTCAACTGAACGAGACATATCAGCAAATCATTTCCAGCAAGGAATACCCGGCTCCGGTTCAACAACTGCTGGGTGAACTGCTTGTCGCCACTAGCCTGCTAACCGCCACTCTGAAATTCGAAGGCTCAATTACCGTTCAGCTGCAAGGCGACGGCCCGGTGAAGCTGGCAGTGATCAACGGTGACCACGACCAGAAAATGCGTGGTGTGGCTCGCTGGGAAGGCGATGTACCGGCTGCGGGTTCAATCCATGACCTTATTGGCAAGGGCCACATGGTGATTACCATTACCCCAAACAAGGGCGAACGCTACCAAGGTGTTGTCGGCCTTGAGGGTGATAGCCTGGCAACCTGCCTGGAAGGTTACTTCGAAAGCTCAGAGCAGCTAAAAACCCGTATCTGGCTGCGCACCGGTGAGATCGATGGCCAAGCCAAGGCGGCAGGCATGCTACTTCAGGTTCTGCCTGACGATAAAAGCAGTGATGATGGTGACTTCGCACACCTTGAGCAGTTAACTAATACGGTCAAGGACGAAGAATTATTCACCCTGGGAGCACAAGATGTACTCTACCGCCTGTACCACCAGGAAAATGTACAGCTGTTTGAACCGCAAAATGTGACCTTCCACTGCGGTTGTTCACGCGAGCGTAGCGCTTCGGCTATCTGCTCTATCGAACGTACAGAAGTAGAGCGTATTGTTGCTGAAGAAGGCAAGGTTTCTCTGCATTGTGATTACTGTGGCACCAGCTATGACTTTGATAGCATTGATGTTGCAGCCCTGTTCGAAAATGCAGCAGACAGCAATAGCAACCAGGTGCATTAATTATCGCCCCGTATTAAGCCTGAAAGTGAGTTACAAGAGCCGGATTTATTCCGGCTTTTTTTTTAACTGAAGCACAGTTTTTCCCGCCACACTGAAACTCAATAACGACCTAACTTCCGCTTTTTTCAAGAGAAATATTAATTTTGGGATCTAGCGCAATCGCTTCACATCACTGTAAAATTAGCACTCACAAAATCCTTAAGAATTTTACTTAACCGTAACTTTTTAATGGTTAATTTTTGATAAACCTCCCTGAATTACCCCTTTAGGGTTGCTAGCATGGTCAACAGTTAAACAACATCTTACCCAAGGAGCACCTATGACTGTCATGAACGTCGAGAAAAAGGTTGCAAAAAATATGGATCTGTCTAAATACGGTATCAAAAATGTTGCGGAAATTATTCGCAACCCGTCTTATGAAGTTCTGTTCGAAGAAGAGACCAAGCCTGGGCTGGAAGGATATGAAAGAGGTATCGTAACAGAGCTGGGCGCCGTTTCTGTTGACACTGGTATTTTCACCGGACGCTCACCAAAAGATAAGTTCATCGTAAAAGATGACACCACTAAAGATACCCTATGGTGGTCAGACCAAGGCAAAAACGATAACAAGAGCATTGGCCTGGAAGCGTGGAACGATCTGAAAGAACTTGTCACCGAGCAGCTATCAGGCAAACGCCTGTTTGTCATTGATGGCTACTGTGGCGCCAACCCTGATACTCGGCTATGCATCCGTGTGATCACCGAGGTTGCCTGGCAGGCACACTTCGTGAAAAACATGTTTATCCGCCCAAGCGAGGATGAGCTGGAAACATTCGAACCAGATTTTGTTGTCATGAACGGCGCGAAGTGCACGAACCAGAAATGGGAAGAGCACGAAATGAATTCTGAAAACTTCACGGTTTTCAACCTGACCGAGAAAATGCAGCTAATTGGCGGTACCTGGTACGGCGGTGAGATGAAAAAAGGTATGTTCGCAATGATGAACTACTTCCTGCCGCTACAAGATATTGCCTCTATGCACTGTTCTGCCAATATGGGTAAAGACGGCGATGTGGCAGTATTCTTCGGCTTATCCGGTACCGGTAAAACAACCCTGTCTACCGATCCTAAGCGTGCCCTGATTGGTGATGATGAACACGGCTGGGATGACAACGGCGTATTCAACTTCGAAGGCGGCTGCTACGCGAAGACTATCAACCTGTCGAAAGAAGCCGAGCCTGATATCTACAATGCCATCCGCCGTGATGCACTGCTAGAAAACGTAACGGTTCGCGCCGATGGTGCTATCGACTTCGACGACAACTCGAAGACCGAAAATACCCGTGTTTCATACCCGATCTACCACATCGAAAATATCGTCAAGCCTGTCTCGAAAGGTGGCCATGCCAACAAGGTTATCTTCCTGTCGGCTGATGCATTCGGTGTACTACCTCCAGTATCTAAACTAACTCCGGAGCAAACCAAGTACCACTTCCTATCTGGCTTTACTGCCAAGCTAGCCGGTACTGAGCGCGGGATCACCGAACCAACGCCAACTTTCTCGGCATGTTTCGGTAACGCGTTCCTGACGCTACACCCAACCAAGTATGCTGAAGTACTGGTTAAGCGTATGGAAGCGGCTGGCGCTGAAGCCTACCTAGTCAACACAGGCTGGAACGGTACTGGCAAGCGTATCTCTATCCAGGATACCCGCGGTATTATCGATGCGATCCTAGACGGCTCTATCGACAAAGCTGAAACCAAGCACGTGCCGATCTTCAACCTGGAAGTCCCTACAGCACTACCAGCTGTTGATCCGGCAATCCTTGACCCTCGCGATACCTACACCGATCCACTACAGTGGGAAAGCAAGGCGAAAGATTTGGCCGAGCGCTTTATCAATAACTTCGACAAGTACACTGACAATGACGAAGGTGCTTCACTGGTCGCAGCAGGTCCTCAGCTGGACTAAGCCACACGCCCCAAATCATGCAACCAAGCCCCTCTTTTGAGGGGCTTGTTTTTTATCCGCCATAAAAGTAAACAGCGGAAGAATACAGGAATAAACAGACGATTATTGCTTGAAGCGCAAGGTTTTTTCCGTCAAGCTGAAACAGTAACCATAGGAGGGTTCAATGCGTCTAGCCGGGAAACTTATCGCGACCTTTATCGTCTTGTTGCTACTTGGCTTAACGATTTTGCTCACCCTGCTACATACCCAGCACGCCACCTCAATTCTCACCTACGGTATCAATACTTTTAGTCCTTATTCATTCAGCGCACGCCACATCAGCTACACCATTGCCAAACCTTGGCACCTGACCCTCGAGCAGCCCCATATCAGCCAGCAGCAACGCTCTCTGTTTAATGCCGAACAACTGGACATCTGGTTAAAGCCAACCAAGCTGCTTCACCCCGGCTGGTATTTTGATTCAATACTGGTGGACGGGCTCAGCCTGACCCCGACGACCCCACTGCCCGCTTTACCGCCAATCAGCACCGACCGCCTGGCTTTAACCAATTTCAACCTGGTATCTCCTGAATTGAGCCTACAAGGCAGCCAGCTTCAGCTCGATAACTGGCGTAGCCAACCATCATCATGGGGGCTATTTTCCGGCGATTTCCAATTGTCAGCCAAAGAACTTCGCTGGCAACAATTCGCTTTGCGTAATGTACTACTCGACGGGGATCACAACGATCAGCATTGGAAACTCTACGGGTTTTCATTTGACTGGCAACATGCCAGCCTCAACGGCCAAGCCGAATACCTCGCCACCGCGCAGGCTGCAGAGATACTCTTGATCCACCAGCTGACGATTTCCGGCCTGCAACTACAAAATGCCGCCCTTGTTGATAACCTGCAGTCGCGCTTCAGCCAGCTCATCAAGCCCTCTCTCACTATCGACATTCGCCGCCTGGATATTCTCGATAGCAGTCTTGAACTGCCAAGCTACACCATCAATGATGCCAATTTGTCACTGCATAACTGGGCCTGGCCGGCCAACCACTGGCAACAACAAAATGCCTACCTTTCCCTGGGGGCTAGCAGCATCCGGTGGCAAAACACTATCGTTGATGAACCTTTGGCCGAGCTCACTTTTTCACCGCAGCAAATCAACATTGAAGGGATGTCGGCAAAAATTTTGGATGGCTATGTCCAGGCTGACGGAGTATTGACCCCGGATGCTCTGGCCCTGAACCAATTAACAGCCAACGGTATTAAATGGTTTCTCCCTGAGCAGTGGCTGCTCCAGCTGCAGGCAGCAAGCCTCTATTTCGACGATGTCAGCCTGACAGCCCTGGATATCGGCTATGCCCAGCTCACGGCTCCTCATCCCCGGCTCCCTTTCCAGCTATCAGGGATCAATGCCAGCGGGCATGACTTAGTGCTCAAACGCCGGGGCCGGCCCGGGCTGTGGCAGGGAAAGCTCACCGCCAGCGCCGGCTTTGCCAGTATCAATAGCATTACCATGGTTGAACCATTGGTAAAAATGCACAGCCAGGCAGGCCACTGGCAGCTGACACAGCTGCTCATACCGTTTCGTAACGGGTTGCTAGAAGCATCTGGCACATTAGATCTTCACCGTGAGGGGGAGCCCTGGCAGCTGATGCTGACTGCCGACAGTATGCCTGCTCGTGTCTTACCACAATGGCTGGGGTTACCTCTGCCAATTCGCGGGGTCATGGATATTAGTCTATCAGCGCAAGGGCTGAGCCAGCACGCCACAGGCCTGGCTTATAGCCTCGAAGGGGAGCTAAAAGGACACTTTCGCCAGCTTCAGCTGGAAAAACAGACGACGGCCCAGCTCTGGCAGCAATGGAGCAAGAAGAACATGTCAGCTTTGGCTATGCAGCAAACTGAAGACCATAGCGCGTTGGCCGCAACTCCCTTACATATCAAAGCCAACCGCGGCCAAATAACCGTCGAACCCGTCAGTTTGAAAGGGGAGGATTTTACGGCCACCTTGCAAGGCCAGTGGGATTTGGCCAAGCCTGCCAAGCAATGGCTTCAGCTAAAGGCCACACAGGGATGCCAGGTACTCAGCAGGTACTGGCGTCACAATCAACAACAGCTTTCGCTGTCATCCTGCGACGGCAGCAGCATATAAGTACCGGTGAATGTCGAGGCCAGCTGCTCGCCACTGTACACGCTGACTTCCACCACCACCCGGCCTTTTCGGCCACTGGCTAGGCGATCCAGATCACCGCACAGGCTTTCTACCGAGGCAACGGCACGGGGACGCTCTTTGACGGGGGCAACATAGCGGATATGGCTATCAGCCAATACGATATCTGCTTCAAGCTTACGCTCTTTTAGCAGCATCCAGACAAACCCCCAGCCAGCCAATGTCGCCATGGTAAAGATACTGCCAGCAAACATACTCTCACTGGGATTCAGGTTAGCGTTAATAAGGGCACTAACTTCAAAGCGGTAGCCGGTATACTGGCTGATCCTAACCCCCATTTTTTCACTGATCGGGATCTGGTATTGCCATAGCTCCTGAAGCTCCTGGCACCAATCTGGGTGGCGCACTACCTCATTGAGTGGCTTCAGGTGCTTCAGCATTTGCTGGTGCCTGACCGGGCCACGCTCTTCACTCAGCTCTCCCTGGCTGGCAAAGTCATTACGCAGGTAAAAGGGGATCGCATCCTCGCGGGCATTACAGACCAGGCGCTTAGCCCCTTCCTGGCGGGCCAGTGATTCCAGTGCCATCAGCACCAGTGCCCCCATCCCTTTATGCCGATATTCAGGATGCACAGCCATAAAACGGATCTGGCCATCGTTGTCCGGTGTCATATACAACCGGCCAATTGCAATCGCCTCCCCGCTGTCATCAACAATCATCCGGTGGCAGCTCATCTCATCATAAGCATCTCGCTCAGAGCCTACCGGCATATGCCAGGGTTCGCGCAGCATCCGCCAGCGAAAATCATAGTATTTAGCCAGTTCGTTGTCTGTTTGCGGGGTGATCAGTCGAAACATGCAATCCTTCTCCAACATTCCTTGGTCGGTTAGTGTTATCCGCACTTATACCTGTAGCCAGAAAGTCACTGGGCCATCATTAAGCAGAGCCACCTTCATATCAGCAGCAAAGATACCCGTCTCGGTCTTGATATCTTTGGCCTTACAACTTTCGACAAAATAATCGTACAGACGTTCCGCATCCGCAGGCGTTGCCCCGGCAGAAAAACCTGGACGCATACCACTTTTGGTATCTGCAGCCAGGGTAAACTGGGACACGACCAGCACACTGCCGCCCGCCTGCTGGACATTCAGGTTCATTTTACCGGCATCGTCTTCAAAGACGCGGTAGCCTAGAACTTTATCACGTAAACGTTGCGCTTTAGCTTCATCGTCACCTTTCTCGACGCCCAGCAGTACCAGCAGGCCCTTCCCTATCGTTCCGGCCACCTGCCCTTCTACGGTAACACTGGCTTCACTTACACGTTGAATAAGCGCAATCATTCTTTTGGCTCCTTTGGCTCTTGTTTCACTTCATTGAGTTGACTCTCGGATTGGCCTTGCGGCATATCCGTTTCAGGCATCGCTGGCTGCCAGTGTACACGTTCCCCCAGGCTGGCGGTAATTTCCGCCCCCAGCAACACGATACACCAGCACAAATAAACCCAGACAAACAAAATCGGGATCACCGCCAGGGCACCGTAAATTAGCTGGTAGGATGGAAAATTGGTAATGTATAGTGCAAAACCTTTCTTACTCAGCTCAAACAGCATGCTGGCGATAATGGCACCAACCAATGCATGATGAAAGCGAACCTTGATATTCGGTACCAGCAAATACAGCCCCAAGAAAGCGCAGCTGGACATGATCACCGGCAACCCGCGCAATGTCTGCTGGAACACCCCGCTGACGGCCTCACTGTCGAGTAAATTCAGCGAGCCGAGATAAGAGCTGACCGCAATACTCGTCCCTACCAGGATTGGCCCCAACGTCAGCACCATCCAGTAAATCGAAAACGAGATCACCGGGCGGCGTTTTTCATGTACCCGCCAGATATAGTTCAGTGACTTGTCGATAGAGGAAATCAGCATCAGCGCGACGACAAACAACGCCGCGACCCCGACGGCGGTCATCTTGCCGGCATTGGCAACAAATTCATTGAGGTATTGCTTCACCACCTCGCCGGCTGCCGGGACAAAATTCTCAATCACAAAATTTTGCAGCACCTCACCCAGCCCGGCAAACACCGGGAACGTGGATAGCGCAGACAGTACCACGGTCAGCAAAGGCACCAATGACAGCAAGGTCACATACGCCATCGACCCTGCAGCGACCGTCAGGCGATCATGGCTGATACGCCGGTGGAGATATTTCAGGTAGGCGATACCAATACATAAAGACTGCCGCCATTTCCACTTGCCAGTTATCTTTTTGTCAGCCATATTCTGTTAGTTCTATTTATCTGTTTTTATAGTCAAAATAGTTGGTTAAGAGCAAGATAGCAACTCAATTGCCTCTCGCCACATAAGCCCGTTCAGGAGCCTGTTATGCCTTATTTGCTCATCGTGATGCTCAGTGTCACCCTATTGTCAGGGTGCCAGAGCACCTATTATTCTGCCATGGAAACCATTGGTGTCCATAAACGTGAGATCATGGTCGATAGGGTCGAAGAAGCATCGGAAGCGCAGCAGGATGCCCAACAGCAATTTACCAGTGCATTAGAAGCGCTCAAGACCCTGAACCAGTTTGACGGCGGTGAGCTGGAAACCGCCTACAACACGATCAATGATCAGTATGAAGCCAGCTCCGATGCCGCAGAGAAAGTCAGCAGCCGAATTGCCGCCATCGAAGATGTCGCCGATGCCCTGTTTGACGAATGGCAGGATGAGCTGTCGCTGTATACCAGCAGCAACCTCAAGCGCGAGAGCGAGAAAAAGCTCAACAACACAAAGGCATCGTACCGACGGATGCTCAGCGCGATGCACAAGGCAGAGCAGAAAATGACCCCGGTACTCAATACCCTGCGCGATAATACCTTATACCTGAAGCATAACCTCAATGCCGCCGCCATTGGCTCGCTGCAGGGCGAATTCACCTCACTGCAACGTGACATCCAGCGGGCAATCACCGACATGCAGGCGGCGATTGCCGAATCACAGCGCTTTATCTCCCAGCTTAATAAAGCCTAACCAGCTTCCATCTAGCCCTGCTTTAATTGGGTCAGCACCCAGCTGGCCCGCTCCTCCACGCTGCCCCATGGCACTTCTGCCACCCGGTATCCCAGCGCCTGATAGGTTTCCACCAGCTGCAGGTGGATCTGCTCCGCTTCAGCGAAACTGTGCGGGCGCTCTTCATCCTGGACATAGATGTCATGATTCGGGGCGCAGAAAAAAACCGTCGGGTAGTAACCTGACGCGGCCTCAAGATAGTGTTCCGCCACGGGCTCCCCACCAATAGCCAGGTAGGCACAAATGTCACCAATCGCCCGGTCAACGAAAGCCGGTATCGTACCCTTGCCAGCCTGACACCGCTGCTCGGTCATCATTTCAAGGCACAGGAGGGCAAAGGCGGGAAGATCCGTCCAGGGCAAAATACCATTTTCCAGCTGCGACTGCTGCTGGATCAACGTACGAGAGACTTCAGGGAAGACCAGATAGCCTTTGTTCCCCATGGCGTTTAGCAAGGTTGTTTTGCCCGCGCCCGGTCCACCAGTAATAATAATAGGCTGCATATCGTTATTCTTTTGATTTTGTAGGGTTCAGATACAACAATCCCTCCATGGTAGCACCGATGGAGGGATTGGTTAACGGCAGCGGTTAGCGATTATTTCGCAGTACGGCTAGCACGTTTACGTTCGTTTTCAGTAAGCAATTTCTTACGGATACGAATGCTCACTGGTGTTACTTCTACCAGTTCGTCATCATCGATGAACTCTAGCGCTTGCTCCAGGGTGTACTTGATTGCAGGAGAAAGAACCTGCGCTTCATCAGTACCTGATGCACGAACGTTTGTTAGCTGCTTACCTTTCAGGCAGTTAACAGTCAGGTCGTTTGAACGGTTATGAATACCGATAACTTGACCTTCGTAAACTTCGTCAGCGTGCTCAGCAAACAGACGACCACGCTCTTGTAGGTTAAACAATGCGTAAGTCAGTGCTTTACCTGTTGCGTTAGAAATTAGAACACCGTTGTTACGCTGACCAATCGTACCGCCTTTGTGAGCACCGTAGTGATCAAATGAGTGGTAGATAAGACCAGAACCAGACGTTAGTGTCATGAACTCAGTTTGGAAACCGATAAGACCACGAGAAGGCATCATGAAGTCCATGCGAACACGGCCTTTGCCATCTGGTGCCATATCAGTCAGCTCACCTTTACGCAGACCGATGTTTTCCATGATACCGCCCTGGTGCTCTTCCACCACGTCGATAGTCACAACTTCAAACGGTTCCATTAGCTGACCATCTTCTTCTTTGATGATAACTTCTGGACGAGATACTGCTAGCTCGAAACCTTCACGACGCATGTTTTCGATCAGGATAGATAGGTGAAGCTCACCACGACCTGATACGCGGAAGCGATCTGGGTTATCCGTTTCTTCAACACGTAATGCTACATTGTGTACCAATTCTTTCTGCAGACGCTCAAGAATGTTACGTGAAGTAACGAACTTACCTTCTTTACCAGCGAACGGAGACGTGTTCACCTGGAAAGTCATGGTTACTGTTGGTTCATCAACAGAAAGTGCTGGAAGTGCTTCAACGTCGTTAATATCACAAATGGTGTCAGAGATTTTCAGCTCACCAAGACCTGTGATAGCGATGATGTCACCCGCTTTCGCTTCTTCAACTTCATGGCGCTCAAGACCTAGGTAACCTAGAACTGTGCCCACTTTACCATTACGTTTCTTACCGTCAGCACCAACAATAGTTACTTGTTGGTTAGGTTTAACAGTACCACGAGTGATACGAGCAACACCGATAACACCTACGTAAGAGCTGTAGTCTAGCTGAGAGACTTGCATCTGTAGTGAACCGTCAACATCAACGCTTGGTGCGTCTACCGTATCAACAACAGCTTGGAACAATGGTTCCATATCTTCGCCAACTGCGTCTTCTTCCATTGTTGCCCAGCCATTAAGTGCTGAAGCATAAACAGTCGTGAAGTCTAGCTGCTCGTCAGTTGCGCCAAGGTTGTCAAATAGGTCGAACACTTGGTCCATAACCCACTCAGGACGTGCACCCGGACGGTCAATCTTGTTGATAACAACGATTGGCTTAAGACCGTATGCAAACGCTTTTTGTGTTACAAAGCGAGTTTGTGGCATAGGGCCATCAACGGCATCAACGATAAGGAGAACAGAGTCAACCATAGACATGATACGCTCAACTTCACCACCGAAATCGGCGTGTCCTGGGGTATCTACGATGTTGATGCGGTAATCATTCCAGTTAATCGCTGTGTTCTTAGCAAGAATGGTAATGCCACGCTCTTTCTCGATATCGTTCGAGTCCATTACACGCTCTTCGCTTTCGCCGCGAGATTCTAGCGTGCCAGACTGCTGAAGCAGTTTGTCAACCAGGGTAGTTTTACCGTGGTCAACGTGAGCAATAATTGCGATATTTCTTAATTTATCGATCTGTTGATTAGACATGGATTTCACATTCACTCAGAACATGCAGCGACCATCGGGTTGCTACTTGGTTAAAAAAACGGCTCATAATCTAACAGATTTTACGCCAAAACCCACGTAATATGTGATTTATATCACCAGCTTTTTAAATTAAGTCCGCCAAGCCAGACAGCATAAGGGATTTTACCCCCTATTAGCAGCCATCTTGTAACACGAACTTTCTACATCCAAGTCATTTAGTTAGCGCTGACAGGTATCATTTCACCCATAAATTAAGCGTAATTATGCACTCATCAGATTGACAATGTGCCAGCATGGGCTAATAGTAGAGACGCGCACCAATGTTGTGAGAACAACCACTCTTGCACCATATAGGTGCAATGATTCACCATCATGGTGCAGCAAAAGGAATATTATGACCCCAAGTCACGCTAAATGGGCGATTTTGGGGCTTAAAAAAGTTGGCACAGTTTTAGCAAAGATATTTATTAGCTGAACAACATAAACGTTCATCACTTATTTTTGCGGCCAGTTGCCCAATCTAACACCGGAGGTTACTCAAGATGTCAGTAGAAAACGTACTAGCGCTGATCCAGGAAAACGAAGTTAAGTTTGTTGACCTACGCTTTACCGACACCAAAGGTAAAGAGCAGCATATCTCTATCCCATCCCACCAGATCGATGCTGATTTCTTTGAAGAAGGCAAAATGTTCGATGGTTCTTCGGTTGCTGGCTGGAAAGGTATCAACGAATCCGACATGGTAATGATGCCTGACGCAGCAAGTGCGGTATTAGACCCGTTTACGGAAGATGCCACTCTTAACATTCGTTGTGACATCCTTGAGCCTGCCACAATGCAAGGTTACGACCGCGACCCACGCTCAATCGCCAAGCGCGCTGAAGAGTTCATGCGCTCTACCGGTCTAGCGGATTCTGTGCTTGTTGGCCCGGAGCCAGAGTTCTTCCTGTTTGACGATGTGAAATTCAACACAGACATGTCTGGTTCTTTCTTCAAGATTGACGATGTAGAAGCAGCATGGAACACA
The DNA here is from genome assembly GCF_059552575.1 of Photobacterium sp. HL06. Classification (NCBI taxonomy): domain Bacteria; kingdom Pseudomonadati; phylum Pseudomonadota; class Gammaproteobacteria; order Vibrionales; family Vibrionaceae; genus Photobacterium; species Photobacterium sp. HL06. Next base: position 3,948,358 of record NZ_CM183914.1, read on the forward strand.
GGTTCTGAATTCGAAGGCGGTAACAAAGGCCACCGTCCTGGCGTTAAAGGGGGTTACTTCCCAGTCGCACCGGTTGATTCATCACAGGACATCCGTTCTGCTATGTGTCTCATCATGGAAGAAATGGGCCTGGTAGTTGAAGCGCACCACCACGAAGTGGCAACAGCAGGTCAAAACGAAATCGCGACCCGCTTCAACACGCTAACAACGAAAGCCGATGAAATCCAAATCTACAAGTACGTTGTTCATAACGTTGCTCACGCATTTGGTAAAACAGCAACCTTCATGCCGAAACCACTGGTTGGCGATAACGGTTCAGGTATGCACGTTCACATGTCTCTTAACAAAGATGGACAGAACCTGTTTGCGGGCGATAAGTACGGCGGCCTTTCTGAAATGGCGCTTTACTACATCGGCGGTATCATCAAGCACGCACGTGCAATCAATGCTTTTGCTAACCCAGCAACGAACTCGTACAAGCGTCTTGTACCAGGTTACGAAGCGCCTGTAATGCTTGCATACTCGGCACGTAACCGTTCAGCTTCTATCCGTATCCCTGTAGTACCAAGCCCTAAAGCACGTCGTATCGAGGTTCGCTTCGGTGATCCGGCAGCTAACCCATACCTGGCATTTGCAGCAATGCTAATGGCTGGCCTTGACGGTATCCAAAACAAGATTCACCCAGGTGAAGCGATGGATAAAGACCTGTATGACCTACCAGCAGAAGAAGCAGCTGAGATCCCAACTGTTGCTGAATCGCTACAGGGCGCACTACAGAGCCTGAACGAAGACCGTGAATTCCTAACTGCGGGCGGCGTATTCTCTGATGACTTCATCGATTCTTACATCGACCTGAAATCACAGGACGTAGAGAAGGTAAACATGACCACTCACCCACTTGAGTTTGACCTGTACTACTCTGTATAAGTAATTCATACATTACTTAACCATTAAGATTTAGGCCTGCTTCACAAGCAGGCCTTTTTGATCTTGCCGTCTCGCCGGAAGCTGAAAGACTGACAATTAACATAATGATTGTCGGTCTTACCCTCGTTGCTCCCTATGAAATATTATACATCCTCTCTTCGCTTGTTCATCACAGCCCTGGCCGGGATGGGCGCAGCAACATTCCTACAGGCCACCACGATTTATACCTGGGAGGATGACAAGGGAGTGATACATTTTTCAGATCAACCCCAGCCAGGTGCCAGTACTGTCGAGCTTCCCTCCCTACCTGCCACCGCCCCCCAACATGACAATACAGAGCCTGCGAATCCCCTCCCTATCACCGACACCACCGCGCCCCAAGACACTCAACTCACCACGCCAGCCACCATCCACCTGCTATCTCCGCTCGACCAGCAAACTCTCCGTGATAACGAAGGGGTGATTAATGTCTCCGTCACCACCAACCGAAAACTAGACAAAGGCCACAACGTCCAACTGTTACTCGATGGCATTCTTTATGGCCAGCCACAAACCCAGCTTAACTGGCAGCTGCTCAATATCGATCGCGGCAGCCATACCTTACAAGCCCAGATTCTGAAATACGGCAAGGTTATTGCATCATCAGAGGTGATCACTGTCTACCTGCATCGGGCTTCATTGCTCCAACGCAAGCCACCAGCGGTTAAACCGGAGTAATACGTAGCCGGCGCGATTTCCGTTCACGATGTGGGGCAGACAGGTTACACTTGATTGCACCAATATGGTGCGCCATCAGTTCGCTGCACCAAACTGAACTGATAAAAACAAGGATGATAATCGTGACAGCCTCTTTTACTCCCCTGATCCTGGACAACTTGGTCACTGCAATACTGCTGCTCGATGAAGGGCTGACCATCCGTTATGTCAATCCGGCGGCAGAGCAGCTGCTGTCATTTAGCAAACGTCGTCTCAACAACGCCCGGTTTCCGGACTTGCTGCAGCATTCATCACTTGATCTAGGCCTGATCCAAGACACCCTGCAAAGTGGGCAGGGGCTGGCAGACAGTGATGTCACCTTTGTTATCGACGGCAGGCACTACACCCTGGAGGTCAACGCCAGCCCACTGTCATGGCAAAAGGAGCTACTGATCCTGCTTGAAATCAAGCCTATCGACCAGCAACGACGGATCAGCCAGGAGCTCAGCCAGCATGCCCAGCAACAGGCTGCCAAGGAGCTGGTCCGCGGGCTAGCCCATGAAATCAAAAACCCGCTCGGCGGGCTGCGGGGAGCGGCTCAGCTGTTGGAAAAAACCCTGCCGGATCCCAGTTACACCGAATATACCCAAATGATTATTGAACAGGCAGATCGACTGCGGAACCTGGTCGATAGGCTACTAGGACCGCAGCGCCCAGGTTCGCGCCAAGTGGATAATATCCATGTGGTGCTAGAAAAAGTTCGCCAGCTGGTCGCTATCGACAGCGGCAGCAACATTCAGCTGCACCGCGATTACGATCCAAGCCTGCCTGACTTCACCATGGATCCAGAGCAGCTGGAACAAGCCATACTCAATATAGTCAGCAATGCTGCCCAGGCACTACAGCAACACGGCGGCGGGAATATTACCCTGAAAACCCGCACCGCCCACCAGACGCTGATCCATGGCAAGCGCTACCGTATCGCTGCCAAGGTAGACATTATTGATGATGGGCCGGGGATCCCTGGTGATATCCAGGACACCCTGTTCTACCCCATGGTAACGGGGCGGGAAGGAGGCACCGGACTCGGGCTGTCAATTGCCCAGAACCTGATCGACCAGCATCAGGGAAAAATCGAAGTTGTCAGCTGGCCGGGCCATACCAATTTCACTATTTATATACCGATAAAATAATGGGTAGCAGACACATCAGCTGATGAAACATAACGAGAGAGGACGTGATATGAGCAAAGGACTAATTTGGGTTGTCGATGATGACAGCTCAATTCGCTGGGTATTAGAACGTACCCTCAATGCGGCCGGATTAAAATGTGAAACCTTTGCCAACGCCGACAGTGTGATTGAAGCACTGGAGCGTAGTGTACCTGATGTGCTGGTCTCCGATATCCGAATGCCGGGCACTGACGGGCTGACACTGCTCAGATCCCTGCACCAGGACTACCCGTCGCTGCCAGTCATTATCATGACGGCCCACTCCGACTTGGATGCGGCGGTTAATGCCTACCAGGAAGGGGCCTTTGAATATCTGCCCAAGCCGTTTGATATTGACGAGGCGGTCAGCCTGGTTGAGCGGGCTGTGACCCACAGCCAGGAGCAAAAGCGCCAGCAAGAGCCAGAGCTGGTAGAAAAAAACGCACCGGAAATCATTGGCGAGGCACCTGCGATGCAAGAGGTCTTCCGCGCCATCGGCCGTCTGTCACGATCTTCTATCTCGGTGCTCATTAATGGTGAATCCGGTACCGGTAAAGAGTTGGTTGCCCATGCCCTGCACCGTCATAGCCCACGCAGCCAAAAGGAATTTATCGCCCTTAATATGGCAGCCATTCCCAAAGATCTGATCGAATCAGAACTGTTCGGCCATGAAAAAGGGGCATTCACCGGGGCCAATAGTGTCCGCCAAGGGCGCTTCGAACAAGCCAACGGGGGAACGTTGTTCCTTGATGAAATCGGTGATATGCCGCTGGATATCCAGACCCGTCTGTTGCGGGTGTTGGCTGACGGCCAATTTTACCGAGTCGGGGGCCACTCACCGGTCAATGTCGATGTCAGGATCATAGCGGCAACCCACCAGGACTTAGAACGGCTGGTCACCAATGGTGACTTCCGGGAAGACTTGTTCCACCGCCTCAATGTGATCAGGGTTCATCTCCCGGCGCTGAAAGATCGCCGTCAGGATATCCCGCAGCTTACCCGTCATTTTCTCCAGCGGGCATCCGATGAACTGGGGGTCGAAGTGAAAACCCTGCACCCATCGACCGAAACGGCTCTGACCGAGCTCGGCTGGCCAGGTAACGTACGTCAGCTGGAAAATACCTGTCGCTGGCTGACAGTCATGGCTAGCGGCAATGAAATTCTGCCGTCAGACCTTCCCCCTGAACTGCTAGTGACTGACACCCAGTCAGAGATCAACAACGGCAATGGCCACTGGCATCATGCCCTTGAGCTATGGGCACGTGACACCCTGCAGCAGGGCCATCAGAACTTGCTGGGGGAAGCCTTGCCTGAATTCGAAAAAATCCTGCTGGAAACTGCACTTGAATACACCCATGGCCACAAACAAGAGGCCGCCCGCCTGCTCGGCTGGGGGCGTAACACCTTGACCCGAAAACTCAAAGAGCTCAACGTTGCCGCTGATTAAGTCACGAAACCAATGAAGCGACATGGGGGCATTCAGCTCTGGCTGGCCTGCTCCCACAGCATCTCTTTGCACTAATCGGCATGAATATAACAATACTGAAAAAGAAGATTTGCATGTTCATGCAATTTCCTTGAGTATCAGAAGATAACAATTACAGTACGACGTATCTATATTCATAAAAATGCTTAAGACTCGCCTGCTAACACTACGTTTAGCGGTAATGGTACCGTTTACCTCATTAATGCTGTTAACTGTTGGAGTGATCGCCATTGCCCAGCAAAACAGCTATGAGCGTATGCTGGCTGAAGTTAGCGGTAAACTGCTGAGCTCTTACACCCGAAGCATCAGCAACGACCTGCGGGTCTTCTTAGGCGATCCGTTCAATACCAACCTGACCATCGCCGACAGTATTCAACGCCACCAGCTATACCAGCCTCCGCGGCTAACCGGCCTGGAAGCGTACCTTAAAGATGCCATCTCTACCCTGTATGTCCACCAGCCACAAATCACCACCATCGGCTTTGGCAGTGAAGACAAATATTTTGTCGGCTTTCGCAAAAAAAACCACCATCAACTCTCTCTGCTACTAAAAGACCGGCGCACCGACAACGAGCTCCATATCTACGCAGGCTCCACGCACTTTGGCACCACCACCCACCGGATCAGCGAATACGATCCCACCGAGCGCCCCTGGTACCTGCCTTTTTCCCGCCGTCTCGAACCCGGCTGGGCTGGCGTATATACCAACCAGGACGAAACCCAAACACTGACAATTTCCGCTGTCAGCCCGGTGATTGATGATACTCACCACACGTTGCTCGGAATGATGGTGACAGATATCAACCTCAGCTACATCAACGATTTCCTGCGCCGCGAAAGCCAGGACTTCTCAGGCAGTACTTATATTGTCGACGAAGGCGGTCAGCTTATCGCCAGCTCGGTTCTGCCGCCGGAAGCGCAGCTCGTCACCCGGTTGCCACAGCCCGGAGCCCTGTTCGCAGCCAGCCAAGGTGTTATGGCCCAATCTCAGTTATCCAGTATCAGCACGGCAACTGAATTTGAGTTTGAGTACGACAACACACGCTATTTCAGCCGGATCACCCCGTACCAGGATGACTACAACCTCAAGTGGAACATCGTCGTGATCATGCCTGAAACCGATCTGCTCGGGCAGCTGCCACAGCACCAAAAATCCGGCTTGCTTGCCGCCGCACTGCTTGCTGGATTCGGGTTGCTGATTGGTCTCTTTCTCTTGAAAAAGTTCACCCAACCTATCATTGACATCGCCCAGGCCTCACAGAAAATCACTGAAAACAACTGGGATGTCGATATCAGGCAGTCGTTTAAACTCCATGAAACCGATCAGCTGACCTTGGCGTTTAAAGCTATGTCAGCCCGCCTGCAGCACTCTTTCAACTCCCTTCGCAAACAGGTGCTCTATGACAACCTGACAGGGCTGCTGAGTCGAGAAGGTATTATCGAAGCCACTCGAAGCCCGCATACAAACCAACAAGCGGCATTAATGATCATAGGCCTGAAAGCCTTCAGCCACATCAATGACAGTATCGGCCACCTCAATGGCGATCAGCTACTAGTACTGATTTCCCGCCGCATTGAACAAGATCTTCCTGCGCGAGCCTTACTCAGCCGGGTAGGCAGGGACGAGTTCGCCATCTTCGTTCCCGCCCTCGATACACATGATGATGTCGAACAGATCACCAAGCAGCTACTGACCGCATTCTCCCTGCCTTTTATTGTTAGCGGTGTTGAAGTCATGATTTCTGCCAGTATTGGCGTGGTACAAGGGGGCTTACCGCAAGATGGCATGGCCGAGTGGCTACGAAATGCCAGCCTGGCACTCAATACCGCCAAAGCGCAGGAAGACAACCCGGTACACTATTTCGACCCACAAATGCTTGAAGCCTCTTTGGAAAAAACCCGGCTTGCTGCCGAGCTCAACCGTGCCCTGGAGCACAATGAGCTTGAGGTACATTTCCAGCCGCTGATTGATTTAGCCAATGAGACAACCTGCGGTGCCGAGGCGCTGGTACGATGGCGCAGCCCAACCCGAGGCCTGGTGCCACCGTTCCAGTTCATTCCGCTGGCAGAAGAGAATGGGATGATCATTGAAATGGGCCAGCAAATCCTACGGCTAGCCTGCCAGCAAACCTGCCAAATGATCACCACGGGGTGTTGGCCGACAAACTTCATGCTGCACGTAAACCTGTCTGTCCGCCAGCTGCTGCAGACCGATTTTGTCGAGCAACTAGAAAACATCCTTGCCGAATCAGGTTTACCGGCTGCCAACCTTACCCTGGAGATCACCGAATCTAGGTTGATCAGCCAGCCCCAACAGGCTACCGAAACCCTGCAGCACCTCCGCCTGCTCGGGGTTCATATCGCCATTGATGACTTCGGTACCGGCTACTCCTCGCTGGCCTACCTCACCCAACTGCCTTTTGATAGCCTGAAAATTGATCGCTCGTTCGTCCGCCAGATGACAGAAAGCAGCAATTACACCCCGGTCATTGCCGCCATCATTACCCTGGCCGACAATTTCAATGCTGATGTCGTCGCAGAAGGCGTCGAGACCCAGGAGCAAGCCGAGCAGCTAAAATCACTCGGTTGCCGCTATGCCCAAGGCTTTTACTACGCCAGACCACTGCCTTTGAGTGAATGGCCAACAGCTCCGGTCAGCATCAGCCGAGTTTCTTCCACTGTGGGCAACTAGCCACACTAACTAAGCTGATTGTGATTTCCTCTTTACGTATACGGGTCACCTGCCAAACGCTAATCAACCACTTAACAACAAACCTAGGCTAGCTGAGCGTTTTTTGCGCAAAAACAATTCCATCTTGGCTAATTTTGCGTAGAATACGCCCACTTTAAGACCAAACAGGGCTCGACTCTGATCGTTTCAGTGAGGGTTCTCTTGGGTTTAAAGCGGTATAGAACAGTACACAGCTCTATACCATCCGCTATAACACCAACAATAACACCGTGGGAAAACCACCATGCTGGAAAGTATTCTGTCATTCAGCGTGGCTATGCCTGCCGTCAGTGAAGTCGCAGCCAATGGCCCGGGCCATTTTGCTGCTGGCGTGCTGGCGTTAATAGCTGCCGCCAATATGTTTAACAGCTAAGCTGTTATACCAACGGGTATCAATATCTGTTTTTTTAAACCGATAGGGACCACTTGGGATTACAAAAAGCCCCCGCACCTAAGGCCAATAAACCTTAAGTACGAGGGCTTTTGTATTGTTGGATTCGCTGTATTTCCGGATTCGCCGACGTTAAATCACTCGGGAGAACTGCTGCTGGCGGGCACGATCACGCAGATATTTGTCAAAACACATACAGATATTACGGATCAACAAGCGGCCTTTCAGCTCAACATGGATATAACGCTCATCCACGGTGACCAAGCCATCGTTAACAAAGGTTTGCAGCAGCTCGAAGTCTTCTGCAAAGTAGGTATTGAAATCCAATCCAAAGCGTTGCTCGATATCTTTCATATCCAGCTGGAAGTTGCAGATCAGCGCTTTGATCACTTCACGGCGTAGCATGTCATCATCATCCAGAGAGACCCCTTTCCAAAGGGCTTCGCGCTTGTCGTTCACGCTGGCATAGTATTTTTTCAACTCTTTCTGGTTCTGGGCATAACAGTTGCCAATCATCGAGATCGCCGACACACCCAGCCCCAGTAAGTCACTGTCGCCCTGGGTGGTATAGCCCTGGAAATTACGGTGCAGCACACCGTTGCGCTGAGCCACTGCCAGTTCGTCATCTGGCAGGGCGAAGTGATCCATACCAATGAACTGATAGCCAGCGCCCGTCAGGGTTGCAATGGTATCTTGCAAGATTGCAAGCTTCTCTTTGGCTGCCGGTAAATCTGCTTCATTGATTTTACGCTGCGCAGCAAACAATTTTGGCATATGGGCATAGTTGAAAACTGACAACCGTCCCGGCTTCATGGTCAGCACCTGCTCGAGCGTTTTTGCGAACAGTTCACGGTTTTGCTTCGGCAAACCGTAGATCAAATCCAGGTTGGTCGAGCGGAAACCCAGTTCTTTTGCCCGCTCTACCATTGCAAAAATAAATTCTTCATCCTGCTCGCGGTTTACCAGCTTTTGTACTTCTTTGTTGAAATCCTGTACCCCGATACTCAGACGGTTAAAGCCTTCTGAGCGTAGGTGATCGAGCATGTTCAGGTCAATCTCACGCGGATCCACTTCAATACTGATTTCAGCATCCGGCGCAAAGTTAAAGAGCTCACGCAATAGATCCATTAAGCGGCTTACCTGTGGTTTGGTAAGAAACGTCGGCGTTCCTCCCCCCCAGTGCAACTGGCTCACATTACGCTCACCGAGCAAAGCCGCACGCTGGCGGATTTCCTGCTCCAAGACATCGAGATACTGATCGGCCTTGTGCTGATGGCGAGTAATGATTTTGTTGCAGCCGCAGTAATAGCAGAGCTTATGGCAAAACGGGATATGAACATACAGTGAAAGATTGCGATCTGGGTGCTGCGCACACGCCATATCAAATTCCGCCGGCGTAAAGGCTTCATGAAACTCAAGGGCGGTTGGGTATGAGGTATAGCGGGGGCCTGAGTAATTATATTTTTCTATCAGTGCCTGATCCCAAATAATCTGCTCATGTGACATGACATACTTCCACTAATGGTCTGGGGTGAATTGCGAATGCCAAGTGTGCCATAACTTGGTAAAGATGTAGATATTTTACTTTTTTCAGATAACTGAAATGATGGCTAGCTCAGATAATGCTCTGGCTTTAGGCCAGAAACCTCATCCACCTGATAGCTTCAGTATAGATGAGGCCTTTCATGCACAAGAGCTGCAGGTGTGGACTAGGGTTTCAACGCCAAGATCACATCCAGCTCACACTTAATATCATTAAGCAGGCGAGCTTCGGCTTTCATCCGGCGTAGATCCAGCTCCATACGCTCTTTTTTCTGCAGTGTCTTTCGAGACTCACCGCGTGGCATGTCTTTCACAACCTGATACAGCTCGTTCATTGCCGGATACTGGCTGGCAAAATTGACCTGTCGATCATCTTGCAGGACTTCCATCAGCTTATAAAGGCGGATGGATACTTCTGACATATCGCACTGATCCTGCTTGCCGGCTTCAGCAATGATGAACACGCTATCCATAATATTGGTATTGCGCTCTTGAATTTTCTCAGCCTGCTGAAGCTTTGCCCGCTCCAGAAAGACCTTATGACGTATATTTTGCTGGTACAGTTTAAATAATAAATAACCGGCATACGTCGCCAGTACAGCAACAATACTGCCTGCCAGCCCTAACCAAAGCGTCATATCCTGCAACGATTACTCCTTATCGAACGGGTTCTCGCTTGAGTCCTCAAAAGAGTTCTCAAATGAGCCAAAGTCCGAGTTTTCAAACTGATCAAGCAGGTCGTCATCAGAAGGCTTGCCAGCTGCAGGCGTGGCATCTTTCGCCGCTTCCGGCTCATCATCTTCCAGCAGACCCAACTGGTTCATTAGCTGCTCGATGCGATCCAGTTTCTGGTCAACTTGCTTCTGCAGGCCGGCCCCCAGGTTTTCACCGGCTTCAATACGATCCAGCAGTACCATTAGCTGCGCATCATTTTCCAGCATCGCCAGTTCCTGCTCGGCACTCAGGCGGCGTTCTTTCTTGGTGGCTGGTTTCTTGGCTTCAACAATCAGGGCAACGGGCTTTTTGCTGCCGTGGCGCGGATCTTTGCGCTTTGCAGCAGTTCGAGCATCATCAACCTGGACTGCAGAATGGCGGCTGCCAGACTTCAGGCCTTTACGCTTCTTATCTTTCTGACGCTTACGCGCCTCCTGATCGATCTGCGTTGTCGATTTTTGTGTATATTCCGCAGGACCTTCCGATCCTACTTTACGGCTTCTTTTCTTACGGGTCATTACTGGGTTTTCCTCAGCAAAATTACATCATTTCCAACAAACTCGACTTCCAGGCCATCACGCTTTGCCAGATAGCGGAAAGTCTCACGGCTGAAAAAGCTCACGTGGGTTGGGTCGTTTTTATAATGCCATTGCGCAAAAGCATCTGCATCTGTTGCTAACTTGGTCATGAGCCCCAGCCATCCGCCAGGTTTCACCATACCGATTAGCAGCCCCCATTCCTTCGCAGGCGTATAAAAGTGTTCAATCGCTTCTGTACAGGTGACAAAGTCATACTGCCTATCCAATACAGCGGGATCATGGGCAAAATACAGGTCATATATAGCCATATTATACCCCAGCTCCGCCAACATCACGGACAGGGTCGGACCTGGGCCACAACCAAAGTCCAGCCCGGTTAATGGTGGCGAAACCAGACGTTCGGCCAGCGGCGCAGCAAGGCGGTTAAGAAAACGACGGTAGCCTGGATCTTCAGGGTTGTTTTCATGCTGATCATAGACCGCCTTTTCATCGTCCGGTGGCAGCAGTGCACCGGGATCAGCAAAAATAAGCGCACAATCCTGGCAGCGAAAATACGCCCGTCGCTTATCTTGGTGAAAAGCACCAACCGACTGACTATTACATAGCGGGCAGGTTTGCATGACTTACTGTCTCCTATTGTCCAGCCCGCAGTACACATTGCAGGCTGGCTTAAAATGAAGCCGGGTATCATAGCAGATTCGATTGAGAAATGTGCACTTTCGCACCACATAGGCCGGGCGGCCAATAGAAATACATTCTATAGAAAAGAAAAAAGCGACAGGTAATCACCTGTCGCTCTATGGGGTCGCCATTGCTGGCTTTGATCCTGTCTAGTCTGTCCTTAACCAGTCTGTAAACATCCCGGTCTGACAACAGTCCTTTTGTTATTTGTGCTTTCCCTGCCAACGTTTGTTGTTCTTCATCACCCTGATGAATTTTCACCGTCCGTGCCACGATTCCCTGTTACTTCGGCCATTCCCTGACCGGCTTTTCCTTAAAGCATGTTGCCGTCCTGACAACCCAGTTCACCATCCCTGTGGGTGCACTTTCCGTCGCACACCGAATTCTTCATCTGAAACCTTGTCCGTAAGTGTCTACCCTGACTATCCCTACGCATCATGCGAACACCCCGGCCTCCTCTGGCCAGACGTCCTGTGGATCCTTCAGGCTGCTTGCCTATGCCGTCTATGGCGCTTTCCTATCCCTTGCCGCTCTCCCTGTCGACAACGCATACTCTACGCCGATCCAGCTCGGATACAAGATTGCCTCAATCAGTTCATTTTCTGAAATATAATTTCAACACAGATAACCACATGATCTATATCATATTGACTAAAATATCCTAGTCCTCTTTCATCTACATTGACTATCCCAAATGGCAGATCTCTTACAGGCAGCTCAGCTATCAACGCTTTTACTACGCAATTTGTCATTTAGTTGCAAAATCTGTCATTCTCGACTACGCCTATAACCACGCCGGAATGTAAAAAGGCAGCCGAAGCTGCCTTTGTTACACAATACTGGAATACTGTTGTTTAGTGTAAACCACCGACATACTGTGACAGGGCGGTAATTTCGTCATCAGACAGTTTGGCTGTCACCGAACGCATCATGGCATTCAGATCATTGCTACGCTGGCCTGCACGGAACTTATCCAGCTGCAGTTTTATGTACTCGGCATTCTGGCCAGAAATCTTAGGGAAACCAGACAGGCTTGTACCATTACCACGAGGGCCGTGGCAGGCTGTACATGCGGCAATACCTCGTTCTGCATCACCATAGCGATACAGCTGCTGGCCAATCTCGATTGCAGATTCCGGAGTAGTGTTATCTGAAATAGGTAGGGTTGAGTAGTAAGCCGCCAGATCCGCCATATCCTGCTCGGTCAGTGGCATTGCCATCCCGCCCATTACCGGATCGTTTCGGCCTTGCTTGCCACCCGTCGACATTGCTAGCTTGAAATCCTTGAGCTGTTTTTCAAGATAACCAGCGTGCTGGCCGGCAATTTTCGGGTATTGCGCCATAATGCTGTTACCGTCTGCACCATGGCAGGCAGCACATGTCGCGGCTTTCGCTTTTCCAGCTTCTGCATCTCCCTGGGCCCAGGCTGAGCAACTGGCAAGAAGGGTCAATATCAGTGCTAATTTCTTCATGACATTCCGTTTATAATTATAGAGCTTCCAGTACCACAAGTAATGCTCAGTTACATGGTATACAATGCGACCACAAACCAAGCACGGTTTTCGTACATTTTACACAATTTCACATAAAAGTAATCAGTCGACTACATGAAGACTTGACGGAGTTAACAGTGAATCAACCTCTCAACTATAGAAATACAGGATTCATCACAAGTGCACCGGATATTCGTCACTTGCCAAACGACACAGGCGTTGAGATCGCATTTGCTGGCCGCTCCAATGCAGGTAAGTCAAGTGCCCTAAACCGTATTACCGATCAAAAAAGCCTGGCTCGAACATCCAAAACGCCGGGGCGTACCCAGCTCATCAATATGTTTGAGGTCGTCAATGGCTGTAACCTGATCGACCTACCAGGCTACGGCTTTGCCCAGGTGCCGCTGGAAATGAAACTGAAGTGGCAGAAATCCCTGGGGGAATACCTACAAAAACGCGAGTGCCTACAGGGCCTGGTGGTGCTGATGGATATCCGCCATCCAATGAAAGACTTGGATCAGCAAATGATCAGCTGGGCCGTTGAAAGCCGACTACCAGTATTGGTCCTGCTGACCAAAGCTGACAAGCTAAAAAGCGGTGCCCGCAAGCAACAGCTGATGAAGGTTCGTGACACAGCGCTATCGTTTGGTGGTGATGTGCAGGTCGAAGTATTCTCTTCCCTCAAGGGCATTGGTGTCGATCAAGTACGCCGCAAGCTTGATGGCTGGTTTGCCCCGGAACTGGCCCGCCAGCAAGCCCTGCTTGAAGGCGAAGGAGAGGCAGCAGGCGACGATGCCGAGTAGCTGACCTAGCAAGAAATGATGGCTCTATGGACAGGGCCATAAAAATTCCCCACCTTCCAGGTGGGGCAACGGGAGAGAAATAGGAGGTTTTTATTTTTGTCCTAAAAGGATCAATGAATTCCCTCACCAACGCAAGTTTTTTATCCAGCTTTTGTTTGCTTTTTAAACACAACCACCCGCATCCTGCCCGCTTTTCCCGCACCTAAATATTACTTTTTAGCCGTTTGGTAGCCAATGAACACCCAGTTGTTTTTTATTGCGAATTAAGAAGAGGCGACAAGGTGTTACAGTGGAGTTGCATATGGAAGTTAATTACATTTCTATAAATATGCAGGCGAAAAAAAAGCCACCCCAATCTGGGAGTGGCTATTTCATGGATGTGTTGGCTAGCCGGTATAAAGACCCGCTACCAATAACAAATATGAACAAGAAGCATGGATGATTATACCCATCTCCGGATAAAAATTAAAGTAATTACTCTAAAAAGTAACCCGTTTAAACCGACAGCCAGGTTCACACAGTAATTAACCTAATTAGCGGTAATACGAACAAACCAAACAGATAAGCACCAATATGCATACTTATTCACCACAACTGAGGGGCAATAAGTATAGTGGCGGCTTTTTTACAAGGGAAACTAATAACAGGGATAAATAAACGGGGGGAGTTTTTGGCGCCAGAATAAAAAACGCCCTGGTCAAGAGACCAGGGCGGCTGAATCAGCCAAATCCAATAACGTGAAACAAAAGGTCTGAAAGATAGAACATCTTACCTCTGTACCCTACGCCGATAACTGTATATCAATTGCACAGATTTGAAAAGTCATTTCCGTAATTTTTTTTCAGTAATACGTAAGTAAATTCAACCAAGAGTAATTTTACCTTCATTAATTTTCCATAAAAAAATAGCTGGCATAAAGCCAGCTATTCTATTTCCTGCGATACAACCTACACGTTGAAGGCCTAGTGTGCCTGGTCCCAGTTATCACCAGCCCCAGTATCAGCGATCAACGGAACATCCAGTTCAGCGGCGGATTCCATCAAACGACGGATCTCTGCAGTCACACTTTCCAGCTCTGATTCCTGTACTTCAAAAACAAGTTCGTCATGAACTTGCATAAGCAATCGCACGCGACCCGGTTGTTGCTGCTCCACCCACTGATCAACCAGTACCATCGCACGCTTAATAATGTCCGCAGCCGTTCCCTGCATCGGCGCATTGATCGCAGCACGCTCCGCAGCCTTGCGGCGTATGCCATTACGGGATTTGATATCTGGCAAATACAAGCGACGGCCAAACAAGGTTTCCACATACCCCTGCTCACTGGCAGCCGTACGGGTACTTTCCATATATTCCAGTACGCCAGGGTAGCGTTCGAAATACACATTCATGTAGTCCTGCGCCTCATTACGGCCCATGTCGAGCTGCTTTGCCAAACCAAAAGCGCTCATGCCGTAGATCAGGCCAAAGTTGATTGCTTTGGCACGGCGGCGTTGTTCACTGGTTACCGACTCAATTGGCAGACCAAGAATTTCAGCGGCCGTTGCGGCGTGGATATCTTTGCCATGCTTGAATGCATCTAATAGTGCTTTGTCACCGGATAGGTGCGCCATGATCCGCAATTCAATCTGTGAGTAGTCGACCGCTAGCACTTTATACCCGGTAGGGGCAATAAATGCCTGACGGATCCGGCGCCCTTGTTCATTACGAACCGGAATGTTCTGCAGATTAGGATCACTGGACGACAAACGGCCTGTCGCGGTCACGGCCTGGTGATAGGAGGTATGCACACGACCGGTGGCCGGGTTAACCATCTTCGGCAACTTATCAGTATAGGTCGATTTCAGTTTCGCCAGACTACGGTATTCCAGGATCAATTTCGGCAATGGGTAATCCAACGCCAGCTCCTGCAATACTTCCTCATTGGTTGAAGGTGCGCCTGACGGCGTTTTCTTCAGTACTGGTAGCCCCATCTTCTCAAACAAAATGGCTTGAAGCTGCTTAGGTGAACTTAAATTGAATTCTTGCTCTGCAATCTCAAAGGCTTTTTTCTCCAGCTCATCAAGACGCACGGCAATTTCGGCTGATTGCGCGCTAAGCTGCATGCTGTCAATCAATACCCCGGTACGTTCCATCCGTGACAGCACAGGCACCAACGGCATCTCGATATCTTCAAATACTGATTTCAGCTTTTCGTCGGCATCTACTTTTTCAATCAGCAAATTATGTAGGCGCAATGTAATATCGGCATCTTCAGCCGCATAAGGGCCTGCCTGTTCCAAATCGATCTGGTTAAACGTCAGCTGCTTTTTACCCTTACCGGCAATTTCTTCAAAGCTGATATTTTTGTGCTCGAGATAACGCAGGGCCAGGCTATCCATGTCATGGCGGCCCACCACACTATTGAAGACATAGGATTCGAGCATGGTGTCATATTGAATGCCCTGCATCGCAATATCGTAGCGCGCCAGGATACTCGCATCGAATTTCAGGTTCTGGCCGACCTTCATCTGCGCCGGATCTTCCAGCAGCGGCTTAAGCTGCGCCAACACCCAGTCACGATCTAGCTGAGCCGGGGCATCCAGGTAGTCGTGGGCAACTGGCACATAGGCTGCTTTGCCTTCTTCGACAGCAAATGACAGTCCGACCAAGTTGGCTGTCATGTAATCCAAGCCGTCAGTTTCAGTATCAAATGCCACCACATCAGCGGCCTTCAACTGCTCCAGCCAGGCATTGAAAGCGGCTTCATCCAGCACAGTTTCGTAACCGCTGCGATCAATTGTCGGTGCAACGGTTTTCTTCTCGGCAGCGGGTTGTGCCGATTGCTCTTCGGCGACAATCTTACCGTCACTGCCATCAAGCATTTCTGCCAGCCAACGACGGAACTGCAGCTTGCCGAACAGCTTAATCAGTTCATCGGTATCAGGCTCGCCTTTACGTAGATCTTGCGGCGCCGTATCGAGCTCAACGTCCAATTTGATGGTCGCCAACTGGTAAGACATATACGCCGCGTCTTTATTGTCTTCCAGTTTCTTCGGCATGGTCTTCGAGCCACGGAACCCCAAGGCTGGAATCTCGTCCAAGTTTGCATACAGGTCGTCTAAACCACCGATACCAGTAAGCAAAGCTTTGGCTGTTTTCTCTCCCACACCCGGTACACCCGGGATGTTATCCACTTTATCGCCCATCAGCGCAAGGTAGTCGATAATCAACTCAGGACCGATCCCAAATTTATCCACAACCCCAGCCGGATCCATGACGACATCCGTCATGGTATTGATCAAAGTAACATTCTGATCCACCAGCTGCGCCATATCTTTATCACCGGTACTGATCAGCACTGGCATATTGGCCTTGGAGGCCTGGGTCGCCAACGTCCCGATCACATCATCCGCTTCTACCCCGGAAATTGAGATCAACGGCAGTCCCATCGCCTTGATCACCGCATGCAACGGTTCAATCTGACCACGAAGATCATCCGGCATGGGTGGACGGTTAGCCTTGTATTCCGGATACATGTCATCACGGAAGGTTTTGCCTTTGGCATCAAAGATCACCGCTATATGCTCAGTTGAAAACTGGCGCAACAAACTACGCAGCATATTAACGACACCGAACACAGCACCCGTCGGTTCACCGTCCGAGTTAGTAAAGTTTGGTGCAGCATGATAGGCACGGTAGAGATAAGAGGATCCATCAATCAGGATAAGTGGATTTTCAGGGATAGTTGCCATAAAGATATTCTTATATCCGGGGGATGAAAGAGTTAAGGCACTAGAATGCCATGACAACTGGCAAGTGTTAACTGATGTTTTCCACCAAGCCCCCTTTATCTGTGGATAACTTTGTTAGTATTTAAAATCAAACGGTTGATCAAAAATCATGAAAAATAAGCATTTTTCGCCCAAACCCATAAGAATCAGTTAGTTAAGATCTAATGCAAAAATGGATCCTCGATCCTAAAATGATCATTAATTGTGGAAAAAGTTAACAGATCGATCTGAAATAAGAATATCTGAGAGTAAAAATAGACAAATCTGACCATAAAGGAAGCCAAAATGAAGAAAATAGCGGTTATTTTAAGCGGCTCAGGCGTGTTTGACGGAGCAGAAATCCACGAAGCCGTTTTAGCATTGCATGCCATCGAACAAGAAGGGGCGAGCTGGCATTGTTTTGCGCCCAATATTGACCAACACCACGTCATTAATCACCTGACTGGTGAAGAAATGCCAGAAACCCGTAACGTGCTGGTTGAAGCTGCCCGTATTGCCCGCGGCAATATTGACGATATCGAGAACCTCAATGCAGCAGATTATGATGCCCTATTGCTGCCTGGCGGCTTTGGAGCCGCCAAAAACCTGTCCGATTTCGCCTTCACGGGCGCTGGTTGCGAAGTTAACCCAGAGGTTAAAAGGGCATGCCAGGCCTTTGCCAAGGAAGAAAAACCTGCTGCTTACCTGTGTATTGCCCCCACCCTGATCCCGGCCATCTACGGGCCAGGAGCCAAGGGCACCATTGGCAATGACCCAGATACGGCACACTCATTCAATAAAATGGGCGGTGAGCATATAAACTGCCCAGTGAATGACTTTGTGCTGGATCAGAAACGCCGGATCCTGACTACACCGGCCTATATGCTGGCAAGCAGTATTACAGAAGCCGCAAGCGGTATTAATAAACTGGTGAAAGAGTTAGTAAAACTGGCATAAATAGCAGAAAAGAAAAAGCGGCGTTACCTGAGTTTGTATAAATAAACCGGTAAGCGCCGCTCAGCAGAATTGGTGTTCGTTTTCAGCCCTACACTAAAAACACAGACCCTAGCTGAAGTACACTGGAAGCAATGTGAGCAATGTCGTGCCTTCAAACAAGAGAGCGCTTTTGCTGTTCTCTCTCGCTGAGTGCAAGCTAATAATAACCATTCTCATTTAAGATGCAAGTATTTTATTGAGAATAATTGTCATTTAATTACCAGAGACTTCACAAAATGCAGCCTATAGTCTTCTAATCCGTCTTTTTTCTCCATGTGTTCAATGAGATACCCGTTCCTTAGTAACAGCCTCAACATCGCTGGAAAACGGTTACGCGATTTGACCCGCAATTCATCAAAACCTTGTTCGATCACCCAGGCTTCCTGCGCCTCCAGCAGCGCCTGTGCCACACCACCACGGCGTCCCTCGGGAGCGACCCCTCCCAGCCAGCTATAGAAACAAGTCTCCGATAAGCGGTAACCTATTTTAACCCCAACCAATCGCCCGCCCTGCTCTGCAACCAGGATCAATGGCAGCTTCCCTTTCAACCGGGACTGCAAGGCCCCCTCATCGGCCGGCTTAGCAAACTCACTGATATCTGCCAGTACCGCAACCGCTTCAGCCAAACTTGCCTGGCGTATCTTCATCACCATCACTCCTGCTTCTCAAGATACAAAAAAGCCGACATCGCGTCGGCTGTTAAGTTTATACCACACGGTATCAAGCCAGTCCCTGCTGAGATTCAAGCCCGGGGTTAATGGTCGTCAGGCGTTTGATCAGGTAGTTAAGCAATACCCCGTACATCGGCACAAACAGACCAAGGCTAATGATCAGTTTAAAGCTATAGTCCACCAATGCAATTTCGACCCAGTTTTCCGCCATAAACGGGTCCGGGCTGTTATAAAAAGCAATCGCAAAGAAAGCCACCGTATCTAGCGCATTACCAAAAATGGTCGAGCAGCTTGGTGCAACCCACCACTGTTTGGTCTGGCGCAGGCGGTTAAATACCGACACATCCATGATCTGGCCCAGCAGGTAGGCCATGAAGCTGGCAATCGCGATGCGGGCAACAAATAGGTTGAACTCGCCGAGATGAGACCAGCCCTGATATTCCCCTTGGTAGAACAGCACCGACAAACCATAAGAGATCGCCAGTGATGGCAGCATCACCCGCAAAATGATCTGGCGGGCCATTGTCGCCCCAAAGATCCTGACCGTCAGATCTGTCGCCAGGAAAATAAACGGGAAGGTAAATGCGCCCCAGGTAGTATGGAAACCAAAAATGGTAAACGGTAATTGCACCAGGTAATTGCTCGACGCAATGATCACCAAGTGGAATATAACCAGGAACGAAAGGGCCTTGCGCTGTTGCGCGAGAGAAAATTGAGATGCAGTCATTGTAAGACCTTTTTGTCATTGGGGGAGAGGGAACCCAAAACACCACAGACAGGCTCTCATACCAGCCTGCAGCAACCGAAGCGGCGATTATACATTAACCACTTAGGTTGCCTAGCCCAAAAAACGGCCCTGGCCCGGTGCAAACGTTTGCTGCTGCCCGAGCAAGAAAACTACCTGGCTGTCAGCATACCTGCCAGGAACTGAAGTATTTCATGATCGTCGGCCGATAGCCACTCCAGCCACAGGGCACTGGCATAGTGCTCCCCTTTGAGCATCAACCGGCAACCTTCAAAGTCAATCAGCCAAACATGCAGATCGGCATTGAGCTCACGTTCAACCACCGTAGCATCAATTTGCTGCAGAAGTTGTTCGGCCACTTCGGGGAAACTATCAAAATCAAACTCGGGGCCGCTGATCAATAACAGCCCCTGCTCTAAATCCAATTCTTGGCAAACGAATTTAGAAGCTGCTTTCGAGGCCGACGCCTGGGAAGGGAGAGGAGTAGAAGTCATTGCATATTCCTTATTGTCTGTGGCAGGCACCCGCAACATGCCATCAAAGCGACTTTCCTGTAACCAAGTGTTTCTATGCGTATCAAGCAATAAAGGGGCTATAGCCAGCACCACAGTATTCATGTTTTTATAAGGTCGTTGCCTAGTTAGCGGAAACACATCCCGTCGGTTTCCGTTTCCCAGGCTGCAGGTGATATTAACATTCTCACCAAATACGCAAGCTGTTTTGTAGCGAACAGAACATACTCGTTATGTTTTTAAACGCATTTGTACCGGACTCGGATTGTCCGGTATTTTTTTATCTAGCGCTCGTCAATACCGGCCATCAGGTGATCTTCAATCACATTCAAAAACGCATTGCCATATTTCTCCAACTTACGGTGGCCGACACCGTTCACCGCCAGCATCTCACCCGCCGAGGTCGGCAGCATTTCTGCCATTTCCATCAAACTGGCATCGTTGAAAACCACATAAGGCGGCAAATCTTCCTCATCGGCAATGGCCTTACGCAGCTTTCGCAGTTTGGCAAACAGCTTTTTATCATACTGGCGGTTGGCCAGCTTGTCGCTTTTTGCACTGCGCGTGGCGATGTCCAACCGTGGTACCGCCAGCTCTAACTCAACCTCGGCACGCAATACGGCCCTGGCCTTTTCGGTCAGTTGCAGTGTCGAGCTGCGGACAATACTTTGGGTTAGAAAACCACGGTGCACCAGCTGGCGTAAGATACTCACCCAGAATTCATGGCTGTGCTCGCGGCCTATCCCATAAGTGCTCAGTTTCTCGTGGCCGTGCTCGCGGATCCGCTGGTTCTGCATCCCGCGTATCACATCCACGACATGGTTGATACCAAAGCTCTGGTTCACCCGGTAAACACAAGACAAGGCTTTCTGGGCAGCTTCAACGGCGGCAAACCGCTTGGGCGGATCCAAGCAAATATCACAGTTGCCACACGGCTCCTCACGGTATTCACCAAAATAATTGAGCAACACCTGACGTCGGCAGGTCTGCGCCTCGGCAAAGGCCCCCATTGCATTGAGCTTGTGGCCTTCCACCTGCTTCTGCGGCCCTTCTTCCTTTTCGTCCAGGCAACGGCGCAGCCAGGCCAGGTCCGACGGGTCGTAAAACATCACCGCTTCTGCAGGCAGGCCGTCTCGACCAGCACGCCCGGTTTCCTGGTAGTAGGATTCGATATTGCGAGGGATATCATAGTGCACCACGAAACGGACGTTGGGCTTATTGATCCCCATCCCGAATGCCACAGTTGCGACCACAATATGGATGTCATCACGCTGAAAACCTTCCTGCACCCGTGCTCGCTCATCATGTTCCAGGCCAGCATGATACGCGGCCGCCCGGATCCCGCTATCACAGAGCTTTTCGGTAATTTGCTCAACCCGTTTGCGGCTATTGCAATACACTATCCCGCACTGGCCACGTACCCCACCAAGGTAACGGGTCAACTGCGACATCGGCTTGTACTTTTCCTGCAAGGTATAACGGATATTCGGCCGATCAAAACTGCCCAGGTAGACATGCGGCTCGACTAAGCTAAGCCGGGATACAATATCATGGCGGGTCGTTTCATCCGCCGTTGCGGTCAGCGCCATGATCGGCAGCTGGTCAAAATGCTGCTTCAGCGACCCAAGAGCGGCATATTCCGGACGGAAATCATGCCCCCACTGAGAAATGCAGTGTGCCTCGTCGACCGCCACCATACTGAGCGGCATGTCATAGAGACGTTCCAGAAAATCCCGGGTCAAAACCCGCTCGGGTGAAACATACACCAGCTTCACCTCACCGTCCTGCATCGCACGATATGTCTCCTGCATCGCTTCGCGGGACATCGTCGAGTTAAGGTAGGCTGCCGCCACCCCGTTGGCACTGAGCTGGTCAACCTGATCCTTCATCAAGGAAATTAATGGGGAGATAACGAGTGTCAGCCCTTCACGCATCAGGGCCGGAATTTGATAACAGAGCGACTTACCGCCACCGGTTGGCATGATCACCAAGCAGTCCTGGCCATCAGCCACCGCTTCGATCACCTCCTGCTGGCCAGTACGAAAAGCCTGATAGCCAAACACATCCTGTAAGATCTGCTCACTGGCCGAGAGAGAAGCTGGCTGACAAACGGCGGCGCTGCTAGATGACATAAATCGACTCTTTAATTGACGAGCTGGCTATTCTATACCAATAAGATCGCCGATGTGAACGGACGCGAGTCGCTCATCTTGTCAGCCGTGACTTTGGCTCCTCCCAAATACCTCCCCCTTTTTCCCTTAAACTCAATCAACAACATCCACTATTCGGCAACTGGTAAGCCCAGTGATAATCATCAAAAGTTCCGGGTGACATCCATACTGAACACGTTTTATACTGCCCTCGCATACACTTTTAGAAAATCCTTTTAATTTGTAATAATTTTATAAAATATCACTCTAGGATAAAATGGACCAACAAGCCAATCAAACCCAGCGAGGGGTCATACTCGCCCTTGGCGCCTACACGATGTGGGGCATTGCACCTATTTACTTTAAATCCCTACAGCATGTCAGTCCGTTGGAAATTCTCAGTCACCGGGTGATCTGGTCATTCTTCTTCCTGGCCGGGCTTATTGTTATCGGCAAGAGCTGGGGCAAGGTCCGGGCAGTACTGCGCAAACCGAAAATGCTACTGATGCTGGTTGCTACCGCCTTTCTGGTGGGCGGCAACTGGCTCATTTTTATTTGGGCCGTCAACAACAACTTTATGCTCGATGCCAGCTTAGGTTATTACATCAACCCGCTGCTCAATGTCATTCTTGGCATGTTCTTTCTGGGGGAGCGGCTACGTCCGCTACAATGGCTGGCCGTCGTGCTGGCAGCCTGCGGTGTCGCCGTACAGCTGATCCAGTTCGGCTCCCTGCCATGGATTGCCCTGGCCCTGGCTGCCAGCTTCGGCCTCTACGGGCTATTGCGGAAAAAAATTAACCTGGATGCAGGAACAGGCCTGTTCATGGAAACCTGTATCTTGCTCCCCCTGGCCTCGATTTATGTACTGCTGATCGCTGATAGCCCGACGGCCGACTGGACAGCCAATCCTGCCAGTACCAACTTATTATTGGTCGCCGCCGGTATTGTCACGACCCTGCCCTTGCTGTGCTTTACCGGGGCGGCGACCAAGCTAAAACTGTCGACGCTCGGGTTCTTCCAGTACATCGGCCCAAGCCTGATGTTCCTGCTGGCGATTACTGTCTACGGTGAAAACTTTACCGCCGACAAGGGCTATACTTTTGCCTTTATCTGGGGGGCATTGGTACTGTTTAGTGTTGATGGCATCAAGGGCCATCGCCAGGCGAGAAAACATGCTCAAATGAGCTAGTACTACCGAGCGATTTGCAAACGTTCGATACAAGCGGCTTGTCACTTTTTTACAAGCCGCCAACCATCGTTTATGTTCTACTGATTGCCTCACTTTTTAACGGCACTCTGCGCCATCCGCCTTCAAGCGGTTATGGGGATCGGGATGAACACTGTCAACCACCGTAAATCCTGTATTGATGACATCAACCTAATTGATGCGCACTACCAGAGCTTTGCCTTCAAGCGCCATTACCACCTTGATTATCACCTGGGCCTGATCACCGACGGCCAGCAACAATACTATTTCAATGGTGCCCGCCATCAGGCAGGTGCCGGACAGCTGGTGATCATGCCGCCTGATGAAATTCACGACGGCCAGCCACAGCAGCAGGGCTACAAGGTAAAAGTGTTCAGCATCGCTCCCGACTGGCTCGATCACCAGGCCGATGAATTGTCGGGCAGTCGCCAAGTCCACTTTCCCCAGCATAATGTGACCGACAGCCAGCTATTTTGTCAGCTCAGCCAGCTGCACACCCAGCTTGCCAATCCGCATTTCCCCCAGCTGGCCAAAGACTGTATGCCGATTGAATACTTTTCCCGGCTGCTCGGCCGCTATAGCCAGATCCGCCCGCAGCATGTCGTGCCACTAGGAAGCAAAGATCTCCACCAGCTTCGAGACTACCTGATGGCCAACCTGGATCAGAAAATCAGCCTCGACAGCCTGGCCAAACAGTGTGATCTGAGTCCATCCCAACTTTTGCGCCAGTTTAAGAAGGCAACCGGTATGACCCCTTATGCCTGGCTGGCCCGCCTACGCCTGGAACATGCAATGGCCCTGCTCAAGGCTGGCTACAGCAGTACGGATGTCGCTTATTATGTTGGCTTTTACGATCAGGCCCATTTCACCCGTACCTTCAAGCAGACCTTTGGTGTGGCTCCTTCAGAGATCTAATCCCGCGCTGTTAATTTTTTACAAGCACTCTTTACTTCGCCAAGGCATGCTAGCCCGTGTTAAACCACCACTGGATAAAATGCAATGAACGAAGTCACGACCCTTGCCACCTTACTCACCGTCCATGTTATTGCCCTGATGAGCCCCGGGCCTGACTTTGCCCTGGTGGTTCAAAATGCGGGGCGCTATGGACGCCAGACCGGTATTACTATTGCACTCGGTCTGTCTCTGGGGATCCTGATCCATTCAATCCTTAGCCTAACCGGTGCCAGCCTGCTGATCCGCGAGCAACCAACATTGTTTGCTCTTTTGCAGGCTGCGGGAGGCGGTTACTTACTGTGGCTAGGGAGCGGTGCTGTCAAAGGTGTACTGAAACTAGCATGGAGCAAAGTCGACAACAGTAGTGGCTCTCTAGCCCCTAATGCCTCCCAACAGCACCTCGTTGGCAACCGCAAACAGGCATTGGCCAAAGGCTTTACCACTAATATCCTTAACCCCAAAGCACTGGTCTTTTTCCTGAGCTTGCTCTCAACCCTGGTTCCTGCCGAGATGTCAGTGACCGGTAAAGTCACCGCAATCAGCCTACTGTGGCTGACCTCATTCCTGTGGTTTGCCCTGCTGGCCTGGCTACTGACCGGACAGCGGCTACAGCAAAAATTGCAACAATGGACTCCTGTCATCGACGGGATCTGCGGCCTGCTGTTTGTCTCTATCGGCAGCATGATCCTGCTCCGTCTGGTACTGCCAGCCTGATCGTTACCCAAGAGTAAATTGTTGATTGCGAGCACAAAAACTGAGCAACAATTAGACAGGTACGGGTTCTGCTCTTACGCTATCGAAGCACCCAGTATGCGAAAGAGGAATAAGCCATGGAGTGGAACACGTCCCGTCTGGCCGTCGCACTGGCAGCCTGCCTGCTAGCACCGACAGCCCTGAGCAAGGAAACCAGCAAACAAAGCGCCGACCAAGTTGCCCCCGAGGCGGCAACCGGGATCAGCCAGCAGCAACAGGTAAGCGGCAGGGAATGGATGATCGCCAGCGCCAACCCTTATGCCAGCGAAGCTGGTGCCGCGATGCTCAGGCAGGGCGGCAATGCCATTGATGCCATGGTCGCGACCCAACTGGTGCTCGGACTCACTGAGCCACAGTCCTCCGGCATTGGCGGCGGTGCGTTTATGGTGTACTGGGATGCAAAAGAAGAAGCCCTTATGACCTTCGATGGGCGCGAAACAGCCCCGTTTGCCGTCACCCCACGCCTGTTTCAGGATCAAACCGGCAAGCCGCTGGCCTTCTATGATGCCGTGGTCGGAGGCCGATCCGTCGGTACACCGGGTACGGTCAAGCTGATGTGGCACACCCACCAGCGTCACGGCAAGCTGCCTTGGCGCGACCTGTTTGAGCCTGCTATCAAGCTTGCCAGCGAAGGCTTTGTCGTCAGCCCGCGGCTGGCCACACTGGTCGTTAAGGATCAGGAAAACCTCCAGCGCTGGCAGGCCACCAAAGCCTACTTCTTCAATGAAGATGGTAGCCCGATCCGTCCCGGGCAAATCCTCACCAATCCGGCCTATGCCGACACCCTCAGCCAGATTGCCGAACGGGGAGCCAGTGCGTTTTACCATGGCGACATTGCCAAGGACATTGTCAGTACCGTGCGCAATGCCGAAGGAAACCCCGGCGTACTCAGCGTGATGGATCTGGCTACTTACCAGGTCAAAGTGCGGGAGCCTGTCTGCGCCCCATATCGCCAGTTCAAGATCTGCGGCATGGGGCCACCCAGTTCCGGCGCACTCACCCTTGGCCAGATCATGGGTATGCTGAGCCACTACCCTATCGATAAGATGGGGCAAAGTGACGTTAACAGCTGGCGCCTTCTCGGGGATGCCTCGCGCCTGGCCTTTGCCGACCGGGGCCGCTACATGGCAGACAGTGACTATGTGCCGATGCCGACCGACGGCCTGATTGATCCCAGCTATCTTGAGCAGCGTGCCAGCCTACTAAAAGGTGACAAAGCCATTGCGACGGCCGAGCCGGGCCAGCCTGTCTGGTCCCATGCTATGCGCTACGCAATGGACGAATCACTGGAGCTTCCCTCCACCAGCCATTTTTCCATTGTCGACAGCGATCGCAATGTCGTTTCGATCACCACTACTATCGAAAATGGCTTCGGTTCGCGGCTGATGGTGCGCGGCTTCTTGCTCAACAACGAGCTGACTGACTTCTCATTCCGTAGCCACGTTGGTGGCAAACCGATAGCCAACCGGATTGAACCAGGCAAGCGCCCGCGCTCGTCGATGGCACCCACCATCGTGATGAAAGACGATGAACCGTATCTGGCCATTGGCTCACCAGGTGGCAGTCAGATCATCGGCTATGTGGCCAAAACCCTTGTCGGCTACCTCGACTGGGGCCTGGATCTGCAGCAAGCCATCAACCTACCCAATATGAACAACCGCTTCGGGGCCTTCGAACTGGAAAAGGGTACAGCAGCCGAGCAGTGGGCACCGAAACTGGAACAGCTGGGCTTTGAGATAAAAATCAAGGATCTCAATTCGGGAGTACAGGCAATCCGAATTGATGGCAAGCAACTCACCGGTGCAGCCGATCCACGCAGGGAAGGCAAAGTCGTGGCCCAATAAGCTATCGCTAACAAGCTCTCAAAATGGCCAATAAACAAAAAGCCCGCCAATGCATCAGCATGGCGGGCTTTCTCTATAACAGGATCTCGGATATCAGCAAATTACATGGGTTCTAGCTTGGCATACTGGGTCACCAACCACTTGATCCCTTCACCATTGAACGCAACCTGGACTCGGCTCTGGGCGCCACTACCTTCAAAGTTGATAATAGTACCTTCGCCAAACTTCGGATGCTGAACCCGTTGGCCCAGGCTAAACCCTGTCTGGTTGAAATTATCGTTCACCTGGGTCTGGCTGAAACGGCCACTGCTGGCCGGGCGCGATACTTGCGCCTTCATCCGTACTTCTTCCACGTATTCGGTTGGAATTTCACGAATAAAGCGTGATGGCTTGTGGAAATTATCTTTGCCATACAGGCGGCGCATTTCCGCATAGGTGATATACAGCTTCTGCATCGCGCGGGTCATCCCCACGTAGCACAGGCGGCGCTCTTCCTCCAGGCGGCCCACTTCTTCAGTCGTCCGCGAGCTTGGGAACATCCCCTCTTCCACACCCACCATAAATACGACAGGGAACTCCAGGCCTTTGGCGCTGTGCATCGTCATCAGCTGCACCGCATCTTCGAAGTCATCCGCCTGGCCTTCACCAGCTTCCAGTGCCGCATGGGACAGGAAAGCCGCCAGCGGCGTCATTTCTTCCGCTTCTTCCGGTACTTCAAACTGGCGCGTTGCCGTTACCAGCTCTTCCAAGTTTTCAATTCGCGCCTGGGCTTTCTCGCCTTTTTCCTGCTCGTACATCGCACGCAAACCAGAATTACGGATCACCTCATCGGTTTGCTGGAACAATGGCAAGTCGCGGGTATCATCTTCAAGCGCATTAATCAGCTCAATGAAACGGCGCAACGAGTTTGCCGCACGGCCAGCCAGTACCTGCTCTTCCAGCAAAGCCACACTGGCCTGCCACATGGTCGCACCGCGGTCACGCGCTGCCAGGCGAATAGTTTCCAACGTACGGTCACCCAGTCCCCGGGTCGGGGTATTCACCACCCGCTCAAAGGAGGCATCATCATTACGGTTCGACATCAAGCGCAGATAGGCCAGCGAGTCTTTAACTTCCTGACGCTCGAAGAAGCGCATACCGCCATAAATACGGTACGGTAAGCCCGCCTGGATCAAGGCTTCTTCCAGTACCCGTGACTGGGCATTGCTGCGGTAAAGGAAAGCCGTCTCGTTCAGGGTCCCGCCCTGTTCGCGCCATTCTTTAATTTTGCCAACGGCAAAGCGCGCCTCATCCAACTCGTTAAACGCCGAATACAGTGAAATCGGCTCACCCTCAGCACCTTCGGTCCACAGGTTCTTGCCCATCCGCTCGTTGTTATTGGCAATCAACTCGTTGGCAGCATTCAAAATGTTACCGGTCGAACGGTAGTTCTGCTCAAGGAAAATCGATGAAGCATTGGTAAAATCACGCAGGAAACGCTGAATGTTTTCGACCTGCGCCCCACGCCAGCCATAAATCGACTGATCATCATCACCGACGATCATCACATTGCAGTCAACCCCTGCCATCAGGCGCAGCCAGGCAAACTGGATGTTGTTGGTATCCTGGAATTCGTCAACCAGGATATGCTTGAAGCGTGCCTGGTAATGTTCACGAATATGTTTGTTATCACGGATCAGCTCAAAGGCCCGTAGCAATAGCTCGGCAAAGTCCACCAAACCAGCACGGTCACAGGCTTCCTGGTACGCGGTATACAACCGCAGCCAGGTTTGCTCAACCGGATCGTTGAAGGTATCGATATTGGCAGGACGCAGCCCTTCATCTTTTTTGCCGTTGATGTACCAAGCCGCCTGGCGGGCCGGCCACTGTTTTTCATCCAGGTTCTGGGCTTTGATCAAACGACGGAGCAGGCGCATCTGATCGTCAGAATCCAAGATATTGAAGTCATCGGGCAGACGTGCATCCAGGTAGTGGGCGCGCAGCATGCGGTGGCACAGGCCATGGAACGTACCGTTCCACATGCCAGCCGACGAGCCCTGCATCAGTTCGTTGATCCGGCCACGCATCTCGGCCGCCGCCTTGTTGGTAAACGTCACCGACATAATTGAATACGGTGAGGCCTGCTCAATCTGCATCAACCAGGCGATACGATGGACCAGTACGCGGGTCTTGCCACTGCCCGCACCTGCCAGAACCAGGTGATTACCTAACGGCGCAGCCACCGCCTCTCGTTGCTTGTCATTAAGGCCATCTAACAGGAGTGAAGCGTCCATCGTTACCTACTGGTTATTTATACAATGCTGATGATTATACCAGCTCAATTCAAGAATGCCTCGAGAACTTAATACTCTCCCGGTGATTCATGCAATCCCACCGCCAACCTGCCCAGCAGTTTGATAATTCATCAGTTTCAACCTTTTGCCTCAGAGTTTTTGTTCTATGCTTGGAAATGGCGGAATGTTACACGCCAGAAAAAAAAGTTAAGAAAGAGTGAAATAAAAAACCTGCTCGCCCTTTCTTATGTTCCGAGAGCGCAATAAGCGCCACGAATAACAAAAGGAAACGTTGCTGCAAGCAGCAACAGTCAGCGTATAAAGAGGAATGATTATGAAGAAGACAACCAATATTGCCCTAGCAACTGCTGTGACTGGTCTTATCGCGCTAGCAGGTACCGCCATGACCACGTCGACCGCGGTTGCCGCCGAAGCCAAAGAGAAATGCTATGGCGTAGCGAAAGCCGGGAAAAATGACTGTGCGACCAAAACTAGCTCTTGTGCCGGTACAGCCAAAGCCGATGGCCAGAAAGATGCTTTCATCATGGTTCCAAAAGGCCTGTGTGACCGTTTAGCCGGTGGCTCAACATCGTCGTCTTAATGACTGCCACACACTGTTAGCCCAAGCTAAGGAATTGTTATGAAAAAGACCAATATTGCCCTGGCCTCTGCAGTAACAGGCCTCATTGCTCTCGCTGGTACTGCAATGACCACCTCGACTGCCGTTGCCGCCGAAGCCAAAGAGAAATGCTATGGCGTTGCCAAAGCGGGCAAGAATGACTGCGCCACCAAGACCAGCTCCTGTGCCGGTACATCGAAAACCGATGGCCAGAAAGATGCCTTCATCATGGTGCCTAAAGGCCTATGTGACCGCCTGGCAGGCAGTTCGACAGAGGCTAAATAAGTGGGCAGCTTAGCACAGCACCAGATGGTTGGGGTGGGGTTACGCTCCCCCCACATCTCTCAGGTTCTCGAGCAGCAACCGGATATTGGCTGGCTGGAAGTACACAGTGAAAACTACTTCATCACCACTTCTACCGCCCGGCAGCAGCTGCGGCAAATCGCCGAACATTATCCAATCAGTTGCCATGGTATCGGTTTGTCCCTCGGCTCTGCCGATCCGCTAGATCGCCAGCACCTGAGCCAGCTCAAACAACTGGTTGACGAAATCAACCCGATAGCGGTATCGGACCACCTCAGCTGGAGTTCTGTCGATGGGCAGTTTTTCAATGACTTGCTGCCACTGCCCTATACCGAAGAGGCTTTGACTCATTTTTGCCGCAAGGTTGAGCAGGTCCAGGATTTTCTCGGCCGCCAGATGCTGATCGAAAACCCGTCCAGCTACCTAAGCTTTGCAAGCTCAGAGATCCCCGAGTGGGAGTTCCTGCATCAGGTGCAGCAACGAACAGGCTGCGGCCTATTGCTCGACCTGAACAATATTTATGTCAGCGCCTTCAACCATGGCTTTGACTGTGGCCAATACATTGCTGCTCTGGATGCCTCGGCCGTGAAAGAGCTCCACCTCGCAGGGTTTACCGTCAAGCAGTTTGAAGACGGCGAGATCTGGATTGATACCCATAGCAAACCCGTGAGCGAACCGGTTTGGCAACTCTATCGCCACTGGGTGCAGCAACATGGCTTAACCCCGACCCTGATTGAGTGGGATCTCGATATTCCTGAGCTCTCTGTCTTGCTCGCGGAAGCCGACAAGGCGCAAACAATTATTATGCAGGAGGCGCAAGATGGACACCTTATCATCCCCTGACAGCACACTGCATCAATTGCAGCGGGAGTTTGCCGAGGCGCTGCACTATCAGCCCAGCGCCGTGACGGAACAGATCGCTGACGGTCAGTTTCCAGCCGAGCAGCTGATCCAGATCTACCGCAATAATTTCATTATCAGCCTGTCGGAAATTCTTGAGGTGGTTTACCCCTGTGTCAAAGCCGTGGTTGGCGAGGAGTGCTTCAGCCAGATTGCACGCCAGCACGTCCTGACACACCCGCTGCAACAAGGCGATGTCAGCCATTACGGGGAAGAGCTTTGCGATACCATAAGCCACCAGCCAGAACTGGTTGCAGCTGTCCCCTACCTGGCCGATCTGGCCAGCCTGGAGTGGTATCTCGACCGCGCAGCACATACGCCAGCCATCGACAGCCAGTTCCCGTTCCATAAACTGCAGCAGCTGACCGAAACCAATTTACCCCAGCTACGGCTCGAGGTTCCGGAGCCCACTTTCTGCCTTGATTCCGACTACCCGGTCGCCACTATCTGGCAGATGATCACTGATAACAAGATTGAAGAAATCGATCTCAGCCAACCTGAATCTGCCGTGATCCAGCACCGTCCGGATCAAATGATGGTGTTGAATACCCATCAGGGGGCGACCGGACTGGTTCGGCTCAGCCAGCAGCAAGGCTGCCTTGGCGAAGCCTCAGAGAGCATGCTGGCGATGCTCGGTGAACTGGTCCAGCAACAGATTTTTTCCGACATCCATGGTCTGCCAAAGGGAGAGTGAGCATGCTGAGTTTTATGAAACAAATCGATGGCGTTGCCCAACGTATTACCGAACCACTCATTCCGTTGCTACTGTTGTTTACCCGGCTCTGGGTTGCCTGGGTGTTCTTCAAATCAGGAATGGTGAAATATTCCAGCTGGGACAGTACCCTGTACCTGTTTGAGTATGAATACCAGGTACCGCTGCTGCCGTGGCAGCTTGCAGCCTATATGGGCACCGCAGCCGAGTTGATCTTGCCGATTTTCTTAGCCCTGGGCTTATTCACCCGCCCGATGGCACTGGTTTTGTTCATATTCAATATTATTGCGGTGGTTTCCTACCCACTGCTGTGGGAAAAGGGCTTTTTCGATCACCAGCTGTGGGGAATGATGATGCTGGTGAATGTCTTCTGGGGGGCAGGACTAATTTCAGTCGACAGGCTGATCAGCAATGAGCCGAAGCAGAGCCTGCTGGAATAACCGCAGCTTCCCGGGATCAAAAAAGGCGATCGATAGATCGCCTTTTTTATTTTTCAGCTTGGGTCAACACAGAGCCAGCAGCTGCGACAAGGTGTGAATTTCCACATCCGGTAGCCACTTCGCCTTGGGTTCGCGATGCAGCTGACGCTGCTGATCATTGTACCAACAGGCCTGGAAGCCATTTTGCTTCGCACCGCCAACATCGGTCACCAGGTGATCGCCGACATGAAGGATATCTTGCGCCGCGACACCCAGCAGGGCTGCGGCCTGGGCAAACAGATCCGGCTCAGGTTTTGCTAGGCCATCTCGGCCGGCAACCAGCACCCGCGAAAAATACTGACCGAGGCCAATCTTATCGGCATCGACATTGCCATTGGTGATCGCCAGCAAAGGCATTTTCTTACCGAGCTCGGCCAACACCCGATGCGTTTCTTCCGGAATATCAACTTGGTTACGAACTACCAGCACCCGCTCCAGCCCTTCTTGTGCTGCTTGCTCAGCCCTTGGCTGTGAGTACCCTAGCTGCATCAAGCCAATTTTCAACACCTCATAACGCCATAGGCTCACATCATGGCGCAGGTAAGGATCTTGCGTAACCAAACGCATTTTCAATCGTAGCCAGTCTTCCCGCGCCACGTTGTGGCTGCACGGGTGGTGCTCTGCCAGCCAGTCATGCATCGCCTGCTCAGCCCGCCGGATCACCGGTCGGTTATCATACAAGGTGTCGTCTAAATCAAAAGTCAGCGCCTTCGGCGGCTGGAGGTTGCGATAAAACTGCATGGCTACCCTCTGTAGAGCATCAACGGGAGAGTGATATATGGTATCACGAGTTAGCGTTTGCCTCGTTTAGCCCTTGGATGGGCCTCATCATACACCTGTGCCAGGTGCTGA
Organism: Photobacterium sp. HL06; assembly: GCF_059552575.1. Taxonomy (NCBI): domain Bacteria; kingdom Pseudomonadati; phylum Pseudomonadota; class Gammaproteobacteria; order Vibrionales; family Vibrionaceae; genus Photobacterium; species Photobacterium sp. HL06. The sequence goes on from NZ_CM183914.1 coordinate 3,981,294, forward strand.
AAGTCGAGGTGGGTATAAATTTGGGTTGTCGATAAATTGGCATGGCCCAATAATTCCTGCACAGCCCGCAAATCACCGCTGGATTCGAGCATATGGGTCGCAAAGCTATGGCGCAGCTTATGCGGATTAATATGGCTCGAGACCGCCTGCTTCTGGCCCCACTCCGCCATCCGCTTCTGGACATTGCGGTTGGAAATCCGCTGCCCCAGTTTAGAGACAAACAGGCCGGGTTCACCACTGGCAGCCAACTGGCCCCTGACCTTAAGCCAATGACCAACCCACTCCCGGGCCAAGCCGGCAAAAGGGACAATACGCTCCTTGTCCCCTTTACCAATCACCCGGATATCACCCTTGCTCAAGCTAATATCTCGGACGTCCAGGTTAACCAGTTCCGACAATCGCAACCCGGCACCGTACATCAGCTCCATCATCGCCCTGTCCCGAATCGACAACGGATCGTCTTCATCAACACTGAGCAACTGATCCATCTCGTCAACATCAAGGTTCTTGGGCAATGGTCTGGCTTTGCGTGGCGCGGACACCCCTTTCGCCGGGTTGGCTTTCAACACCCCTTGGCGCACCAGGTAATCCAAGAAACTTCGCAGTGCCGATAGGCGCATCGACAAACTGCTGGCTTTCAAACCATCACGCATGCCCTTGCTGGCTAGTTGGCGCACCCAGCCAGCATCTACAACCCGCCAGTCAGTGACCTCCAGCTCCACCAGCTGTTCGGCCATTGTTGTCAGCTGACGTTTGTAATTCTGCTGGGTATGCAGGCTCAGCTCTCGTTCACTACGGAGGTATTCGTAAAAGCGCTGTAGTGGCTTTTCCAGCCCGGAAGGCAACTGGCTCAATCAATGACCTCGCGGGTATATTCCCAATGATGGATCAAGCGGGTCAGCACCAAGGCCAGCTGTTCAACAAACAAAGTATCCATCGCGGGCTGAAAATGGCCCCCGTCAGCACTGGCAAAACTTAATACACCGATTGGGTGCTCTATACCCAATGGCAGTACCACATAAGAGCCTAGATGCGGCGGCTGGCTAAATAGCAGCCCACTTTCTTGCTTACGTAACCGACCCATATACACCGACCGCTGTGACAAATGGGCAACGCGGAAACTCTCGAAGGCTTTGCGGTCAAGGAACAGGTTGTCATCAAAGCTATCAAACAGCCGCAGGCTGAAATCCAGCCGTAACTGACTGCTGAGCTCTTCCAGGATCACCAGCGCCTGATAAATATTATGGGTCTGAAACAGCTGTTGCTGGGCCCGGGCAAATATTTCAAACAGCTCGCTGTTTTTCCCTGCAGCAGAAACCAGGGTATTAATTTCACCTTCCAGATCACGCACCCGGTGGCGCAGTCTTTCCAGTTGGATTTCAACCAATGACACAACACCACGCTCACTATGAGTAACATGCAACTGCGTCAGTAATTCAGGTTGGCGGGTAAAAAAGTCAGGATTGCTGAACAAGAACTCGGCCACATCCTGATCGGTCAACGGGGTGTCTGCAACCAGCGCCAGCTCACCCAGTTGGGATACATCTGTCATAATACTATTTGTCCATCAAAGACATGTGCTACAGGGCCAGTCATATACAATGGCTTGCCTTCTCCGGCCCAGCGAATATGGAGATCGCCACCCGGAAGACTCACTTTCACATTTTCATCAAGCAGTCCCTGTTGCCGCCCAACCGCGACAGCTGCGCAGGCACCACTTCCACAAGCCTGGGTTTCACCGGCACCACGTTCGAAGACCCGCAATTTCACTTCGCTGCGAGTCAGTACCTGCATAAAACCCGCGTTGACCCGCTCAGGGAAACGCTCATGAGATTCCAACAACGGACCCAAGGTTTCCACGCCAGCCGTGTCGACATCGTCCACTACGGTGACACAATGCGGATTACCCATGCTCACCGCGCCACAGAATACCGTTTTATCACCCGCACGCAAAATATAGGTTTTTTCACTCTGCTTGGCACGAAACGGGATTTTGCCCGGCTCGAACTCCGGCACACCCATATTCACGGTCACCTGGTTATCATTTTCCAGCTTCAGCATCATTTTTCCGCCCTTGGTACTGACAGAAATATGATATTTATTGGTGAGCCCTTTCATCCAGACGAAACGGGCAAAGCAGCGCGCGCCATTGCCGCATTGCTCCACCTCGCTACCGTCGGCATTGAAAATCCGGTAATGAAAATCAGTTTCCGGATCATAAGGCGGCTCTACGACTAACAGCTGGTCAAAACCGATCCCCCGGTGGCGATCGGCTAGCCGTCTGATGGCGTCAGGCGAAAAAAACACATTCTGTGTCACGCAATCCACCACCATGAAATCATTGCCTAAGCCATGCATTTTAGAAAAATTGATCTGCATGATGTCCCTTCTCATTATTCTGGCAACAGGTGCTCAGACTGCCATAATTGCTCCAGCGTTTCACGCTCACGGACAACATGGGCACTCTGGCCATCCACCATGATCTCAGCTGCCCGCCCACGGGTATTATAGTTAGATGCCATCACGAAACCATAGGCACCAGCAGAACGTACTGCCAACAAATCTCCCGGCTCAAGGCACAATGCGCGATCCTTACCGATAAAGTCACCTGTTTCACAGATCGGGCCGACAAAATCATAGGTCTGCGCCTCACCCTCGCGCGGGCTTACCGGCACAATTTCCTGCCACGCTTGGTAGAGGGTCGGGCGGATCAAATCGTTCATCGCCGCATCGACAATGGCAAAGTTCTTATGTTCAGTATGCTTAAGGTACTCAACCCGTGTCAGCATCACGCCGGCATTGGCTGCAATCGCCCGGCCCGGTTCAAAAATCAGCTCCAGATCGGAATGGTCCTTCAGGCGGGCAAGCAGCTCGGTGGCATAATCAGAAGGCTGAGGTGGCTGTTCATCGCTATAGGTCACACCTAGGCCGCCACCCACATCCAAATGGTCAATCTCAATGCCTTCGGCTTTGAGGGTATCAATCAATGCCAGCAGGCGATCGGTGGCATCAATGAACGGCTCGATATCGGTCAGCTGAGAGCCGATATGGCAATCCATCCCCGTCACTTTCAAGTTTGGCAGACTCTGCGCCAAACGGTATACCTCCGGGGCGCGGTCGAAAACGATACCAAACTTATTGTCGCGCAGGCCGGTAGAAATATACGGATGGGTCTTGGCATCAACATCCGGGTTGATCCGTAGCGAAATCGGCGCCACTTTGCCTAGCTCGGCGGCAACCTCATTCAGGCGAGCCAATTCAGGTTCAGATTCAACATTGAAGCATTTGATACCCAGCTCCAACGCCCGCTTCATTTCTGCTGCCGTTTTACCGACACCAGAGAATACGACTTTAGCCGGATCACCGCCTGCGGCAATCACGCGCTCCAGCTCGCCTTGTGACACTATGTCAAATCCCGAACCCAATCGGGCCAGTACATTGAGCACCCCGATATTCGAATTCGCCTTCACCGCATAACAAATCAGGTGTGGATGATTGGCCACCGCCTGGTCAAACGCGTTCCAGTGGCGCTCCAGCGTGGCTCGCGAGTACACATACAAAGGGGTACCATAGCGCTCAGCGAGTTCGGTAAGTGCAATATCTTCGGCCCATAACTGGCCATCTTGCTGGTAATTAAAATAATCCAATGTTGTCTCTTCCCTGTCTGATCGCTGTAGTTACGGTTGCTGTTGTTGCTGCTCTGAGTCATCCGGCATGTATAACGGTCCGCTCTGACCACAACCGGTAAGCGCCAATACACTCAGTACTAAAATTGCCAATAAACCTTTACGCATTTTTCAAAGCCAGTGATTATCATTTCATTGCCCTCTATAATCGCACCAACAATAGGAAAAGCAATAGGACGCAATGGGATGAATGATACAGAATTTCATAAGTTAGCCGATGAGGTTCTTATGAGCATCGAAGAAGGCATCGACGAATCCGGTGCAGACATCGAATATGAGACCAGCGGTAACGTACTGACACTGGAGTTCGAGAACCGTAGCCAAATTGTGATTAACCGTCAGGAGCCATTGCATGAGATCTGGCTGGCTTCAAAATCAGGTGGTTACCACTTCAAGTATAAAGACGGTGAGTGGCACTGTACCCGTAGCGGTGCCGAACTGATTTCGCTGGTGAAGCAGGAATGCTCGCTACATGCACAAGAGCCCGTGGATTGGTCATAACACGTGAGAGCGTGGAAGATAATAAAAACAAAAAAGCGAGAGCCAATAGACTCTCGCTTTTTTTTGTTTCTCGAAACGTGATACTCATGAATCAAAGCGCCCCACCTCCTCGGTGAAGCCTATTCACTAACGCGCTGGCATTGTCATCATGTTGGGGGCGGCTCCTGCCGCCGGGCGTCGCGGGATCTGCTGGCCACTCTTAAATGGGATCACCTGCGGCTCGCCACCGTCGGTATGAACGATGTCATAGAATTGCGGCAAATTGAAATTGATAAAGTTGGCACTGTAGCTGAAGCGGTCCTGCGCCGAGGTATAGAAACGGTTGACCCCGTGGACCATTTCATCTTTGTCACCGCTGCACTGGCGATAGACTTCAACCCGGTTTGCTTCATCAAGAATATAAATATTGTATCCGGTATCACAGTCTTCAAAAAAGAACTGGATCAAGCCTTCGCTGGCATAGGAATCGACAATTTCCGGCGGATGCGGCTCATCGGCTTTACCCATCACCAAATTCGCTGAGCCAATCAGCTTGTTGGTGGAAATACAGCTATAAAAATCGACTGAATTTTCCAGCTTCTGCACCGAGACGCCACGACGTTCAAAGAACAAGCCATGGGTCTGATCGCCAATACGGATCGCTTTAAAGCGACGGCGTTTTTCCTGTTCAACCGGCTTCAGCCGCATTTCGATACACTCGGCGACCAACTGGTAAACCAAGTTACGGATCAGGCCACGCATATGCTTGCTATAACAGAAAACATCGACAGACTCTGGCGGAATCGCATCCTGGTGCATCTTGCCCAATACCGTTTTCAGGGCATCTAGCATCGCGTTTTCGCCACTGAAGTTCAGGGTACGGACTTCATTCCAGGAGTTGCGGTAGACCAAGTCCACACTGCCAACCAGGCAAGTCTGCTCAGCACCGTAACTGAAAATATCGGTATTTTTGAAATCAAACCGGACCGAGCGGTTCTTCAGCTCGGTTGTCGGATCATTTTCCAGGTTAACAAACAGCCCCAGCTGGCGAATTTCACATGGGCTGGACAGGGCCTGCAAGCCTGGCTGCGGACGGCGGATCGGGAACGTATTGCGGATATCGCTGACCAGCTGGTACAGCTTGTCGATATCCATCGCTGCATCACGCACCACGTTATGCAGGCAGGTCGACTCTGTCAGTAGGCCATTGAAATACGCCCAGGCAACCAGTTTGCTCAGGTAACGGTTATGTTCCAGTGATGGCCGGCCCAAAATGGCATAAGGGTCAAGCGGTTGTTTATACAGATACCAACCCGCGGCGTTGGTACGCCCGGCTGGCACCTGGATCAGGGTTAAATCCGGCTCGTGCAGGTCAGGAGAGATCTGCGGGTTTAGCAAGGTAACCTTGCCTGGCAGCACCTCAAACGCGGCATACAGCTTACGCGCCAGAATACTGATATCTTCTGGGCTGATCGCCGAGGTAATGTTATTACGGCGGGCAAAGCGGATCAGGTTACGGTAGCTCAGCATCAGGGCATCGAGCAGCTCATTGTGCGCCCTCTTGACCTGTTCAACCTTCCAGTCCCGACGGTTATCCAGCTCAAGCAGAACTTCATCTGACCACTGCCAGTCAGCCGTCAGTTTCTGCAACACCTTACGCCGCCACGTCACAGATCCTGAAGCCGGTTCTCGGGTCAGCTTCTCATGGGTCTTGAGGTAGAAACAGCGACGCACCAGATCCAAACGGCGGTGATCATCAATACGTTCCAGGTAACGCGTTACCTTTTCCAGCATCAGGTAATACGCATCCATACAAAATTCAGTGCGGTCTTCGGAGAAGAAACGGCGCTTGCCGTCAACACTGAGCAGCTGGGTATGCGGGTACTCCCACGAGTAGGCCTCAAGCAGAATAGCTTTCAGCACCGATTTATACGGCGAGTCGATACTCTTGTACAACTGCCATAGGCTGGAGCCGAAATATTCTTCGGCCGGGATCCGGGTAAGACCGCCGAAATCTATCCACTCATTACGATGGATATACCCATTCATATCAAGGTAATCGATATATTCGTCGTAACACTCTTCCATTTCCGGTGGCACCATAAACCACAGCAGGCGCTGACCGGCGAGCTGGACAGCCGAGCGGTAAAACTCGTCAAGCAGCAAGAGATGCTGGCTCGAGCCGCAGTTATCCCCGGTCATCTGTTCAGAAAAGTTATCGCGGAAACGATTTTCGTCAATCAGGAAAAAGTTGGCCTCGACACCTTGTGCCATTGCCCAGTCGGAAATCAGCGAACATTTGCTCTCAAGTGCCTTGCGTGCATCTGCTGCCATATCGGTACGGATACAGACCCAGATATCGAGATCACTGGTCAGGCTCTGGCCCAAAGAAGAGGTGCTTCCCATGGCATAAAGGCCAAGGATTGGACATTCGGTGTCGGCAAGCTGAGGTGGGATAACAGTCGATTGACTAGTCAAACCACAATCATCAATGAACTGCTGTTGCTGGTCAGAAACAGCAAATGCCGCAATGCCCACGGGCACGGTCTGATCCAGGTAGCCTGGTACCGCCGGATGATTGTAGTGAAGTAATACTGTTAGCAGGTTGAAGACCTGCTCAGACTGCGCATTCATGGCTGCGCGGGCACGCTCCAGCCTAAGCTGATTGTGCTGATCCAGTCTACTTTTAAGCGTCTCGATATAATTATGCAAATTACTCTTCCAAGAGCTACCAGCTAGAGAGCGGCCCAAATCTTGTCATTAATAGTGTAGTTATTGTTCTACACGCGAGCAAAAACGTGATCAATGTAACAGTTTTTGCTTTAACCGTAAAGTTAGTGACGATTTATGACAGCTTATGAATGGCTCGCATTATCGCTAAACTGCTGCACGGCCCATCCTTAGTCCTATTCCCCCTCAAGCTAGTACAAACTCAATAAACCGCCAGCTGCGGTATTGTAATGAATTCTTCACTTAAAGGTTATGTGAGAAATATCACATTAATTACAACACATATCAAGACAATACTGATTCACCGCACTGAGGACAACAAGTGAATTACCATCGCGGCGCAGGAGTGATACGATTGTCGTGTATAAATGCAAGCGATTTTATGGACCCGATTCTATGACCGATAAACCGATCCGCATTGCTACCCGCAAAAGCCCGCTGGCAATGTGGCAAGCAGAATTTGTAAAAGATGCACTGGAGCAGGCCCATCCAGGCCTGATTGTCGAGCTGGTACCTATGGTCACCAAAGGCGACATCATTCTGGATACCCCTCTGGCCAAAGTCGGTGGTAAAGGTCTGTTCGTGAAAGAGCTCGAAGTAGCTATGCTCGAAGACCGTGCAGACATCGCTGTTCACTCAATGAAAGATGTACCCGTCGAATTCCCGGAAGGGCTGGGCCTGGTAACCATCTGCGAGCGTGAAGACCCGCGTGATGCGTTTGTCTCCAACACTTACAACACCATTGACGAGCTACCGGCCGGTGCCGTTGTCGGCACTTCCAGCCTGCGTCGCCAATGCCAGCTGCGCGCCATGCGCCCAGACTTAATCGTCAAAGACCTTCGCGGTAACGTCAACACCCGCCTGCGCAAGCTCGATGATGGTGAGTATGATGCCATTATCCTAGCCTGTGCCGGACTTAAGCGCCTTAAGATGGAAGACCGTATCCGTGATGCCATCACACCGGAAACCAGCCTTCCGGCCGTTGGCCAAGGAGCCGTAGGTATCGAATGCCGCCTGGATGACGAACGCGTCCGCACGCTGCTTGATGCCCTGAACCATGAAGAAACCGCCACCCGTGTACTGTGTGAGCGCGCCATGAACAACCGCCTGCAGGGCGGTTGCCAGGTGCCTATTGGCAGCTACTCGGAGCTCAAGGGCGATCAAATCTGGCTACGCGCCCTCGTCGGTGAGCCTGACGGCAGCAAAATTGTCAGTGGTGAGATCAGCGGCCCGGCTGCCGATGCAGAAGCATTAGGTACCCAGCTGGCTGAGCAATTGCTTGATGAGGGTGCCAAAGTCATCTTGGATAAGCTATACGGCAACGACTAATGACGATACTGATCACCCGCCCGGCTCCAGAATGCCATCAGCTTGCTCGGCAGCTCAATGCGGCGGGGATCAGCGCTATTGCCCAACCACTGCTGGATATTCAGCCAGGAACGCAGATCCCTACCCTGATTTCCCAGCTAAATCGGCTGCAACCAGATGATTTTCTGATTGCGGTCAGTGTTCATGCAGTGAACCTAGCGCACAATTACTTAACAACACAAGGTGTCAGCTGGCCAAAAAACGTGCATTATATGGCTGTTGGGCATAAAACTGCTACAGCACTCGCTGAATGCTGCGGTTGTGATGTGCTGTCACCCCAGTCACGCTGTGACAGTGAAGGATTACTGGAATTATCAGCACTGGCTCAAGCACAGGTACAAAACCGCCGGGTACTGATATTACGCGGCAATGGTGGCCGTGAGCTGATCTACCAAACCTTGCAGCAACGCGGGGCGAAGGTCAGCTACTGTGAAACATACTTGCGCAGCTGGATCCCGCTAGACGGCACCCAGCAGTGCCAGGAGTGGAAGTCGAGGCACGTTTCGGCACTAGTTATTACCAGTGGTGAACAGCTGGCACATCTGAGCAGTTTAATACCTGATGACAATAAGGCTTGGTTTCTTCAATGCCACCTTTTCGTACCAAGCCAACGAATCGCAGACCAGGCTCGCATGCTTGGTTTTTGTACTATTTCCACCGTGGGAAGTGCGGCCAATAACCACCTTTTCACAACCCTAAGCAAGATAGGCACGATGGGATAATCGGATGACTGACAAAAAAACCAATAACGAAACCTCTGCAGATAACAAACAATCGGCAGTGTCAAAAGCAACGGATAAGCCAGGTCAATCAAGTGCCAAAGCTCAAGCACCTGAAACCTCTACGCCCAAAAAAGAGTCGGCAGCCAAAGCTGATAGCAGCCAGCCAGCGCAAGCTCCAGCGCCTCAGCCAGCCGAAAATAAAGGCGGCAGTAAAACTGGTGCCATTGCTATTGCGCTCGTCATTGCTCTCGGTGCTGGCCTGTACTATCACGGCCACCAGCAAACCTTGGCCCAAGAAGCCAAAATGGCTGAGCTTCAACAACAGCTTGCGGGCGTGCAAAATAATTTGCAAAACAGCATAGCAGCAACCAAACAAGAAACGCTCAGCCAGGTAGAGAAGAGCCTGCAGAGTACTGACGTTTCGCTTTCCCAGCAGGGCAAATCAATCACCGGTCTACAGATGGCACTGTCTGAGATGAAGGGACGCCGTCCAAACGACTGGTTGCTGGCAGAAGCCGATTACCTGGTAAAAATGGCTGGCCGCAAACTATGGCTAGAGCATGACACCGCCAGTGCAACCATTTTGCTCGAGTCTGCTGATCACCGTGTTGCCGAGCTTAATGATCCAAACATGACACCGATCCGCGAAGCGATGCACAGTGATATTACCGCGCTGAAAGCCGTCGCCCGTGTCGATCGCGACGGACTGGTACTGCGCCTGACCAGCCTGCAAGAAGCGGTGGCGAAACTGCCACTGGCCAATGCCATTGTGCCTGAAGCTGCAGAAGCCAGTGATGCAACGGTCTCAACCTCTGTTGATGACTGGAAAGAAAACCTGAAGACCTCCCTGAAGAATTTCAGCGAACACTTTGTGACCTACCGTACCCGTGACGGCAGTGTGATCCCGTTGCTATCACCAAAACAAGATTTCTACCTGCAGGAAAATATCAAGTCCAAGCTGGAAACCGCCATCAAGTCGGTTTACCGCGAGCAGGGCGAGCTATACACCAAATCACTGCTGATGGCCAAAGAGTGGGCTGAGCAGTTTTATGATATGGAAGATCCTGCAGCGCAAAGCTTTATCAATACCCTGGATAAACTTGCGCAAGAGAATGTAGAAGCAAGCTATCCAAGCAAGCTGAAATCACAGCCTCTGATCACCAATGCCGTCAGCGAGCGTATTCGCCAGCAGGTGAAACCACTTAGCACAGAGGAGAACCCAGCATGATCAAACTTTTATTGCTGGTTGCTGCGCTGATCGCCGGTATCGTTGTCGGTCCGATGCTAGCGGGCAACCAGGGCTATGTACTGATCTCCGTTGCCAACCAGACCCTGGAAATGAGCCTGACTACCCTGCTCCTGCTGATCGTGGTCTTGTTCGGGTCTTTCTTCCTGCTGGAAACGATCATCAAGCGCATTCTGTCAGCAGGTAGCTCTACCCGCGGCTGGCTATCTGGCCGCAAAGCACGCAAGGCTCGCCAGCAAACCTCTACCGGCCTAATGAAAGTCATTGAAGGTGACTGGAAGCAAGCTGAAAAACTGGTTGTCAAAGCCGCCAAGCACAGCGATGCGCCGCTGCTTAACTACCTGGCAGCTGCCGAAGCTGCACAGAGCCAGGGCGATGCCAACCAGCGTGACGAGTACCTGAAACTGGCCGCCGATATTGATAGCCAAAACCTGGCTGTGGCACTGACTCGTGCCAAGCTGCAGTTCCGCCAACAGCAGTTTGAGCAAGCTGTTGCCACCCTGCAGGACATCAAGCACGCGCACAGCCGCAACCCGGTTCTGCTTGCGCTGCTAAAAGATTGTTACCTGAAGCTGGAAGACTGGAAACCACTGCTTGCGTTGTTGCCTCAGCTTGAGAAACTCAGTGTGATTTCGGCAGAAGAAGCCACTGAGCTTCACGTAAAAGCCGAATGTGGCCTGATGACCTATATCACCCAGCAAAACGGCAGCGAAGGCCTGATGGGTCATTGGAATAGCCTAAGCCGTAAAGCCAAGCAGCGTCCTGAGCTGATCGCTTGCTTTGTTAGGCTGATGAGCAGCCACAGTGCCGACAGCGAAGCTTACACTGTGCTGCGTGATGCGCTGAAGAAAAACAATGATGAAGACCTGATTGAGCTGATACCCGCCCTTAACCTGGCAGACTATCATCCGGCCATTGTCCGCCTCCAGGATCTTCTGCGTTTTGATAGCAGCAACCCAAGCACCTACAGTGCCCTGGGGCAGCTGTTCATGCGTGAAGAGAAGTGGGAAGAAGCCAAGCAACACTTCGAGAAAGCCATTGAGCTACGCCCGAATGTGGCAGACTATGCCCACTTGGTCGATGTGATGGAAAAGCTGAATGACAGCGAGGCCGCTGCCGATCTGTCCCGTCAGGCTCTGACACTGGCACTACCCGCCAAATAGTAACAACTTGGCAACATAACATTTTGAGACAAAAAGCACCCAACTGGGTGCTTTTTTATTCTTAATAGCATGGGCTTATGTGCCAAAATCCGATCTTTTGTTTCTAAGTGTTAACAGCCATTTCATCTTATATCCATCCCATTGCTAGCAGAATGTAAAAGTTATTCAATACAGTTTCTAGTCGCTAACAGATGGATAACTAACTATGGATATGCTTCCTTGGTTAATTGTTTCTGGCATTGTTGTATCTGTGATCACTTGTTTGATGACAGCGGTTTTGATCAAAGAATCTTAATCGGCCGGAAATAAAAAAGCCTCCCAACGTGGAGGCTTTTTTAATGGAATTATCAACATGGTTCAATCTTGCTAAAGCTGCAGGGCCTTTTTCGCCTTCTGCAATGCCTTGTCGTAACGCTGCACTGCCTTTGCTGCTTTTTTCAGCCGCTTATTCTTCTTCTTGGCCAGTTTCTTCAGTTTATTGGCCTGCTTCTTGGTTACTGTTGGCTGGGCTACTGCATCTTCATGTTCAATCACGGCAACCGCTGCCAACTGCATCTGAGCTGCTGGTGAGGTCGGTAATTCACTCACCTTAGCCTTTTCCCTAGTCAGTTCAGGCACAACTGTTGATACGGCTACCAGTGGCCTTGCCCTTTTCAGTGCACTGGGTTTGCACAGGTAGGCTTTATCACTGGCAGAGCGGGCACAGCTGCTGCAAACAAACTTTGGCTCGCTGACAATCTTGCTGATTGTTGCAAATTGATCGACGATCTCAACCCGACGGTATTTACATAAAGACTTTGCCATTTACCACTCCTTCAGCAAAAGCCAATTATAATCATTGCTCTTAAGAGTATCACTGCATAGCTGCAAGCAAAAGGCGAGGATGAGTGGCAAGAGAAGCGCCCTGCTATTTCATCGCAGCAATTACATAGACATCAAAACGGTTCTTCTTGGTTTCAATCACTGTCGAGGGTTTCTGATCGGCCAAAAACTCTGCATAGTCCGGGCGCTTTACCACAACCCGCTTGGTCGCCAGTGCCATCGCCGGTGCCAGCAAACTGTCAGCATCATTATCGGCCCCGACCAAGGTCTGGAATACCCGCATCTCTTTTTTCACCAGCGCCGACTTTTTTTTGTGCGGATACATCGGGTCGAGGTAGACCACATCCGGCGCGGTAAAACTAGGATCCGCCGCCAGCTTATCCAGTGCATCATGGCTCGATGCATGCAGCAGGGTAAGGCGTTCACTGATCCAACCGCCGATTTCGGGATCCTGCTGGGCCCGGCGCAGTCCATCATCAAGCAGTGCTGCCACGACAGGGTGACGCTCCACCATCTGCACTTTGCAGCCCAGCGAGGCCAGGACAAATGCATCACGGCCCAACCCGGCGGTACCATCTACAACAGTAGGGGTAACTCCCCCTTTGAGGCCAACCGCTTTGGCTATCGCCTGGCCACGGCCGCCACCAAACTTGCGTCGGTGGGACGCCGCCCCGCCCACTAAATCAACATAGACCGCGCCGAGCTTAGGCTCATCACGTTTGTGCAGCTCTAACCTTTCGGCCGTCAGCACCAGGGCAAAAGTGCTGTCTTCGTCATGACTCAGCCCCCAGCAAAGGGCTAACTCATCCAGTTCATGCTGACGGTCGGGCGTGTCACAAATTAAAGCGAGTTGCACAGAATTCTCCGGTAATCAATCAATAAGCCCTGGCTATATTGCTCTCATTGAGCAGCCTGGACATATAAGGAGCAGGATTATACCACTGCCTCTGAGTGTTGGCGCAACTCTGTCACCAGCTCAGCCAGAGGCTGAGGCTTGCCAAACAGGTATCCCTGAGCATAGTCGACCCCGAGATCGTCGAGACGGGTCAAGATAGCTTCATTTTCAACAAATTCAGCGACGGTCTGCTTGCCCATTTTTTTCGCCAGCTCATTAATGGCTTTCACCATCGCAAAATCCATTTCATCTTCATCGATATCACGAACAAACATCCCGTCAATCTTAATAATATCGACCGGCATTCTTTTCAGGTAGCCAAACGAAGACAACCCAGAGCCAAAGTCATCCAGCGAGATCAAACAGCCTAATGACTTCAATTGGGTAAAGAGCAAAATCGCCTCACTCATATTACCGATGGCAGCCGTTTCGGTAATTTCCAGGCACAGTTTATTGGTAGGCAAACCGGATGTGTGAATTTTCTCGACCAGAAAGTGGACAAAATCGCGGTTGCCCATCGACTGGCCTGACAGGTTTATCGCACACAACTCCAGTTGCTCGACGGCCTCAGGGTGGGCCACCAACCAGTCAATAACGGCATTAACCACATAACGATCAATCAGGTGAGCCAGGTTATAGCGCTCCGCTGCAGGCATGAACAACCCGGGAGAGACCATTGAACCATCACTATCACGGATCCTGACCAAAATTTCATAATGCTGCTTCTGGCTCATTGAGGTCCGCGGAGCAATTTGCTGGGCATGCAACTCCAGCCGCTTCTCTGCCAGCGCCTTGCGGATCAGGCTCACACATTCCATTTCCAGCTCACGGCGTTTCAGCTCTTCATCGTCCGGGTGATAAAGGTGCAAGCGGTTTCGCCCCTCATCTTTAGCGGCGTAACAGGCGGTATCAGCCTGGGCATGAACCTGCTGGGTCGAGCCTGCCGTTTCGTCGATAAGCCGAACCCCTATCGAGCCACTGAAACTAAACCGGGTATTCTGCCAATAGAACTCAGCCTCTTCCAACAGGAGCAGTATTTCATTGCCAAATTTCACCGCCTCGTCCGGGCTGCAATTGCGCAGGATAATCGCAAACTCATCACCGCCCAAACGGGACAATGTCGCTTTATCCGGGGTGATCCCCTGAAGCAGCAAGGCGACCTGCTTCAACGCTTCATCACCGGCTTCATGGCCTGCGGTATCATTAATCACCTTGAACTGATCGAGGTCGATGTAGAACATCGCATGGCGCGCCCCTTTGTCCCTGGCTTCAAGCAACACCTCATCAAGCTGTTGCTCAAAGTAGTTCCGGTTATACAAATCTGTCAGGTAATCATGGCATGCCTGGTATTCCAGCTTGGCTTCCAGCTCTCGGGTAGAGGTAATATCTTCCCCTACCAGCAAAAGCTGCAGCTTTGACTGGGTCGGGCGAATCGTCTCACGGATCCAGACAGTATTGCCATCGGCGCACTTGTACCTTAGCTGGCGGCGCCAGACTTTCTGTTCATTGCTCTCACGAACACCCGAGATGTACTTCTGCGGCAATGGCACATCATCATAATAAAAATCAGTGACCTTATGCCCCAGCAGCTGCCGCTTACTGTAACCGAGCAGATCGGCGGCAAACTGGTTAACCGACTGAATACGGGCCTGGCTATCGACAGCCAGCAAAATAACCGGCTGCTGCTCGTACAGTAGACGGTAGCTGACCTCCCGCTCACGCAGTTTCTCTTCCATCTGATGACGGGAAGTGACATCACGGGCTTCAAATAATAGCTGCTCTGTCTCGCCCACCGACTCTGGCATGCGCTTCATGGCAATATCCAGTACCCGCCGGCCATCATCGTTACTTTGTACTTCGACCTCAAAACGGACCCGTTGATCCTGCCAGGCGGCATGGAAAGCCTTGCTCAGCCGAACTACCGTTTCCTGATCCCAGCAATGCCAGCGCCACATCGGGCGATCATATTTGATAATTGCACGACCGACCAAGCCCTGCAGGGCAAGGTTGCCCGAGATCAGCATGCCGCTATCATCCAAGATCCCGATATACTGGAAACTTTGATCGAAAACCCCCTCGAACAGCGCCTGACTCTGTTGCAACTTTTGTTCACTCTTACGTAAACGGCGGATAATCAAACTCAGGAACACAATAATCGCAGCCATAATCACGACAGCAACAGTCATCGCACGCAGCTCTTTGTTATAACGTTCAAACCAGCTCTGCGGCTTATTCATTACCACCACGTCCTCTGGCACAGTCAACCCCCAGCGCAGCAACGCCTGATGGCTAAACATCTCTTTGCCCGGACTGCGGACAAAAGCCGGATATTGGGTGATCTCCCCATTAAGAATTGCTACCAGCAACCCGCCGGCCTGTTGCCCCTTGGTATAGCCGCTGGTCATCACACCACCGACAACGCCATGTTCGAGCAGATACTGGGAAGGGGCATACACCGGGGCAGAAGCACCTCTAGTTAAGGCCTCGACAAATGGGCGGCTGGCCATATAGCTGCCACTGCTATCGAGAAAGTAGCTCAGAAAAATAATGGCCGATTGATCCGGCAGCAGAGCGGTCTGAGAAAAAATATCGCTAAACTTTCCCTGTGATAAGCGATGCACGATCAGATCGGTAGGGTTTGCCGCCAGGTAATTTTCGATTCCATGCCACATCGCCTGTCCAGTATCAGTCTCATCAGCAATCACATAGATCTGCTTTAGGTCAGGCTGTACCGACAAGGCCAGGGATATAATGTCCGAAGGATCACTGACATCCAGCACCCCAGCCACCTTCGATAACCGGCCATGCTTTACGGGAGAATAATCATTGATCCCCGCCATCACCACGGGGGTATCACCCACTTCCTCTGACAGCTGGTTTACCAGCCACAAGGCATGATCATCGGTGACCACGATCGCCCGGTATTTCTCATGGGTCAGTTTAGTACGGTAAATATCGAGCAGTTCATTGAGGTAGCTTTCTGACTGGTAGCGCTTACTATCCATATAGCTGACATGCAGTGGAATATCATAAGGCTGCGATGCCGATTCCAGCCCGGCCTGCAGCGAATCGGTCCAGCTCATTCCCTGATGATAAGAATGAATAACCAAGGTATCTTTCACCTGTGCATAAACAGGTGCTACCAGCAATGCCAGAAATAAAGCAAGAAAGCGCATAAAACGTCTAAAGATCCTGTCGTTAAGAAAGTCCATGTACCACGCTGGCCTGGCAGCCAACGATGCTGTGTATTTACAGCACGAGTAGGTCAAATTAATCGTTATATTTAGATACTGAAGCTAGCTCAGTATAAGATATGAGCTGTATTGGATAAACAAGGGATTACACAAAACCATGACCCAACCACCCCGGATTGACGATTTAGACCGCGACATCCTGAATGCCCTGATGAATGATGCCCGGATCCCTTATGCCGAAATGGCCAAACGGTTCAATGTCAGCCCCGCCACCGTGCATGTCCGGGTTGAAAAAATGCGGGCAGCAGAAATCATTACCGGCACCGAAGTGGTGGTGAACCCGAAATTGCTCGGCTATGACGTATGCTGCTTTATCGGTATCAACCTCAATGCGGCCCGTGATTACCACTCGGCACTGGCCAAGCTCAATGAGCTCGATGAGGTGGTCGAGGCCTATTACACCACCGGGGCGTATAATATCTTCGTCAAGCTGATGTGTAAGTCGATTGAAGAATTACAGTATGTACTGATCGACAAGCTGCAGGCTATTGATGAGGTGCAATCCACCGAGACGCTAATTTCCTTGCAGAATCCGATCAACCGAAATGTGAGGCCGTAAAGCGAGAAGCGAGAAGCGAGAAGCGAGAAGCGAGAAGCGAGAAGCGAGAAGCGAGAAGCGAGAAGCGAGAAGCGAGAAGCGAGAAGCGAGAAGCGAGAAGCGAGAAGCGAGAAGCGAGAAGCGAGAAGCGAGAAGCGAGAAGCGAGAAGCGAGAAGCGAGAAGCGAGAAGCGAGAAGCGAGAAGCGAGAAGCGAGAAGCGAGAAGCGAGAAGCGAGAAGCGAGAAGCGAGAAGCGAGGATAGCATTTCCTCGCTTCATTCGTATCACAAGCTGAACTGCTAGATTATTCTGCTAGATTATCAAGCTCAGTCTGACGAGCCGCAGCATCTTCGGCCAGCCACTCAGCAACGGGCTTGGCAAAGTAGGTCAAAATGCCATCGGCACCGGCACGCTTGAAGCACAGCAGGGATTCCAGCACGGTCTCGCGCTCTTTCAACCAGCCGTTTTGGATCGCCGCCATGTGCATCGCATATTCACCTGATACCTGATAAGCAAATGTAGGCACCTTAAGCTCAGTCTTCACCCGGCGTACCACATCCAGATATGGCATACCCGGCTTCACCATCACCATATCAGCCCCTTCATTGACGTCCATTGCCACCTCGTGCAACGCCTCGTCGCTATTGGCCGGATCCATCTGATAGGTTTTCTTGTCACCACCTTTAAGGTTACCCGCAGAGCCGACAGCATCACGGAACGGACCATAATAATTCGAGGCATACTTGGCTGAATAGGCCATGATCTGAGTATGAATGTGACCTGCTTCTTCCAACGCTTCACGGATCGCACCAATACGGCCGTCCATCATGTCAGATGGCGCTACCACATCGGCACCGGCTTCAGCATGGGACAATGCCTGCTTGATCAATACCTCAGTAGTGACATCATTCACTACATAGCCGGTCTCATCGATGATGCCGTCCTGACCATGGGTGGTAAACGGATCCAGTGCAACATCGGTGATCACGCCCATCTGCGGCACATGCTCTTTCAGCAAGCGAACGGCGCGTTGCACCAGGCCTTCAGGGTTATGTGCTTCGGCAGCACAGATACTCTTGAAGTCTTGCGAAATTACCGGAAACAGGGCAATAGCGGGTACGCCAAGCTTCGACAGGTACTCCGCTTCAAGCAGCATCAGATCAATAGACAGGCGTTCAACACCAGGCATTGATTCAACCGTTTCGCGGCGGTTTTTACCCATAAGGATAAACATCGGGTAGATCAGATCATTCACAGAAATCTGGTTTTCTGCCATTAAACGACGGCTAAAGTCATGCTTACGCATGCGACGCATACGGCGGGCCGGAAACGCGCCCTGGATAGATACAGACACTGCATACTCCTTGTATGGGTTGATTCGCTTTTTGCTGATGATACCACTCTCATCAAGCTTCGGGAGATCCGATTAGAAAAAATGCCTGGGTAGTAGTATAGGAATTGGCAATCACTTCAGCCGCTTCCTGGTTGCGACACTGCGCAATCACTTGAGCAATGTGCGGCAGGAACTTAGGCTCATTGCGGCTGGATTTAGGTTTCGGCCGGTAATCACGCGGCAGCAGGTACGGGCAATCCGTTTCCACCATCAGTCGGTTATCCGGTATATAACGGACAATCTCACGCAGCTCCGTTCCACGGCGCTCATCACAAACCCAGCCAGTAATGCCGATATGCAGGTCGAGCGCGAGGCATTGTTTCAACTCGGTCTCTGTCCCGGTAAAACAGTGCAAGACGGCTGCAGGTAACTTGTCACGCCAGGGTTTAAGGATGGCCAAAAACCGTTCATGGGCATCCCGACAATGCATGAACACAGGCATATTGAGATCTGCGGCCAGCGCCAGCTGGGCCTCAAACACGGCTTCCTGCTGGGGCCGCGGCGAGAAATCGCGGTTGAAATCCAGCCCGCATTCACCAATCGCGACCACTTCCGGCTCTCTGGCCAGCTGACGAATAGCAGGCAGAGCCAGATCAGAGACAGTTTTGGCATCATGCGGGTGTACCCCAGCCGTACTGTAGCAATACTGCGGCCATTGGCGGGCCATTGCCTGTGCCTGGCGACTCTCTTCAATACAGGTTCCAGTAAGGATAAGTCCTTTTACGCCGGCCTCTTTCGCCCGCGCAATCACCTCATCACGATCCTTATCAAAGCGACTGTTGGTTAGATTAACCCCGATATCTATCATTTTGTTATTTGTCTCTATGATCTTTCTGTTATAAAAAAACCGGCCATAGGCCGGTTCTTCTGTCATGCATACCGTTTACTGCTCGTCATTGTCAGCAGTCTCGTCCTCTTCATCACGAATATAGAAACGCGAGAAGAACAACCCGACTTCAAACAGCAAACACATAGGGATTGCCAACAGTGTCTGCGAAATGATGTCCGGCGGCGTCAGCATCATACCCACCACAAATGCGGCCACAACAATGTATGGTCGCTTCTGCTTCAGGCTTTGCGGATCAGTAGCCCCGGTCCAGCACAACAGAATAATGGCAACCGGGATCTCAAACGCGATACCGAAGGCCATAAACAATGCCAGCACAAAGTCGAGATAACTGGCGATATCTGTGGCTACCTGTACCCCTTCCGGCGCGATGTTGGTAAAAAAACCAAACACCAGCGGGAAAACCACAAAGTAGGCAAAAGACACACCGGCGTAGAACAGCAGCGAGCTGGAAAACAGCAACGGCATGATCAGCTTACGTTCGTGCTTGTACAGCCCCGGCGCGATAAAGCCCCAAACCTGATACAAAATCATCGGTACAGCAACAAACACTGAGGTAACCAAAGTGAGTTTTATTGGTGTAAAGAAAGGCGATGCCACATCCGTTGCAATCATCGTCGCTCCCTCCGGTAAACGCTCTACCAGGGGTGCCGACATGAAGGCATAAATGTCATTGGCAAACCAAACCAGACCAAGAAAAACCACTAATACACTCAAAATGGAACGCAGCAGCCGATTACGCAGCTCTACCAAATGGCTGAATAACGGTTGCGTTTCTTCGACTGTAGACATAGTGATGTAATTTAATCCTGCTTTTGAGAAGTCGTTGCTGAGGTGTGCTCGTTTTTCTCAGCATAGGGACGCTGCACATCCGCGGCGGCTTGTTTCAGCTCTTCCACAGAATCACGCAATTCAGGCGATAAGTCCTTCATTCCCATTTGCTCGGCCTTTTTCAGATTCTCCTGCAATTCCTGAATTTTCAGCTCTTGCGACAGTTCATCTTTGACCGAGGTAGCCATATTACGAGCAGCGCCTACCCAACGCGAAACCGAACGGATCGCGACGGGAAGGCGTTCCGGCCCCAGTACTACTAATCCCACCACCGAGATCAGTATTAACTCCCAGAACCCGATATCAAACACGCGTTAAACCTGCTCTTTGTCTTTCTGGCTCTTTTGAGCCTGCTCACCTTGCTGGTCATCAGCAAGTTTCTTTTGCTCGAAATCCGCGTCTGCTTCTTTCTTGGCTGCTGAGTCTTCGTCACCGATCGCTTTCTTAAAGCCCTTCACGGCAGAACCTAGATCACCGCCCATCGAGCGAAGTTTCTTGGTTCCGAACAGAAGCACAATGATCAGTGCAATGATAAGCAATTGCCAGATACTAATACCACCCATGCTTGTTTTACCTCAGCTAATTGTGGTTGATAACAAAAAAGATATATTTAGGCTGCATATTTTACCTGCTATTTACGGCAAGCACGCCACCCAAGTAACCAAAACGTGACCCCCGTAACGGCAGAAACCGCCGGATAAGTTTCAATATGATTACTAAAAAGTATGGCAGAACATACAAACAGAGTTGCACCAATGCCAAAATAGAACCTTGCCTGGCCCTGATAACGCCGACTTTCCATGAAATTGTCGTACAGTGTATCAATTCGCTGGTTCAGCACATTGCCCTGGCGCAAACTGTCGTAAAGTAATTCCGGCAATTCTGGCAGTTTTTCGGCCCAGAACGGTGCCCTACTTTTAACACCATCAATCACCGCCTGTGGTCCGACCTGACGTGACATCCAGTCTTCCAGGAATGGCTTGGCGGTATCCCACAGATCCAGTTGCGGGTAGAGCTGACGTCCCAACCCTTCGACATATAACAAGGTTTTCTGCAGTAATACCAGCTGCGGCTGTACTTCCATATTGAAGCGGCGCGCGGTATTAAATAAATTCAGCAGCACATGGCCAAAGGATATTTCAGCCAGTGGTTTTTCAAAAATGGGCTCGCACACTGTGCGGATCGCAAATTCAAAATCATCAATGTTGGTATCTTTCGGTACCCAGCCCGAATCCACATGCAACTCGGCGACTTTCCGGTAGTCACGGTTGAAAAATGCCAGCAGGTTTTCGGCCAGGTAACGCTTGTCTTCCCGGTTAAGGGTGCCGACAATACCACAATCAAGTGCAATCCACTGCGGATTTTCCGGGTTCTCACGGGCCACAAAAATATTGCCGGGATGCATGTCGGCATGGAAGAAACTGTCACGGAATACCTGGGTAAAAAAGATATTCACCGCATTTTCCGACAGCAGCTTCAGATCTGTGCCATTGGCAACCAGGGCATCAATGTCAGACACTTGAATACCGTAGATGCGCTCCATTACCAGCAGCCGTTCACTGCTAAGATCGGTATACACTTCTGGTACATACAGCATGTCGCTGTCTTCGAAGTTACGCCGCAGCTGGATGCCATTGGCCGCTTCGCGCATCAGGTCCAACTCATCGAGCAAGGTTTTTTCGTACTCTCGTACTACTTCAACCGGACGTAGACGACGCGCTTCCGGCAAGATACGCGACAAGATACGCGCCATCCGGTACATCAGTTTAATGTCGGCCTGAATGACCGGGAGAATATCCGGGCGGATCACTTTGAGCACAATCTTGCGACCATCCGCTTTCAGCGTCGCGGTGTGTACCTGGGCAATGGATGCCGAGGCCAACGGGGTTTCGTCAAAATCATCAAACCAGGTTTCCAGCGGACCACCCAGCGACTGTTCCATCTGCTGTTTCGCCAGCTTACCGTCAAACGGGGCGACCTGATCCTGCAGCATCGCCAGCTGGTCGGCGATATGCGGCGGAAACAGATCCCGGCGAGTCGACATCATCTGGCCAAATTTGATCCATACCGGGCCCAGCTCCTGCAAAGCCAGCCTCAAACGCGCGCCTAGCGGCTTGTCAGCATGCTGGTTCTTAATCCAGAACAGCGATTTACGCGCCATTTTTGGCACTTTAACCCGCGGATCTTCAGGCAGGAACTCATCCAGCCCATAACGCAGTTTAACCGTGGTAATTTGATAGAGACGCTTAAATTCCGAATAGGTCATCATGGTTTAACGCAACCCCAACAACTGGTTCAAGCGGGATTCAAAGCGTGCCACATCTGATTTCAAATCATCAACCTGATCAGCAAAATGCGCAACTTCCAGAGCCTGCGGGGCAAGCTTCCATTCTTCGGTGATCACTTCCGCTAAATCTCGCTGGCGTCGCTTGGCCCCCTGGCGGATCATTTGCGCGCCACTTTTCAGGCCACCTACCAAGGTATGGGCAACAATATCACCAGTATATTGCGACAGTTTCTCTTCAATATCTGGCTTTAGCCCGCTCAGCAACGCCGAGAACTGCTGAGCCAGCTGAATATCACCTTCCAGAGCCAGTTTATCGGCCTTGATCAGCTGAGTCAGGTTGGCTTGCTGGCGCAACTCCGGCAGTACGCTCAGGTTTAGCGCCAGATCGCAATCCACTTCACCTTCATAAGCACCCAGCACATCAATCTGCTGGCTGAAAATGAAAATGAGTTTCTTACCAAATTCATTGATGGTTACGCTAATGACTTTACCGCGCAAGCGCCCAAGGCGGCGTTGACTTTCCGCGTCGTCTTTCAATAGCGTGTTGAGCGAGGTTTCTACCGCGCCGGTCACAAAAGCATCGAATGGCATAATGTCCTCAGAACTTGTAGCCGCGGTGCAGGGCAACAATACCCCCTGTCAGGTTGTAGTACTGGGTCTGCTCAAAGCCGGCATCCTTCATCATGCCTTCCAGCGTATCCTGATCCGGATGCATGCGAATAGATTCAGCCAGATAGCGGTAGCTTTCTGCATCATTGGCGATCAGCTCACCCATTTTAGGCAACAGGTGGAAAGAATAAGCGTCATAGACTTTCGACAGCGGCTCAAGCAACGGCTTGGAAAACTCCAGCACCAACAGACGGCCACCAGGTTTTAGCACCCGGAACATCGAGCGCAACGCCTTATTCTTGTCGGTTACATTACGCAGGCAGAAGCTGATAGTAATGCAATCAAAATAATCATCCGGGAAAGGCAGCTCTTCGGCATTGGCCTGGACGTAACCCACGTTGCCGACAATACCGATATCGCGCAGTTTGCTGCGGCCGACTTTCAGCATTGAATTATTGATATCCGCCAGCACAACTTGTCCGTCTTCACCGACAATGCGGGAAAACTTAGCGGTCAGATCGCCCGTACCACCACCTAAGTCCAGCACACGCTGGCCACGGCGAACACCACTGCAATCAATGGTAAAGCGCTTCCATACCCGATGGATACCCAACGACATCATATCGTTCATGATGTCGTATTTTGCTGCTACGGAATGAAATACTTCCGCGACCAGATCCGCTTTTTCTTCCTTGGCTACAGTACGATAGCCAAAATGGGTCGTATCTTGTGTGGTGTCCGTCATGCTATATCCGTCATGCTATATGTGTTTAATTATCCGGCTTAGTGTACTTGATGGTCGTGGTTTGCTCAAAGCACTACGGTAAATCATTTGCAACAGAGGCAGCAGGCGGTAATACCGTGTGTTCTCTTTCTCCCGTTTCCGCTACCGTCGTTTGTGCCTGCTCAACCAGGTTGGGACTAATATCCCGCTTCACTTCAACCCCCAGCAACTTAAAGCTTTCAGCCTGGCGGATCACATTGCCACGCCCCGTTGCCAGCTTGTTCATCGCGCCCTGATAGCTCAGGTTGGCTTTATCAAGCGATGCCCCTACCGCTTCCATATCGGTGACAAATAGGCGCAGCTTGTCGTAAAGCTTGCCGGCCCGCTCAGCAATCTGCTTGGCATTTTGGTTCTGGCGTTCGTTGCGCCACAGGTTATTAATAGTTCGCAGGGCCACCAGCAAGGTCGTCGGGCTGACCAGCATGATATTCTGATCCATGGCATCGCGGATCAGGCTCGGATCGGCCTCGATAGCAGCCTGAAATGCAGGTTCTACCGGAATAAACATCAGCACGTAATCCAGGCTGTGAATCCCATGCAGCTGATGATAGTCCTTGCGGCTCAGGCCTCGGATATGGCTACGCACTGAAGCAACATGCTCACTCAGCGCCAGCTCCTGCTCGGCAATAGTTTCAGCATTAAAGAAACGCTCGTAGGCGATCAGCGACATCTTGGCATCAATCACCACTTCTTTTTCCTGTGGCAGGTGCACAACCACATCTGGCTGATAACGCTTGCCCTCATCATTTTCCAGGCTTATTTGGGTCTTGTACTCATGCCCTTCCCGTAGTCCGGATTCACTCAGTACCCGGGCCAGCACCACCTCGCCCCAGTTACCCTGCGCTTTATTATCCCCTTTTAGGGCCTGGGTCAGGTTAACGGCTTCACGGGCCATTTGCTCATTGAGCTGTTTCAGGTTATTGATTTCATGAACAAGGGTATGCCGCTCACGAGCTTCCTGGCTGAAATTATCACTGACTTGTTTCTTAAAGCCTTCCAGCTGTTCTTTGAGTGGACTGAGCAAATTTTCCAGGCTCAGCTTGTTCTGCTCATCGACGGTACGGGTTTTATGTTCGAACAACCGGTTGGCTAGGCTCTCAAACTGCACCCGCAATCGCTCTTCGGCATTTTCTAGCAGAGCAATCTTTTCATCCGCCGCTTTTTGCTCTTCAAAATGGCGGGCTTCTTGCTCGCGCAGATCCGCTTCAAGTCCGGCATTGGCCATACGGGCATTTTCCAGCTGCTCGGTTAGATACTGTTTCTCATTTTTCAGCGCTTCAAAGTGACGCATTTTCTCTAGCGCCGCCGCCAGCCGGGCATGCATCTGGCGCAATTCAGAGGTGAGCCGATCGCGCTCGACATCCAGCTCATCGAGATCCTGGTTTCGCTCAGCCAACTGAGCAAGGTAGTGCTGTTCCTGGCTTTGTGCCAGGCGTACATCCGCTTCTGCCTGCTGGCGAAGTAGCTGCTCTTGTTGCTGCCAGCTGCCTCTCATCCACAATGCAGTGATCACACTGGCTACGGTTGCTCCGGACAAAGCCGTGACGACAGCCAGCTCCGCTCCTGTGAGCCACTCAGTTATCATGATTTACACACCCTAAATAATAGAAAGAATGATGATTACCTGACGGATTCATTCTTAACGTGTTCTGCCGCTAAAGGCTAAGTGGATACTGGATAAATGTCCAGCCATTCTAACAAGCTAGCCAGGCATCATCCGTTGTGGCTGCCCGTCTGCCATTATGATTGGGCTTGCTGTCACAGCCTGGGATCCGGTGATCTGGCCGGGCTTACAACAATCGAATAGACTGCGAGCTAGGGCCTGTTGACCTTTCATCGCCTTTCCTGCTGGAAGAGCTTTTTTCTGATAACAAGGCGAAGGGGTTTAATCATAGCCATCTATATTGATATTCCGACAACGCAGTTAGCAGGAAAAATAGCCCCAGCCTTTTGGGTAGAGGCTAAAAAGACTTCATTCTGCGTTACTCAGAACTCAATTAGCTGACTAATCTTCATTCTTCGTTCCTTGCCTGAAGACTTTTTTAGTCTCTACAGGCTTGGCGCTGAAAGGCCAACAGGCCCTATATATGACGAATAACCCGTGCTGCGTCTCTATCGTGGCAGCCAACATGATTATGGATGAATGATGAACGAACGTTACGCTCTCGGATACGGATTAGCGGCTGTCTTGTTATGGTCGACAGTCGCCACGGCATTTAAGATCACCCTAGACTTCTTCAGCCCGATCCAGATGATGGTTGCCGCCAGTATTGTTTCTGCCATCGCACTGATCATCATTGCTTTCTTTCAGGGTAAGCTACACCTGCTTGGCCGTACATTCATGGCCCGCCCTTTCTACTATTTACTGCTTGGGCTGATTAACCCCTTTGCCTATTACCTGATCCTATTCAAGGCGTATGATCTGCTACCGGCCTCACAGGCCCAGCCTCTCAACTACAGCTGGGCAATTACGCTCACCCTGATGGCCGCCGTATTTCTCGGCCAGAAAATTCGCAAACAAGACTGGGCAGCCTGTGGCTTAGGTTATTTAGGGGTCGTCGTTATTGCCACCAAAGGCGATGTCATGGCATTGCAGTTTGATAATCCTGCCGGCGTTGCCCTGGCACTACTGTCCACCTTATTGTGGGCCATGTACTGGATCTTAAATACCAAGAACCAGGCTGATCCCGTGCTGGGCGTACTGCTCGGATTCTTGCTATCCCTACCTTTTTCTATCGGGCTTAGCCTCTATTTAGGCGCTTGGCCAACTGTGCCTTGGCAGGGCTGGGCAGCCGTCAGCTATGTCGGATTGTTTGAAATGGGGGTGACCTTCGTGCTCTGGCTCAACGCAATGCGGCTAACCCGCAATACTGCCCGGATCAGTAACCTGATCTTCATTTCTCCGTTTATCTCGCTGATATTGCTGGCAACGATTATCGGCGAAGAGATCCATGCATCGACCCTTGCCGGGCTGGTATTGATTGTCTGCGGCTTGCTGGTACAGCAATGGAAAGGCAAGAAAGCCCAGCCTGCCGACTCTTCGTGCTAATAAAAAACGTATAAAGGGAAGCTGATAAGGCTTCCCCTTTTCAATGAGCAAAAAAAAAGCCTGCCACAGCGTGACAGGCAAATCATGTTAGGGTTGTCGAGACCCAGCGCCCTGCAGGGAAAGGCGTCTAGTTATAAATTCAACATCGTTAGCTGCTTGCCGCTACCGCATGCCAACGGCGGCCCAGTTTTGACCACAAGATCAGCAGGCCAGGTACCAGTAGCCACATCTGCAGCGTCAGTAGCATCGGCGGTGTCAGATCCAGGCGCTGAGTCAAACTCACCATCATGCCGGCACCACTCATCTGGAATAGCCCCAGCAGTGCCGCAGCAGTTCCCGCTCGGTCACCAAACGGGGCCAATGCTTTACCGGCCGCCGAGCCCAGAACAAAGGCAAAACCGAAAGAAGACATAAAGATAGGCACCATAAAGGCCCATGCCTGGTGGATGCTGCTCAGTACCAGCATCGCTGCACCGGAACCCACCAGCATCAGCAGGCCAAGGTTTAAGGTATTACGGGTGCCAAATTTATCCATGTATTTCGGCGCCACCATGCAGGCCAGAATATTCAACGCCGCATTCACACCAAACCACATTGTGAATTGGCCCATATCCTGGCCTAGCTCCATCATCAGCCATACCGGCGCCGAAGTGACATAAGCCAAAATCACGGCCATCGCCAGCATACAAAGAGTGGCATGGAACAAAAATACCGGTTCGCGCAGCACCGACATATAGCGGTCGACACTGATCAGTGCGCCATCGGTATTCGTGTCTGCCGGGCGTGTCTCTTTGAAAAAGACAGCAAGGAAAGTACCGGCAACCAATGCAAAACCGGCCATGAAGCTAAAGTTTGAACGCCAGCCAAATTCATGGGTCAGCCATGAGCCGAGCAGAGGAGCCAGGGCAGGAATAAAACAGATAGCCCCGTTCAGATAGCTGATCATCCGACCGCTACGCTCAGGCCCGAAGCTGTCACGAACCGCAGCAAAGGCCGCCACTGATGTCGCACAAGCACCGAAGCCTTGTAATAATCGCGCCACCAGCAATAAATCTAATGTCTGTGCCCAGTACGCCATTGCCGCACTCAAAGCATAAATAGCGACACCACCCAGCGCGATTGGTCGACGGCCAAAACGATCAGCCAATGGCCCGGCCAATAGCTGTCCCAATCCCAGGCTGAACATAAACCAAGTAACAGTATCCTGTACCCGGGTTGTTTCAACGGCAAACGTCTCCGCCATCGCTGGCAGAGCGGGTAGGTAGATATCAATAGCCAGCGGGCTAAACAGAACAAGGATGACCATCAGGGCGACCAATCTTGTTCCAGAGTGAATTGTTTCAGACTTCATATGACTTTCCTTTCTCGTTATGGCGGCAGTCTAAGCCCTTAGAGATATGAATAGAAATGGTTTATATTCAAATCAGAATTTCCTTTTGGGAATATCACTCTGCATGAGGTTTTTTTTGTGTCTTTTGAGAAGCTTGCTCGACTCGATCTTAATTTATTAGTGTGCCTACACGTCTTGCTCGAAGAGTGCAGCGTGACCCATGCCGCCAGGCGATTGCATTTGAGCCAATCCGCTGTCAGTAAGTCTCTTACGCGACTGCGCGAGCAGTTTGGTGATCCGCTGTTCATTCGTTCTGCCCACGGTCTAAAACCGACATCGCGTGCTTTGGCATTATTGCCAATGCTAGAGCAACTGTTACGTGATGTTGAAAACCTGACGGCCCCCGCTGTGTTTGAACCACAAAGCAGTGACCGCCACTTTAAGATGGCCCTTGTCGAAAGCGCCTACCCGCTTTTCCTCCCGCAGTTTCTGGGAGATATTTTTTCCAAAGGGCCGAATATCATCCTCGATACCCAATCCTGGGAGCCCAATACCTTTGATCGGCTTCAGCGAGGCGAAATTGATTTCGGTATTACGGGTAAAGATCTCAATCCCAAGGATGCCATGCTGACCCTCATGCCGCCGAAAGGGATTGTTTTCCAAGAGCTGTGCCGTGATACCCAGCGTTGCATTGTCCGCAGGGACCACCCGATATTGTGCCAACCCGACAGGGCATGGGATCAAGACTACTACCTCGAACAACGCCATATTCAGGTGCGCTGCGGGCAAGATGACCGTTGGCTGCTGGACTATAAACTGGCAGAAAAAGGCTTGCAGCGTGATATCGCAATGTACGTCCCCGATTTCAACAGTGCAGCAAGCCTGTGTACCCATACTGATCTCGTGTTTACCGCACCTAGCCACTTTGCCCATTATATTGCCGCCCAACTTAATTTGGTCGTGCTGCCATTACCGCCAGAACTTCCTGCTATGGCCTACACCCTTTTCTGGCATCAGCATCAAGAAAAAGACCTCGGACACAGTTGGTTAAGGGAGTTAATCATCAGTCGGTGTCGTGATTTGTCTGCCACTTAATTGCAGCCTGCCAGCAAAAGCGCTAACGTAATGAGCCCAGCCTGAACAACTCAGTGCAAGGCAATTAATATCTGTAATACCAGCCTTGCTTTGAATTATTCAGGTTGGCATTCATTCCGTCGCACAGGCGGTGGCATAAACAAGGAACCTCAAAACATGCAAGCAGTTATCTCACAACGTGTTGAGCAGATCCGCCAATGGCTGGCTGACAACCAGCTCGACGCTTTGCTTATTCCCCATGAAGATGAATACCTCGGCGAATATATCCCGGCCCATAACGAACGTTTGCTATGGACGACAGGCTTCACGGGATCAGCAGGCATGGCAGTGATCACGCGTGATAAAGCCGCTGTATTTGTTGACGGCCGCTACGTCGTTCAAGTTCGCAAGCAAGTTCCTGGTGACGTCTTTGAATACCGCCACCTGATTGATGAACCACCGGTTCAGTGGACTCAGGATAACCTTGCTGCTGGCAGCAAAGTGGCGATTGATGCCCGTCTTCATAGCGGTGCATGGCTAGCACGCACAACCGAAAGCTTAACCGGAGCCCTGGAGCTCGTTTGCATTGATGCAAACCCTATCGACACACTCTGGCATGATCGCCCGGCAGCAACGCTATCCAATGCTAAACTGATGGGCTTGGATTTCGTTGGCCAAAGCAGCGCAGACAAGCGCACCGAAATTGCGGCTGAATTGAAAAAGCAAAATGCCGAAGCGACACTGCTAACCCAGGTTGACAGCATTGCCTGGCTGTTGAATGTACGCGGCAGCGATGTACCAAGCCTGCCGGTGTTGCTATCTACCGCCATTATCCATACTGACGAAAGTGTTGATTTCTACATTGATGCCACCCGCCTTCCTGCAGAGTTTATAACGCACGTCGGTGAGGGTGTTCGTATCCACCAACCGCAAGCACTAGAAGCCGGGTTGCAGGCACTCAGCGGTAAACAGGTGCTGATTGATCCGGCAACCAGCAATGCATGGGCAGGTCAGGTACTGAGCGCAGCTGGTGCCAGCTTGATTGAAGCCGCCGATCCTTGCCTGCTACCAAAAGCGGCCAAGAACCCAACAGAAATTGCCGGAATGAAAGCCTGCCACATCCGTGATGGTGTGGCAGTATCTAAATTCCTGGCGTGGGTTGATGCTCAAGTTGCTGCGGGTAACCTACTGGATGAAGGAACGCTGTCTGATAAGTTGTGGCAGTTCCGTATTCAAGATAGCAGCTGCAGTGATGTTAGCTTTGATACCATTTCTGCCGCTGGCGGTAACGCCGCAATGTGCCACTACAATCACCTAAACCAGCCAGAGCCAAGTGTTCTGGAAATGGATAATGTCTACCTGGTCGATTCAGGTGGCCAGTATCCTGATGGCACCACCGATATTACCCGTACAATTGCGGTTGGCCAGCCAGGCGACGAAGTGAAACAAACCTTCACGCTAGTACTGAAAGGCCATATTGCCCTGGCGTCGGCTCGTTTTCCGAAAGGCACAACTGGCTCTCAGCTTGATGCGCTTGCTCGCCAGCACTTATGGGCACATGGCTTTGACTATGACCATGGGACCGGCCACGGTGTCGGCCACTTCCTGAGTGTCCATGAAGGTCCGCAGCGTATCGCGAAAGTGTACAACCCAACGGCATTGCTGCCGGGTATGGTGCTGTCTAACGAGCCGGGATACTACCGTGCCGATGCCTTTGGTATCCGCATTGAGAACCTGGAACTGGTTGTTGAAATCGAAACCGCGGGTGATATGACCGTAATGGGTTTTGAATCGCTGACTCGTGCCCCAATTGACCGCCGCCTGATCGATATTAGCTTGCTGACGGATGTCGAGCTGGCATGGCTTAACAACTACCACCAGACAGTGTTTGAGGTGATCAGCCCATCGCTTGAAGGTGATGATCTTGCCTGGCTTGCACAAGCAACCACACCGCTTAAGCGCTAATAATAAGTCTTAAGCTGTAGATACCATAACGCCCGCATTCATGCGGGCGTTATCACATTCACGACTAAAAATACTACTGTTCGGGATTTGGCTCTAGAGCAAAGAGAAAGCGCTGAGTTTATAAGTATAAATGAGCACTTTCGATGCCGATATAGAGCCAAATAACAACAGTCTGTTACCCAGAGTAAGCGTGGTGCCAGTCCTTCCAGACCACCTCAAAACCATGGCTTTTGACAGCATTAGCCACTGCAGCCGCTGAACGCTCATCGCTGATCGAGAACTGCTCCAGCTCAGGCTCATCATCGGCATAACCGCCTGGCTGGGTTTTGGATCCTGCCGACATACTGGTGATGCCAAGCGGCAGGACATTATCACGAAACTGTGGCGACTCTCGGGTCGACAACGATAACTCGACTTCCGGATTCAGTAGGCGATAAGCGCAGATCAGCTGAACCAGCTGGCGATCATTCATCACCGACTTTGGCTGCAACCCACCTTCGCATGGCCTCAGGCGAGGGAACGAGATAGAGTAGCGAGTCTGCCAGTAAGTACGCTCCAGGTAATCAAGATGGCTTGCAACAAAGAAGCAGTCCGTACGCCATTCTTCCAATCCGATCAGGGCACCTATCCCTATCTTATCAATCCCGGCTTTCGCTAGGCGATCCGGCGTTTCCAGGCGGTACTCAAAGTCCATTTTATTGCCACGCAGATGGTGCTCGGCATACGTAGATGCACTATAGGTCTCCTGGTATACCATCACAGCATCAAGACCTAAGGTTTTCAGCTCGGCATACTCGCCCTGATCCAGCGGCTGGACTTCCATCGCCAGATAGCTGAACTGCTCTTTGACCGCCGGAACGGCATGACGGAAATATTCCATGCCGACCTTGCGCTCATGCTCACCGGTCACCAGCAGTACACTGTCAAAGTTCATCGTCTTGATGGCTTGACACTCACGTTCAATCTCTGGCGCAGTCAGCGTACGGCGCTTGATCCGGTTTTCCATCGAAAAGCCGCAATAAGTACAGGCATTGGCGCAAAGGTTCGACAGATACAGCGGCACATAAAATGAAATCGTATGGCCAAACCGCTTGCGGGTAAGTGCCGCTGACTGTTGGGCCATCTGCTCTAGGTATGGCTCAGCCGCAGGTGAAATCAGCGCTTTAAAATCTTCCAGATCCCGCTTGGGCTTACGCAGTGCACGCTCGACATCCGTGGCGGTTTTGCTATAGATAGACAGCCGAATATCATCCCACTCAAGCTGCTTCCAGACATCAACGTAACTCATACCGAGCCCCTTATGCGGTTTGATCCAAGAATGCAGTCAGCGGGCTTGAGGCAATGGCATGGTTCACCGTCCCCGCCAGGCCTGCTTCATACGCCATCCGGCCACTTTCAACCGCAAGTTTAAAAGCTTTGCCCATCGCAATAGGATCGGCGGCGGCGGCAATCGCGGTATTCACCAGCACAGCATCGGCCCCCATCTCCATTGCTTCGGCAGCATGAGAAGGCGCTCCGATACCCGCATCAACAATCACTGGCACCCGTGCCTGATCGATAATAATTTCGAGAAAATCACGCGATGCCAGACCTTTATTGGAGCCGATCGGCGCACCTAACGGCATCACAGCGGCACAGCCGACTGCTTCCAACCGTTTACACAGTACCGGATCGGCATGGCAATAAGGCAGTACGATAAAGCCTTCACGCACTAGCTCTTCTGCCGCCGCCAAGGTTTCAATCGGATCAGGCATCAGGTATTTAGGATCGGGGTGGATTTCCAACTTCAGCCAATTGGTACCCAGTGCCTCACGCGCTAACTTGGCAGCAAACACAGCTTCTTTGGCATTTTTCGCCCCAGAAGTATTGGGGAGCAGATTAACTCCGGCAGCCAATAACGGGGCCAGAATATCATCGTCACGATTTTCGATATCGACCCGTTTCAGTGCCATGGTGACCAGCTCTGACTTAGAGGCAATAATCGATTCAGCCATCGTCTGGCTGTTGGCATATTTACCGGTACCGGTAAACAGGCGGGATGAAAAAGTCTTGTCTGCAATAGTGAGCATTTAGCCTCCGGCAATAGCTTGGAATAAGGCAATACGATCGCCAGTGTTGAGTAATGTGCTGTCCCATTCGCTTCGGGCAACAATATCGTCATTCAAAGCCACTGCGGTTGCCTGCAATGGCATCTCCAATGTGGTAAGCAGCGCAGTCAGGCTTTGCCCTTCAGGGCACTCGACAGGCTTTTCATTAACCTGAACCTGAATCACTGACGTCGTGACTGTCATAATTTTTATTCTCCTGTGCCGCACACCGGGCACCGTTTGTCTTGAGCAAGGCTAAATCTGTGCCATGCCATCGTCAGGCCGTCAAACTGCTGCAGCGCACCAAAGGCGACCTCACCGGCTCCGGTTATGAGCTTGATCGCCTCCAGCGCCTGCATCGTCCCCATCATGCCAACCACTGGACCGACAATACCTGAATTGCTGCAATTCAGTGGCTCTTGCGGCGCGTCCGGCTGCCATGGAAACAGGCAGTGATAGCAAGGACCATGGCCCTGGCGGAAATCAAAGGCCATCAATTGCCCTTGCCAGCGAATTGCTGCACCTGAAATCAATGGCTTGTTGGCATCAAAGCAAGCCCGATTGACAGCATGCCGGGTTTCCAGGTTGTCCGAGCAATCCAGCACCACATCCGCCAGGGCAACTTCCATCGCCAGTCTCTGATCGGCCAACCGAGCCTGTACCGGACGGACGCGGATATGGGGATTCAACGCCTTGAGCTGCTCGGCAGCCGCCTGCACCTTGCTCTGTCCCTGGTGGTTATCGCGGTAAATCACCTGGCGCTGGAGGTTCGAGCTATCGACCTCATCATCATCAGCGATAATGAGATTGCCGACACCAGCCCCAGCTAAATACAGCGCCGCTGCCGAACCCAACCCGCCAGCACCGACCAGCAGCACCTGAGCCTGGCTCAATAACTGCTGACCTTGCTCCCCGATCTCGGGCAGCATGATCTGGCGGTTATAGCGCATAAACGCCTGATCACTGAGCATCATCACAATCCTTATGATCATGTCGAACCAGCAGCTGGTTGAATGCCTCAACGGCCATTCGGGTATCTTCTGCCTGGGTGACAGCCCGCACGACAGCGACACTGCTAACCCCGGTACGCCAAACTTTTTCGGCCCTCGCCAGATCGATACCACCAATGGCAACAGTCGGGAAAGCATCACCAACCAGCTTCTGATACAGCGCCAGACGGTTAAGCCCCTGTGGCTTTGATGGCATCTCTTTGGTTGTGGTCGGGAATATATGTCCCAGCGCAATATAGCTCGGGCCAAATTCTGCCGCCCGCAGGATTTCATAGTAACCATGGGTCGACAGGCCCAGGCGCAAGCCTGCTTGTTGGA
The DNA here is from genome assembly GCF_059552575.1 of Photobacterium sp. HL06. Classification (NCBI taxonomy): domain Bacteria; kingdom Pseudomonadati; phylum Pseudomonadota; class Gammaproteobacteria; order Vibrionales; family Vibrionaceae; genus Photobacterium; species Photobacterium sp. HL06. The sequence goes on from NZ_CM183914.1 coordinate 4,015,782, forward strand.
TCGCAGCCAAATCAGCCGTTTCCAGATCTTCCTGGCCAAGGTGGACACCATAAGCCTGGTGCCTAATAGCCAACTGCCAGTAATCGTTCACATAGACCTGGGCCTGATGCTTTTCTCCAGCAGCAATGATCTGCTTAACCTGAGCGTCTAGGGTTGGGTCTGCGGGATCTTTGATCCGTAACTGGGTGGTCGTAACGCCCAAGGTAAGCAAGCGTTCAACCCATTCTGCCGAATCTACTACCGGATACAGTGCCAGCTTGGTTGCATCGGTTGTGGCAAAAGACGCCACCGCCACTTCTTTGCTTGCCCAGCCCAATTCATTAACTTCAGGGTGGTTGGCCGTCAGCGGTCGCGGAAATAGCTCACGCCCCATTGGCCAGCCCGTTTCCCCATAGCCATCAGCATGAGTTTCAACATAGCCGCGGGCATGAGCACGCGACAGTGTTACGGCATCTTCCAGTGGATAATCCAAAGCCAACGCTGCCAACAACATCGCGCGTTGTGGCTCGCTGGCACCAGCATGGTGGCAGTACACCGCTCTGGCTTCGCCATTATGGTGCCAAATATCAACACAGCCTTTTTCGGTCGGCAATCCACAGACAACCAGGGATGGATCCTGTGCAACCTGCCGTTGCAATTCGCTTAGCTCTGGATAAGGTGCGATCCATTGGTCCAACACCTTATAGCCCGCAATATCAGCCTCAGCCTGGTTAAACACCAGGCTGAACTGACGCTCTTCGATCTGAATATCGACAGTACCCGACTCGCTCCACTCAACGCTCACCTGCTCGCCAAGCTGATACTTATCAGCCGTGGCCAGCAAAGGTTCCACATGCATCAGCAGTGGCGCTAGACTATCGGGTAAACATAAAGAGCTCATTAACTATCCTCTTGAACAGGGTGATATAACTCACTACCTCTAGCTCGGAATTCATCGGCTTTCTGCTGCATGCCTTCGAGAGGATCATCAAGTAGCTTGATCGCCAGCCCCTCATTTTTCTCTAGGTTACTGGCGTATTCCCGCACCTCTTGCGAGATCTTCATCGAGCAGAATTTTGGCCCGCACATCGAACAGAAGTGAGCCACTTTGCCAGACTCCTGAGGCAGCGTTTCATCATGATAGGCTCGCGCCGTATCCGGGTCTAAACCTAGGTTAAATTGGTCTTCCCAGCGAAATTCAAAGCGCGCTTTTGACAAGGCATTATCACGTACTTGGGCGCCCGGGTGACCTTTTGCCAAGTCTGCCGCATGAGCACATAGCTTGTACGTGATCAGTCCCACTTTTACATCGTCTTTATTGGGTAATCCCAGGTGTTCTTTCGGTGTGACATAACAAAGCATGGCGCAGCCATACCAGCCAATCATTGCTGCACCAATGCCTGAGGTTATATGGTCATAGCCAGGGGCAATATCAGTTGTCAGCGGGCCAAGGGTATAGAAAGGCGCTTCGTGGCAATGCTTCAGCTGCTCTTCCATATTTTCTTTGATCATATGCATTGGCACATGGCCCGGGCCTTCAATCATGACCTGGACATCGTATTCCCATGCGATCTTGGTCAGCTCACCGAGAGTTCGTAGCTCACTGAACTGAGCTTCATCATTGGCATCAGCAACGGATCCAGGGCGCAGGCCATCGCCCAATGACAAGGCAATATCATATTGGGCACAAATTTCACAAATTTCTCGGAAGTGCTCATACAAGAAACTTTCCTGGTGGTGAGCCAAGCACCACTTCGCCATTATCGAACCACCACGAGACACGATGCCAGTGACGCGCTTTGCTGTCATCGGCACATAGCGCAGCAATACACCAGCATGGATAGTAAAGTAGTCGACACCCTGCTCTGCCTGCTCTAACAACGTATCTCGGAAAACTTCCCAGTTCAGGTTCTCAGCAATCCCATTGACCTTCTCCAGAGCCTGATACATTGGCACCGTACCAATCGGCACAGGGCTATTGCGGATGATCCATTCACGAGTTTCGTGAATATTGCGACCGGTAGACAAATCCATCACCGTATCGCCCCCCCAGCGGGTCGACCACACCAATTTTTCGACTTCTTCTTCAATGGATGAGCTGACAGCAGAGTTACCAATATTGGCATTCACTTTCACCAAAAAGTTGCGGCCAATGATCATCGGTTCTGTTTCAGAGTGGTTAATGTTGGCCGGAATAATTGCTCGGCCTTCAGCCACTTCTTTGCGGACAAATTCAGGGGTGATTTCTTCAGGTAGATTGGCACCAAAGCTGATCCCAGGATGCTGCTGGTTAAGTACCTCGTCGCGATACTTTGCCCGACCCATATTTTCGCGGATCGCGATAAACTCCATCTCAGGAGTAATAATACCTTGGCGGGCATAATGCAGCTGGGTCACACATTGACCCGCTTTAGCCCGGCGAATACGGTTAGCTTCACCAAAACGCAGATCATCTAACGTATCATCGGCCAGACGCTCTTTCGAATAGGCAGAACTTAACTCATCAAGCAGCTCGGTATCAGCTCGCTCAGTGATCCAATTTTCACGCACTTTTGGCAAACCGGCATAAATATCTACCGCCTGCTCCGGATCGGTGTAATAGCCTGACGTATCATAGACTCGTACCGATTCATTCGGCTCAAAAATAGGATCTGTTTTCGTGCCGCCGACGAGGCTGTCTGACAGCGTAATTTCACGCATTGGTACCTGTAGATCAGGGCGACTACCTTGAACATACACTTTTTGAGAGTTGGGGTAAGGTTGGGCTGTTAGTGAATCAATAAATTGTTTAGCTTCCAGTCTCGCTTGTTTGCGACTCGACATAGCAATTTCCTTTAAATTCCATAATAGGGGAAGTTGCTTGACGGATTGGTGCTTAAACAAGAGGCATACACGTAGGGTGTGCAGCGTCATCTGATACCGCAGCTACAGCATATCGGTGATGATAGTGCAGCTAAACAGAAGATTGTCTCTTGTTCCCTTCGCAGGTATTAGCCCGATCAGGTTCTACGGATCCCGCAATGCGGTCTCAGCCAGTTGGCACTCCGACAAGTTGAGTGAAGAGTATAGGTAAGCAAGCAATCAGCAGCAAGCGCAATCGACAGAAAATGATGAACTGATGTAAAAACAACTCAGGCCGCACTTTCATACGGCCTGAAGATTATTTTGTGTATTTTTTCACCACATTTTTAAGCAAAGACGAGTGAGTATCCCGAAGCTCTCCGAGCTTATGGGTGATTTTAGGTGCGCCATCCAAGTCGAACAACTTAGGCACAGCCACTCTTTGTGAAGAATAAATACCTGTGTGACCACTAAAGTAATAGGCCGTATAACAAGCAATGGCAAAGTACAGCATGTGCTCGGCACCAAATAGTTCTACCCCCATAATGGTACAGGCCAGTGGTGTATTGGTTGCCGCCGCAAATACAGCCAAAAAGCCCAAAGCTGCAAACAGATCAACCGGGGCGCCCAGCACCCAAGCCATAGTATTACCCAGCGTCGCACCGACAAAAAACAGTGGCGTCACCTCGCCACCTTTATAGCCAGCAGCCAAGGTAATTGCCGTCAACAGCAGCTTTAATAACCAGCTGTACCATTCAGCGCCACCTTCCGTAAACGCACTGAGAATGCTGACACCGCCTTCCCGGCTCGAGTAGACCCCAAGGCCAATGTAGTCATAGTTACCAATTAATTGAACGGCTGCAATTACAATCAAACCGCCAACAACCACGATCAGATAAGGGTTCTTCAATGTTGCCTTGAAAATATCTTTAAACGCATGGGTTAGCTCACCAAATAAATACCCAGCAAGACCAAAAGCAATGGCTGCCAGCATAATCTTCGCAACCATCACGATATCGACTTTAACTGCATGTTCAAACAGGGTAATAGTCTCAAGGAAATCAATTCGGTAATGGGTATGGTGAGCCCCCCAGGCACTACAGACAACATCAGCCAAAATGGCAGCAAACAAAGCAGGAATGATGGCATCATAACGCAAGCGGCCAATCGCCAGCACTTCGAGTGCAAAAATGGCACCAGTCAGAGGCGTGCCGAAGACAGCACCAAAGCCAGCTGCCACACCAGCAATCAATATCAACCGGGTATCTGCTTCATTAAGCTTAAACAACCGGGCCAGCCAATGGGTTGTCGCCCCACCTATCTGCACCGCAGTACCTTCACGTCCGGCTGAGCCACCGAACAGGTGGGTAATAACCGTCGTGATCAACACCAGTGGTCCCATGCGTGTCGGGATACCGGCTCCGGGTTCATGGATTTCATCCATGATCAGGTTATTACCCCCCTCAGAGTTCTTACCAAGGTTACGGTAACAATACACAATGGCAATGCCAGCCAATGGCAAAAGATAAATCAGCCAAGAGTTATCGATGCGAGTTTCAGTAGCAAGGTTCAGGATCCACAGGAAGAAAGCATTCAAAGAGCCGACAATCACGGCAACAGGAATTATTAGAAGTGCCCATCTCAGTATCTGGACAAAAATTTTAGGATTAGCGCTTAATGGGTGTGCCATACCGGGTATCTATCTTAATCAGGATAATATTCAGGATAGATGTTATGGCAAATGACCGGGCCCCACCATAGACGGATCTATCCTACTACAGCAGGAGTCATCATCTCGGTTGAGCGGTTAAAGGTGGAACTCCATCACCCGTCACCAACATGGCTGCTAGTGACAACTGTTGTATGCTATCGGTAATCATCATTAGCAACAAGTTCAAAATACGTGTTTGCGCTTTTGTGTTGACCTTGAACAATTTTCTCAAAGCCCAGATACAGCAAAGCCCCAACATTTCAGTCGAGGCTTTTGAGTGTGGCAGGGGGAAGAGATTCGACCGGGCTGGCGATCCAGTTCCCAACATTGCTTCGTAGAAGCAACAAATGTAAAAAGGCCCCGACATTGCAGTCGAGGCCTTCGAATGTGGCAGGGGTGGAGAGATTCGAACTCCCAACACGCGGATTTGGAATCCGCTGCTCTGCCAATTGGAGCTACACCCCTAATACGTATGAAAGTTATTCTACTGGGTACTCACCGAAAATCAAACCGATTTTCCTTCGGCCAGTCACATTATTAGTAAGAATAAATAGATAGTTACAATCAAGTTAACCCGCAAGGCTTTGAAAAGCAAAGCACGGTAATACAGTAGCACTTACCATCAAGAAGCGAAATATTCTGCGCTCACATTGCTTTAATAAGCAGAAAACACAAAAAAGCCCCAGTCTTTCGACTGAGGCTTCGTATATGGCAGGGGTAGAGAGATTCGAACTCCCAACACGCGGATTTGGAATCCGCTGCTCTGCCAATTGGAGCTATACCCCTGTAGTTATTTTAAAGACTTAACTCTGTCTGAATAAGTGGCGGAGCGGACGGGACTCGAACCCGCGACCCCCGGCGTGACAGGCCGGTATTCTAACCAACTGAACTACCGCTCCACTCAGGACTAACGTTCGTTCATAACGCTAACCTAAATTGGGAGCCTGGCGATGTCCTACTCTCACATGGGGAGACCCCACACTACCATCGGCGCTATTACGTTTCACTACTGAGTTCGGCATGGGATCAGGTGGGTCCATAATGCTATGGTCGCCAAGCAAATTCTGTTTTATCTACCGCCCAAAGGCGATAAATAGCAATCTGGGAAAGTTAACTAGCTGTTCTCAGCACCATTCAAGTGCTTCGTGGAGTCCATACCTACATGGATGTAGGCAATACTGATAATCGTCTTGGTCCGGCATTCCGGGAACGATTTCAGTGAAAAACCCCTTGGGTGTTGTATGGTTAAGCCTCACGGGCAATTAGTACAGGTTAGCTCAATGCCTCGCAGCACTTACACACCCTGCCTATCTACGTCGTAGTCTCCAACAACCCTTTAGGATACTTAAAGTATCAGGGATGACTCATCTCAGGGCTCGCTTCGCGCTTAGATGCTTTCAGCGCTTATCGATTCCGAACTTAGCTACCGGGCAATGCCACTGGCGTGACAACCCGAACACCAGAGGTTCGTCCACTCCGGTCCTCTCGTACTAGGAGCAGCCCCCTTCAATCATCCAACGCCCACGGCAGATAGGGACCGAACTGTCTCACGACGTTCTAAACCCAGCTCGCGTACCACTTTAAATGGCGAACAGCCATACCCTTGGGACCGACTTCAGCCCCAGGATGTGATGAGCCGACATCGAGGTGCCAAACACCGCCGTCGATATGAACTCTTGGGCGGTATCAGCCTGTTATCCCCGGAGTACCTTTTATCCGTTGAGCGATGGCCCTTCCATTCAGAACCACCGGATCACTATGACCTGCTTTCGCACCTGCTCGAATTGTCATTCTCGCAGTCAAGCGGGCTTATGCCATTGCACTAACCTCACGATGTCCGACCGTGATTAGCCCACCTTCGTGCTCCTCCGTTACTCTTTGGGAGGAGACCGCCCCAGTCAAACTACCCACCAGGCACTGTCCGCACCCCCGATAAGGGGGCGACGTTAGAACATCAACACTACAAGGGTGGTATTTCAAGGACGGCTCCACCATATCTAGCGACATGGTTTCAAAGCCTCCCACCTATCCTACACATGTAGGGTCAATGTTCAGTGCCAAGCTGTAGTAAAGGTTCACGGGGTCTTTCCGTCTAGCCGCGGGTACACAGCATCTTCACTGCGATTTCAATTTCACTGAGTCTCGGGTGGAGACAGCGTGGCCATCATTACGCCATTCGTGCAGGTCGGAACTTACCCGACAAGGAATTTCGCTACCTTAGGACCGTTATAGTTACGGCCGCCGTTTACCGGGGCTTCGATCAAGAGCTTCGACCGAAGTCTAACCCCATCAATTAACCTTCCGGCACCGGGCAGGCGTCACACCGTATACGTCATCTTTCGATTTTGCACAGTGCTGTGTTTTTAATAAACAGTTGCAGCCACCTGGTATCTGCGACTCCCAGTAGCTCCATCCGCAAGGGACTTCACCGCCAGGAGCGTACCTTCTCCCGAAGTTACGGTACCATTTTGCCTAGTTCCTTCACCCGAGTTCTCTCAAGCGCCTTGGTATTCTCTACCTGATCACCTGTGTCGGTTTGGGGTACGATTGCTTACAACCTATCGCTTAGAGGCTTTTCCCGGAAGCATGGCATCAATGACTTCATCACCGTAGTGACTCGACATCGGGTCTCAGCCTTAAGTATTCCCGGATTTACCTAAGAATACAGCCTACACCCTTGAACCAGGACAACCGTCGCCTGGCCCACCTAGCCTTCTCCGTCCCCCCATCGCAGTTATAAGCAGTACAGGAATATTAACCTGTTTCCCATCGACTACGCCTTTCGGCCTCGCCTTAGGGGTCGACTTACCCTGCCCCGATTAACGTTGGACAGGAACCCTTGATCTTCCGGCGAGGGAGTTTTTCACTCCCTTTATCGTTACTCATGTCAGCATTCGCACTTCTGATACCTCCAGCAAACCTTACGATTCACCTTCAACGGCTTACAGAACGCTCCCCTACCCAATGCAGTAAACTGCATTGCCGCAGCTTCGGTGTATAGCTTAGCCCCGTTAAATCTTCCGCGCAGGCCGACTCGACCAGTGAGCTATTACGCTTTCTTTAAATGATGGCTGCTTCTAAGCCAACATCCTGGCTGTCTGAGCCTTCCCACATCGTTTCCCACTTAGCTATAACTTTGGGACCTTAGCTGGCGGTCTGGGTTGTTTCCCTCTCCACGACGGACGTTAGCACCCGCCGTGTGTCTCCCGGATAGTACTTACTGGTATTCGGAGTTTGCAAAGGGTTGGTAAGTCGGGATGACCCCCTAGCCTTAACAGTGCTCTACCCCCAGTAGTATTCGTCCGAGGCGCTACCTAAATAGCTTTCGGGGAGAACCAGCTATCTCCAGGTTTGATTGGCCTTTCACCCCTAGCCACAAGTCATCCGCTAATTTTTCAACATTAGTCGGTTCGGTCCTCCAGTAAGTGTTACCTCACCTTCAACCTGCCCATGGCTAGATCACCTGGTTTCGGGTCTAATCCTAGCAACTTATGCGCCCAGTTAAGACTCGGTTTCCCTACGGCTCCCCTATACGGTTAACCTTGCTACTAAAATTAAGTCGCTGACCCATTATACAAAAGGTACGCAGTCACACCACGAAGGTGCTCCTACTGCTTGTACGTACACGGTTTCAGGTTCTATTTCACTCCCCTCACAGGGGTTCTTTTCGCCTTTCCCTCACGGTACTGGTTCACTATCGGTCAGTCAGGAGTATTTAGCCTTGGAGGATGGTCCCCCCATGTTCAGACAGGATATCACGTGTCCCGTCCTACTCGATTTCACTAAAAGCGCGCTGTCGGCTACGGGGCTATCACCCTTTACTGCTGTGCTTTCCAGCACATTCGCCTAACATGCAACTAGCTTAAGGGCTAATCCGGTTTCGCTCGCCGCTACTGCCGGAATCTCGGTTGATTTCTATTCCTCGGGGTACTTAGATGTTTCAGTTCCCCCGGTTCGCCTCGCTACGCTATGTATTCACGTAGCGATACTGGCTTATGCCAGTGGGTTTCCCCATTCGGAAATCCCAGTCTCAAGTGGCTTTTACTGCCTAAACTGGGCTTATCGCAAGTTAATACGTCCTTCATCGCCTCTGACTGCCAAGGCATCCACCGTGTACGCTTAGTCACTTAACCATACAACCCCAAGAGGTTTCGTATGGTCAACAACCAAGGTTTGTGTCTCTCCTTCTCTACATGAAAGAGCAGGGAGACATTGGTTTTTCGCCGGACTCTACACAAGACACTTGAATGTGTTTGCTTGAGAACTCGTTCTTCATAAAGAAGAACATTTTAATTCAATTGTAAAAATTGAATTTACTAGTCAGCTTTCCAGATTGTTAAAGAACATGTGTTGACCTTCGAAAAGGTGTCCACTTTTTAAAAGTACTATATATCTCTGTCTTTCAAGAGAAGTACGTTTAAAGAGTGGTGGAGCTATGCGGGATCGAACCGCAGACCTCCTGCGTGCAAGGCAGGCGCTCTCCCAGCTGAGCTATAGCCCCAACGTATTAAAAAGACTGTCACACACTTTCTTTGGGAAGAAAGTGGTGGGTCTGAGTGGACTTGAACCACCGACCTCACCCTTATCAGGGGTGCGCTCTAACCACCTGAGCTACAGACCCAAGTCTTTTCACGTTCTTTTACATTTCGACCAGGCAATCTGTGTGGACACTGCATAAAACAGTTAAGTCTTTAGGTAAGGAGGTGATCCAGCCCCAGGTTCCCCTAGGGCTACCTTGTTACGACTTCACCCCAGTCATGAACCACACCGTGGTAAACGCCCTCCCGAAGGTTAAGCTATCTACTTCTGGTGCAGCCCACTCCCATGGTGTGACGGGCGGTGTGTACAAGGCCCGGGAACGTATTCACCGTAGCATTCTGATCTACGATTACTAGCGATTCCGACTTCATGGAGTCGAGTTGCAGACTCCAATCCGGACTACGACGTACTTTGTGGGATTCGCTCACCATCGCTGGTTGGCAGCCCTCTGTATACGCCATTGTAGCACGTGTGTAGCCCTACTCGTAAGGGCCATGATGACTTGACGTCGTCCCCACCTTCCTCCGGTTTATCACCGGCAGTCTCCCTGGAGTTCCCGCCATTACGCGCTGGCAAACAAGGATAGGGGTTGCGCTCGTTGCGGGACTTAACCCAACATTTCACAACACGAGCTGACGACAGCCATGCAGCACCTGTCTCAGAGTTCCCGAAGGCACGAAACCATCTCTGGTAACTTCTCTGGATGTCAAGAGTAGGTAAGGTTCTTCGCGTTGCATCGAATTAAACCACATGCTCCACCGCTTGTGCGGGCCCCCGTCAATTCATTTGAGTTTTAATCTTGCGACCGTACTCCCCAGGCGGTCTACTTAACGCGTTAGCTCCGAAAGCCACGGCTCAAGGCCACAACCTCCAAGTAGACATCGTTTACGGCGTGGACTACCAGGGTATCTAATCCTGTTTGCTCCCCACGCTTTCGCATCTGAGCGTCAGTCTTTGTCCAGGGGGCCGCCTTCGCCACCGGTATTCCTTCAGATCTCTACGCATTTCACCGCTACACCTGAAATTCTACCCCCCTCTACAAGACTCTAGTCTGCCAGTTCAAAATGCTGTTCCGAGGTTGAGCCCCGGGCTTTCACATCTTGCTTAACAGACCGCCTGCATGCGCTTTACGCCCAGTAATTCCGATTAACGCTCGCACCCTCCGTATTACCGCGGCTGCTGGCACGGAGTTAGCCGGTGCTTCTTCTGTCGCTAACGTCAAGGCATGCAGCTATTAACTACACACCCTTCCTCACGACTGAAAGTACTTTACAACCCGAAGGCCTTCTTCATACACGCGGCATGGCTGCATCAGGGTTTCCCCCATTGTGCAATATTCCCCACTGCTGCCTCCCGTAGGAGTCTGGACCGTGTCTCAGTTCCAGTGTGGCTGATCATCCTCTCAGACCAGCTAGGGATCGTTGCCTTGGTGAGCCGTTACCCCACCAACAAGCTAATCCCACCTGGGCTAATCTTAGCGCGAGAGGCCCGAAGGTCCCCCTCTTTGGCCCGTAGGCATTATGCGGTATTAGCTATCGTTTCCAATAGTTATCCCCCACACTAAGGCATATTCCCAGGCATTACTCACCCGTCCGCCGCTCGCCGCCCTTAGCGTCCCCCGAAGGTTCAGCTAAGTCGCTGCCGCTCGACTTGCATGTGTTAGGCCTGCCGCCAGCGTTCAATCTGAGCCATGATCAAACTCTTCAATTAAAGTTTTGTTGTTCCTTTCGGAACGGCTCAATGAATACTGACTTCAAAACTGTTTCTTACCGAAGCAAGAAAGTAATTTTAAAGCTATTACCATTATTCTTTTCATATAGAGAAGAGAATGGTAATGAATTGACTGTGCCAAATAACCGTAGTTATTTGTATTGGTCACTCAGTTCATTGATAAATCTTTCGACTTAACTTTTTCACGAGTGCCCACACAGATTGCATGGTCAAATTGTTAAAGAACGTTGACTTTCAATGCCTTGGCGCGTTGCGCTTCAGCAAGTCAGGACGCGTATAATACGCTTCTCTGTTTTTAAGTCAAGATAAAATTTTCATCTTTTTAATCATTCGATTAAAGAGCAAAAACCTTATATTGACTCCGCTCACACCGGGTTCGGTAAGAGCGAAATAAAAGCCCGTTGTTGCCAACGGGCTCTCGTTTTCTGTCATTCACTTTTAAAAAAGTGAAATCAAAATTTGGAGCCTGGCGATGTCCTACTCTCACATGGGGAGACCCCACACTACCATCGGCGCTATTACGTTTCACTACTGAGTTCGGCATGGGATCAGGTGGGTCCATAATGCTATGGTCGCCAAGCAAATTCTGTTTTATTCACCGCCCAAAGGCGATAAATAGCAATCTGGGAAAGTTAACTAGTTGTTCTCAGCACCATTCAAGTGCTTCGTGGAGTCCATACCTACATGGATGTAGGCAATACTGATAATCGTCTTGGTCCGGCATTCCGGGAACGATTTCAGTGAAAAACCCCTTGGGTGTTGTATGGTTAAGCCTCACGGGCAATTAGTACAGGTTAGCTCAATGCCTCGCAGCACTTACACACCCTGCCTATCTACGTCGTAGTCTCCAACAACCCTTTAGGATACTTAAAGTATCAGGGATGACTCATCTCAGGGCTCGCTTCGCGCTTAGATGCTTTCAGCGCTTATCGATTCCGAACTTAGCTACCGGGCAATGCCACTGGCGTGACAACCCGAACACCAGAGGTTCGTCCACTCCGGTCCTCTCGTACTAGGAGCAGCCCCCTTCAATCATCCAACGCCCACGGCAGATAGGGACCGAACTGTCTCACGACGTTCTAAACCCAGCTCGCGTACCACTTTAAATGGCGAACAGCCATACCCTTGGGACCGACTTCAGCCCCAGGATGTGATGAGCCGACATCGAGGTGCCAAACACCGCCGTCGATATGAACTCTTGGGCGGTATCAGCCTGTTATCCCCGGAGTACCTTTTATCCGTTGAGCGATGGCCCTTCCATTCAGAACCACCGGATCACTATGACCTGCTTTCGCACCTGCTCGAATTGTCATTCTCGCAGTCAAGCGGGCTTATGCCATTGCACTAACCTCACGATGTCCGACCGTGATTAGCCCACCTTCGTGCTCCTCCGTTACTCTTTGGGAGGAGACCGCCCCAGTCAAACTACCCACCAGGCACTGTCCGCACCCCCGATAAGGGGGCGACGTTAGAACATCAACACTACAAGGGTGGTATTTCAAGGACGGCTCCACCATATCTAGCGACATGGTTTCAAAGCCTCCCACCTATCCTACACATGTAGGGTCAATGTTCAGTGCCAAGCTGTAGTAAAGGTTCACGGGGTCTTTCCGTCTAGCCGCGGGTACACAGCATCTTCACTGCGATTTCAATTTCACTGAGTCTCGGGTGGAGACAGCGTGGCCATCATTACGCCATTCGTGCAGGTCGGAACTTACCCGACAAGGAATTTCGCTACCTTAGGACCGTTATAGTTACGGCCGCCGTTTACCGGGGCTTCGATCAAGAGCTTCGACCGAAGTCTAACCCCATCAATTAACCTTCCGGCACCGGGCAGGCGTCACACCGTATACGTCATCTTTCGATTTTGCACAGTGCTGTGTTTTTAATAAACAGTTGCAGCCACCTGGTATCTGCGACTCCCAGTAGCTCCATCCGCAAGGGACTTCACCGCCAGGAGCGTACCTTCTCCCGAAGTTACGGTACCATTTTGCCTAGTTCCTTCACCCGAGTTCTCTCAAGCGCCTTGGTATTCTCTACCTGATCACCTGTGTCGGTTTGGGGTACGATTGCTTACAACCTATCGCTTAGAGGCTTTTCCCGGAAGCATGGCATCAATGACTTCACCGCCGTAGCGGCTCGACATCGGGTCTCAGCCTTAAGATGGTCCGGATTTACCTAAACCATCAGCCTACACCCTTGAACCAGGACAACCGTCGCCTGGCCCACCTAGCCTTCTCCGTCCCCCCATCGCAGTTATAAGCAGTACAGGAATATTAACCTGTTTCCCATCGACTACGCCTTTCGGCCTCGCCTTAGGGGTCGACTTACCCTGCCCCGATTAACGTTGGACAGGAACCCTTGATCTTCCGGCGAGGGAGTTTTTCACTCCCTTTATCGTTACTCATGTCAGCATTCGCACTTCTGATACCTCCAGCAAACCTTACGATTCACCTTCAACGGCTTACAGAACGCTCCCCTACCCAATGCAGTAAACTGCATTGCCGCAGCTTCGGTGTATAGCTTAGCCCCGTTAAATCTTCCGCGCAGGCCGACTCGACCAGTGAGCTATTACGCTTTCTTTAAATGATGGCTGCTTCTAAGCCAACATCCTGGCTGTCTGAGCCTTCCCACATCGTTTCCCACTTAGCTATAACTTTGGGACCTTAGCTGGCGGTCTGGGTTGTTTCCCTCTCCACGACGGACGTTAGCACCCGCCGTGTGTCTCCCGGATAGTACTTACTGGTATTCGGAGTTTGCAAAGGGTTGGTAAGTCGGGATGACCCCCTAGCCTTAACAGTGCTCTACCCCCAGTAGTATTCGTCCGAGGCGCTACCTAAATAGCTTTCGGGGAGAACCAGCTATCTCCAGGTTTGATTGGCCTTTCACCCCTAGCCACAAGTCATCCGCTAATTTTTCAACATTAGTCGGTTCGGTCCTCCAGTAAGTGTTACCTCACCTTCAACCTGCCCATGGCTAGATCACCTGGTTTCGGGTCTAATCCTAGCAACTTATACGCCCAGTTAAGACTCGGTTTCCCTACGGCTCCCCTATACGGTTAACCTTGCTACTAAAATTAAGTCGCTGACCCATTATACAAAAGGTACGCAGTCACACCACGAAGGTGCTCCTACTGCTTGTACGTACACGGTTTCAGGTTCTATTTCACTCCCCTCACAGGGGTTCTTTTCGCCTTTCCCTCACGGTACTGGTTCACTATCGGTCAGTCAGGAGTATTTAGCCTTGGAGGATGGTCCCCCCATGTTCAGACAGGATATCACGTGTCCCGTCCTACTCGATTTCACTAAAAGCGCGCTGTCGGCTACGGGGCTATCACCCTTTACTGCTGTGCTTTCCAGCACATTCGCCTAACATGCAACTAGCTTAAGGGCTAATCCGGTTTCGCTCGCCGCTACTGCCGGAATCTCGGTTGATTTCTGTTCCTCGGGGTACTTAGATGTTTCAGTTCCCCCGGTTCGCCTCGCTACGCTATGTATTCACGTAGCGATACTGGCTTATGCCAGTGGGTTTCCCCATTCGGAAATCCCAGTCTCAAGTGGCTTTTACTGCCTAAACTGGGCTTATCGCAAGTTAATACGTCCTTCATCGCCTCTGACTGCCAAGGCATCCACCGTGTACGCTTAGTCACTTAACCATACAACCCCAAGGAGTTTTTTATTTTCACTTTTCAAAAAAGTGAAGACAAAAGCGTATGTTCAAACAACCAAGGTTTGTGTGCCTGATAAGGACACAATTGGTTTTTCGCCGGACTCTACACAAGACACTTGAATGTGTTTGCTTGAGAACTCGTTCTTCATAAAGAAGAACATTTTAATTCAATTGTAAAAATTGAATTTACTAGTCAGCTTTCCAGATTGTTAAAGAGCATAACGCAAAAAGCGTTAATCAATAACCGGAGTCATTCATTAGCGCTTTCGCTGTTCTTTCACATATTAACCAAGCAATCTGTGTGGACACTGCATAAAACAGCAAGTCTTTAGGTAAGGAGGTGATCCAGCCCCAGGTTCCCCTAGGGCTACCTTGTTACGACTTCACCCCAGTCATGAACCACACCGTGGTAAACGCCCTCCCGAAGGTTAAGCTATCTACTTCTGGTGCAGCCCACTCCCATGGTGTGACGGGCGGTGTGTACAAGGCCCGGGAACGTATTCACCGTAGCATTCTGATCTACGATTACTAGCGATTCCGACTTCATGGAGTCGAGTTGCAGACTCCAATCCGGACTACGACGTACTTTGTGGGATTCGCTCACCATCGCTGGTTGGCAGCCCTCTGTATACGCCATTGTAGCACGTGTGTAGCCCTACTCGTAAGGGCCATGATGACTTGACGTCGTCCCCACCTTCCTCCGGTTTATCACCGGCAGTCTCCCTGGAGTTCCCGCCATTACGCGCTGGCAAACAAGGATAGGGGTTGCGCTCGTTGCGGGACTTAACCCAACATTTCACAACACGAGCTGACGACAGCCATGCAGCACCTGTCTCAGAGTTCCCGAAGGCACGAAACCATCTCTGGTAACTTCTCTGGATGTCAAGAGTAGGTAAGGTTCTTCGCGTTGCATCGAATTAAACCACATGCTCCACCGCTTGTGCGGGCCCCCGTCAATTCATTTGAGTTTTAATCTTGCGACCGTACTCCCCAGGCGGTCTACTTAACGCGTTAGCTCCGAAAGCCACGGCTCAAGGCCACAACCTCCAAGTAGACATCGTTTACGGCGTGGACTACCAGGGTATCTAATCCTGTTTGCTCCCCACGCTTTCGCATCTGAGCGTCAGTCTTTGTCCAGGGGGCCGCCTTCGCCACCGGTATTCCTTCAGATCTCTACGCATTTCACCGCTACACCTGAAATTCTACCCCCCTCTACAAGACTCTAGTCTGCCAGTTCAAAATGCTGTTCCGAGGTTGAGCCCCGGGCTTTCACATCTTGCTTAACAGACCGCCTGCATGCGCTTTACGCCCAGTAATTCCGATTAACGCTCGCACCCTCCGTATTACCGCGGCTGCTGGCACGGAGTTAGCCGGTGCTTCTTCTGTCGCTAACGTCAAGGCATGCAGCTATTAACTACACACCCTTCCTCACGACTGAAAGTACTTTACAACCCGAAGGCCTTCTTCATACACGCGGCATGGCTGCATCAGGGTTTCCCCCATTGTGCAATATTCCCCACTGCTGCCTCCCGTAGGAGTCTGGACCGTGTCTCAGTTCCAGTGTGGCTGATCATCCTCTCAGACCAGCTAGGGATCGTTGCCTTGGTGAGCCGTTACCCCACCAACAAGCTAATCCCACCTGGGCTAATCTTAGCGCGAGAGGCCCGAAGGTCCCCCTCTTTGGCCCGTAGGCATTATGCGGTATTAGCTATCGTTTCCAATAGTTATCCCCCACACTAAGGCATATTCCCAGGCATTACTCACCCGTCCGCCGCTCGCCGCCCAACAAATCCCCCGAAGGGTCAATGTTGTCGCTGCCGCTCGACTTGCATGTGTTAGGCCTGCCGCCAGCGTTCAATCTGAGCCATGATCAAACTCTTCAATTAAAGTTTTGTTGTTCCTTTCGGAACGGCTCAATGAATACTGATTGAGTTTCCATTACTAGAAGCTAGCAACGGGAACTCGAATTGACTGTGCCGCTTTCTTATTTTCACTTTTTAATAAAAAGTAAATCAAAAAAAGCAATCGAACTATTTCTAGCTCTTGGTCACTCAGTTCATTGATAAATCTTTCGACTTAACTTTTTCACGAGTGCCCACACAGATTGCATGGTCAAATTGTTAAAGAACAAACTGATTCGTCACCGGCTAAGTTGCCGTGCTCCGTGTCAGTGAGGTCGCATTATAGAGACTTCGATCACATTGGCAAGGGGCATTTTGAAATAAAACCGTCACCTCCGCTCAAGCGCGCAATTAACGAACAATCACAGCTTTTTTGATGTTATTCACATCACCACTTGGCTATTCTCACAAGATAAACACGCAAAGAGAGGCTTCCCAATGACTTCACCACTACGTTCATATAAAGGTATTCGACCTTCACTGGGTGATAATGTTTATATTGATAACTCGTCTGTCCTTGTCGGTGACATTACCCTGGCTCAGGATGCGAGTATCTGGCCTCTGGTTGCTGCACGTGGCGATGTAAACCAAATCCACATTGGCGCACGCACCAATGTTCAAGACGGTACGGTATTACATGTCACTCGCAAAACAGCTGACAACCCTAAGGGCCATCCTTTAATTATAGGTGATGATGTGACGATTGGTCACAAGGCTATGTTGCATGGCTGCCAAGTCGGGGACCGAGTCTTAGTGGGAATGGGGGCTATCTTACTCGATGGCGCCATTATAGAGGATGATGTCATCATTGGTGCCGGGAGCTTAATTCCACCAGGGAAACGCCTGGAAGGGGGATATCTGTATGTCGGTAGCCCAGTAAAGCAAGCCCGTCCATTAACCGACAAGGAGCGGGCTTTTTTACCGGCTTCAGCAGATAACTATGTTCGGCTAAAAAACGAATACCTGGCCGAGCTGTAAATTATTGCTAGCCGATCTCGATATCACCATCGCGATTGAATTCTTCTTCCTCGATCATTTCTTCTGCCAACTCTTCTAAATCGAAGCGGTTGGCAGCAAAGGTACTGAGAATATCCACCTCTTCAATCAGTGGGTGTTCGGTTTTCTGTTGTAACCAAGAAAGACTCACCCAGCAGGTGATCAGGGCTCCGGCTTGCTGAGCTGGGAAATTAACCGCCTGCTTCTCACTATCCCATAGCTGGATATCAGCAAATAATATGTCTTGATTCATGTTTATTCCTGCATTGCTCGACGTAGCTCACTTTGAACCTGCTTGGCTCCTGGACGAATACCTCGCCATAGCATAAAGCTTTCTGCTGCCTGGCCCACCAGCATCCCTAACCCGTCTAAGGTCTTTCCGGCACCCAAATCACGCGCCCACCGGTTGAAAGCTGTCAGTTCCGAGCTATATACCATGTCATAACAGGTGGCAGCTGGTTTAATGATCTTCTCTGAAACATTAGGTAATTGGCCACTTAACCCCGCAGAGGTTGAATTAATGATCACATCAAACTCAGGTTGTTCAAGTGTATTGAGCGCCACAGCTCGAATGTTGCCATAAGATGAAAATAACTCTGCCAGCAGCTCGGCTTTCTCTAACGTTCGATTCGTGATCACCAGCTTTTCGGGCTGTTGAGCCAATAAAGGTAATATGACGCCCCGCGCAGCACCACCAGCACCAATAAGCAGAATGCGCTTACCCGCTAGCTCAACCTGATTCTGCAATAGATCCTGAACCAAGCCTTCACCGTCAGTGTTATCACCGAGAATGTCACCGTCATCCAATTTTTTCAGCGTATTCACCGCACCAGCCAGCTTTGCCCGCTCAGTCAGTTTAGAAGCATATTGATAGGCATCTTCTTTAAAAGGAACAGTGATGTTACAACCACGGCCACCAGCAGCAAAAAAATTATCCGCGGCCAATTTAAAACCATCGATAGGTGCCAGCTCTGCAGTATAAGTCATCTGTTGAGCGGTCTGGCGGGCAAACAAAGTATGAATTAATGGCGATTTACTCTGGGCAATCGGATTGCCGAAAACAACGTACTTATCCATGTGGCTATACATTCCAAATAAAGCAGGGTCGATAAATCGACCCTACCATTGCATGAATACAAGCTCAAACCTTTCGTGGCCGATGTTACCAGTCGCGCGGTTTGAGGTAATTCTCATACAGATCCGCTTCAGGTGAACCTAACTCTGGCTCATAACAATACTCCCAGCGGGCCAGAGGCGGCATCGACATCAGGATTGATTCTGTCCGCCCACCACTTTGCAAACCAAACAAGGTGCCACGGTCATAAACCAAATTAAACTCAACATAGCGACCACGGCGATATAGCTGAAATTCACGTTCACGCTCGCCATAAGGGGTAGGGTGGCGCTTCTCTACAATCGGTAGGTAAGCGTCTATATAACCATTACCCACGGCTTGCATATAGTTGAAGCTCTTTTCAAAACCCCACTCATTGAGGTCATCAAAGAACAAACCACCCACACCGCGAGTTTCATTGCGGTGAGGCAAAAAGAAATACTTATCGCACCAGTCTTTGTGCTGCTGGTACACCTCCTCACCGTAGGGAGCACAAAGTGCCTTCGCAGTATTGTGCCAATGCTGGCAGTCTTCAGCAAACGGGTAGAAAGGGGTCAAGTCAAAACCACCGCCAAACCACCAGACCGGAGCCTCTCCTTCTTTTTCGGCAATAAAGAAACGTACATTGGCATGTGAAGTAGGCACATACGGGTTGTTCGGGTGGATCACCAGAGAAACCCCCATTGCCTCAAAGCTACGACCCGCCAATTCAGGACGGTGCGCCGTAGCCGATGCTGGCATTTTGGTGCCAAACACATGAGAGAAGTTAACCCCGGCCTGCTCAAAGACTCGGCCCTGGCGTAATACCCGGCTGCGGCCACCGCCGCCTTGCTCCCGCTCCCATTGGTCTTGTTCAAACACTGCCTTGCCGTCTTGTTGTTCGAGCGCCTGACAAATACGATCTTGAAGATCTAATAGAAACGCTTTTACCGCTTGTTTGCTGACTTCTTGCATAGTGATTTTATCCTTGGCGGAAAACTTTCCCTGTAATGGCATCACGGATTTCAGAAGGGTTGTCACGGCCTCCTGTCTCCCCTTGTAAAATAGCAGGTAAATATTGGCCTAGCTGCTCTTTGACTTCTTCAGCGCTACGCCCTGGCTCCTGACCAGTAAGGTTGGCACTGGTTGAGGTCAGCGGTTTGCCGAACTGACGGCATAACTGTTGCACTAATGGATGATCAGTGACACGTACTGCAATGGTTGTAAACTGACCAGTTAAAAAGCTCGGCACCCCAGCTTTGGTTGGCATGACCCAGGTAACAGGGCCCGGCCAGCTAGCCTGAATGCGTGCAATCTGCTCAGCAGTTAACTGGCTATCATCAATATAGGGCGTCAACTGCTCATAATCGGCAGCAATCAAGATCAACCCTTTTTCTACCGGGCGCTGTTTTAATGCCAAGAGTTTCTGCACAGCTTGCTCATTATCAGGATCGCACCCCACACCAAAAACAGCCTCGGTCGGGTAGGCCACAACCTCACCTTGCTGCAATGCAGCAACGACTTGCGCTAAATTCTCCACATTATCCTCATCATCGATATCAGCTGACGCTAGATTTAACCATTTGTTTACCTATTTTACCCACTCCCACCACGCAACTCCATGTTAGTAATAGAATGAGACAAAATCACCGACGCAAACGTTTTCCTTCTCAAAAAATCACCGTATAATGCGCGCAAAAGAATACATATACATGCCTTCATTTTATGCAACCCAAAGGAGATCGGGATGAAAGTTGGGATTATCATGGGCTCAAAGTCAGATTGGCCAACCATGCAGCATGCAGCTGAAATGCTAGACCGCTTCAACGTGCCTTATGAAACCAAAGTGGTTTCTGCTCACCGTACTCCACATCTACTTACTGAGTATGCAGAAAGTGCCCACGAACGCGGCATCAAAGTCATCATTGCTGGTGCTGGCGGTGCAGCGCATCTTCCTGGCATGACAGCGGCCTTTACCAGCGTACCGGTACTGGGTGTACCCGTTCAGTCCCGCGCGCTCAAAGGCATGGATTCACTACTTTCTATTGTCCAGATGCCAAAAGGCGTCGCGGTAGGCACCTTGGCAATTGGTGATGCCGGTGCGGCCAATGCCGGCTTACTGGCCGCTCAAATCATTGGCACCCAGGACACTACTGTCATGGCGGCCATTGATGCCTTTCGCAAAGAGCAAACCGATACAGTGCTGAGTAACCCCAACCCAGCAGAGGATGCATAATGAAGGTCTTGGTGCTTGGAGCAGGACAGCTGGCACGAATGATGGCACTGGCCGGGGCTCCTTTAAATATTGAAGTATTCGCTTATGACGTGGGTACCGGGCATGTGGTCCATCCGCTGACTCAACAGCTAATGATGAAAGGGCTGAATACGGCAATCACCTACGCCAATGTGATCACCGCAGAATTTGAGCATATCCCCCACGATATCCTCGATGCCTGTGCAGCCAGCGGTAAATTCCGGCCAACTACCGAAGCCATCAAGGCTGGCGGCGACCGCCGTTTGGAAAAGATCCTGCTCGATCGCGCCAGGGTTGCCAATGCAAAGTACCAAATCATCAATACCCGCGATGATCTTGATCACGCCATTGAAACCGTCGGCATTCCCATGGTGCTAAAAAGTGCCTTGGGTGGCTATGATGGGAAAGGACAATGGCGACTGAAGTCCCATGAAGACACTGAGCAGATCTGGCAGGAAATTAGCACCTTTCTCACGACTACGCCTGATCAGGCCATTGTGGCTGAAGAATTTGTGTCTTTTGACCGTGAAGTGTCCTTAATCGGTGCCCGAGGCAAAGATGGCAGTATCGCTATCTATCCGCTTACTGAAAATATCCACTGCAACGGGGTACTTAGCCTCTCTGTGGCACAGGAAGGAAACTGTGAACTGCAAGCCCAGGCTGAAACCATGTTCCGGGCACTGGCAGAGTCTCTGGATTACATCGGTGTATTGGCTATCGAGTTTTTTGATGTCGATGGCAAGCTGCTGGTCAATGAAATTGCACCGCGGGTACACAATTCCGGCCACTGGACCCAGCAAGGAGCCGAAACCTGCCAGTTTGAAAACCACCTACGCGCCGTATGTGGCATGCCGTTAGGCAATACGTCGCTGCTGCGCCCAACGGCCATGGTCAACATTCTCGGCGAAGATACCCTCGATGATGCCGTGATGGCCCTGCCACAGTGCCATATTCACTGGTACGGCAAAGAAAAGCGCCCTGGACGTAAAATGGGCCATATCAATGTATGTGCCAATTCTCAGGCTGGTCTGAAAGACACGTTAAATGAGCTAGCAGACCACCTAGATCCAGCTGCATTTCCGGCCATTAGCCAGTAGAAAGCCTGGTGCCTAAAACCCAAAAAGCCAGCTTCTGCTGGCTTTTTTTATCATGACATTGTGAAGGCGGGGCCATTACTCTTGATAGGCATGGCACTTTCTATCAGCACACTGGTGTTTAATGCCACTCGCTAATTTCTTCTCGATCAGCAAACCGAACCCACACCGCTGGCACTGACCGGCAACCGGCTTATTATTGACTGCAAAACGACAGCCAGGGTACTGATCACAGGCATAAAAAACCTTACCATAGCGAGACTTACGCTCCATCAAATGCCCCTTACCACATAACGGGCAAGCCAGATGGGTATCTTCGGCTTTTTTCTCAGGCGATTCGATATGGTGGCATGCCGGATAACCAGCACAACCAATAAACATGCCATATCGGCCTTGTCGAAGTAACAGCTCATCCCCACAGTCCGGGCAGGGCTTGCCTAAATACTTCACGACATGGCCATCATTGTGATTCAACGGTTTGATGTAATCACAATCAGGGTACGCGGCGCAGCCCAAAAAAGGCCCTCGCTTGCTGTTACGAATGACCAATTCGGCACCACAATGGGGGCAGCTTTGTTCCTGCTCCAAGGCATGTTCATGAGCCGAAAACAATTGATCGTTAATTTTACCAGACATACAACTCTTTCATTCGCCAGCCAGGGAGATTCAATTAATGAAGATAGCCATCTTCTACACCGTACAGTAGCTCTTCCATCTGGCTATAGGCACTTTCGTTGCCTGGCGCATTAAATAGCACCATTAGGATAATCCACTTCAGATCATCAAGCACAAACTCAGGGGCTTCCAGCTCCATCACCCGGTCAATCACCATTTCACGGGTATCACCGCTGAGTACATGGACCTGCTCAAGATAAGTTAAAAAGCCACGGCAGGTGGTATCAAGCCGCGCCATTTCCTGCGCGGTATATACACGAATAGAAGTGACTGCACTGTTATTCATGTAAGGGGTGTTCTCGGTATCTTGCAATGCAGCAAGCTTCTCTAACCATGTCAGAGCTTTATAGATATCTTCCTGATGAAAACCGGCACGCAGCAGCTCATCTGAAAGTTCGTCCTGATCAACCAGCAACTCCACATCGCTGTGGATATAGGTTTCAAACAGGTACATAAGGATATCCATCATAACTAGCCCCTCCTCGTTCTGATATAGCCACCGGGCACTGTAGTGACAACACCTTGCAATTCTAATTCCAACAATTGCATCATAACTTCATGTACGGGTTGTTCACAGCGTTCAGCAACTACATCTACGGGTGTTGCTTCATTGCCTACGTTAGCCAACACCGATGAAAATGGCAATTCCTCATTTTCAGGTTGTGGTAACGACAAGTCTAACTGGTTACTTTTCACACACTCCGTAAGGGTACCCACCTCTTCAAAGATATCGACCGGGCTTTCTACCAATTTAGCACCGGATTTAATTAATGCATTACTTCCTCGGCTCCCGGGGTAATGAATGGAGCCGGGTAGGGCAAAAACTTCCCGGCCTTGCTCCAACGCATAACGAGCGGTGATCAAGGAACCGCTTTTCTCTGCAGCCTCTATCACTAATACGCCAACAGACAGTCCGCTGATCACTCTGTTGCGCCGTGGAAAATTCTGCGGCCGCGGTTTTTCATCGGGCCAGAACTCCGATACCAACGCACCTTGCTCGACAATTTGATGGGCCAACTTGCGGTGACGGGCAGGGTAAACCTGATCCAACCCCGAACCCAGTACCGCTATTGTAGCTCCGCCATTTTTCAAGGCCCCGTAATGTGCCTGGCCATCCACGCCCAGTGCCAGGCCGCTGGTAACAACATAATCAGCAGCTACCAACGAGGCCGAAAATTCATAGGCCGATTCACGGCCATCAATACTTGCCGATCGGCTACCAACCACCGCAATCTGCGGTTCATGTAACCAATGCGCTTCTCCATGGACAAACAACAAGGGAGGGGCCGAGGCAATCTCTTTCAATAATGGCGGATAACCAGGCGAATCGAGAGTTAATATAGTATGTTGCTCACGCTCAGCCCACTGCAGGCAACGATCTATGCGTTGGTATTGCGGTTGTAGCAAACATGATATTTGCTGGGGTTTAAGCCCAATAGCCTGAAGCTGCTCGGCAGACATCCGGCAAAGCTGCCGAGGAGTGGCATATTGCAATAACTGGCTGATACGGTTACCGCCCAGAGACGGCACAGCGGCCAACGTGAGCCAACTTTCTAATTCACTCATCGTTCAGCAGCATTGGGGATAGGGTGTTGCGGCGGCAAGGCCATGACTCCCGCCCTAAAAGGTTCCGTCGCCCTCGTCACAACCGCTAAACTGAAATACTCGTAGGGCCGGATCACCATCACTTCACCGAGTACTATCTCGCTTAGCTGATGCTGATCGTTGGCATAACCGCTACTTTGATACCGATAGTCGCCTTTTTCGCCTTCAACCTTGGCACCTGACCGATACAACTGGAAGATATTGCCTGCTGAGACACGATCCAAATGACCCCGGTCAAGCACCACGACTTCCGAGGTCGCTATATAATTTTGGCCATTCAGGGGCCCCAATACCGTAGCCTGTACGTCTACAGGCGGTGCGGACGGTGCAAAGCTGAGTGCCATCTCCGATCCAGGCAAAGGAGCCGGCAATAGCACATCATTCTGGCGGATCTCCTGCCGGAAGGATTGAACACTAACCCTGCTAACATTTCCCTTTATCCCATCGATTTTGACTCTGGCAACTTCTTTCAGCGCCATCACCTGAGCAAGCCCAACATCCTCGCCAAGCCCTTGGTTACGGCTAAATTCAACATCCGGCCTGTACACCCGCCACAATTCACCGCTCTCCAAAGCGGTATCGACCCATACCGTATCATTAAGAGACATGTAACCTTTTTCATTGCTATCTCCCAACACCCTTGGCAAGCGCTCCAGATGGGCAGGAGTCAATAGTTTATGTTCGACCAGATAGGGTAAGAGCAGTGATTCCTGCAACGTGGTAATGGGCGCTCGCTTGATCCGGATTTTGGGTGACAGCTTGACTAATTTTTTCCGCTGAAGTGTCGGCTGCCCCTCAACCCAGACTAAATGCAACTGATCCCCGGGGTAGATCAAATGGGGGTTATCAATATAGGAATTAGCCTGCCATAACTGAGGCCATAGCCAGGGGGTCGAAAAAAAATGTGCAGAGATATCCCACAAGGTATCTCCTTCCTTCACGGTATATACCGATGGAATACCGTCTTTTACAAGAGGCTGGGAAAAACTGGCCCAAGCAAGCGACGGAAACACAACAAGTGCCAAGTAAAAGACAAGCGGCCTCATGTTATGTCCTCCCTGAGCATACCTAAATATAATAGTCGCAAGGCCAGCTCTGCACTGACCCAGTATCCTTTGGGCCTGCCCCCTGAGCAGCGTTAAGACTGGCAGATTGGCACTACTCCTTGCCGGTGTCTATGGTCACCCAAATTAACATCGACATTTTTCGGCACACTTCACTGTCACTCCACCAGCTTTGCATCATGGATAATGCTTTTTGGCTCCAGGCTAGCAATTTAGCAGGAGCAAAAAAGTGGCTAACAGTGCAAAGATTCGTTGCCAATCAGCTTGGATGGTGTCATCTAACTCCCCTCAGGTCTGTTATTTGATCTTTAAAATGACTAGAATTAGAGCAAATAAGCTACGTTAGTTTTCAGCACTGTCTATTTTTACGAGTACCTATGTCTGTATTGCAAGTATTAACATTCCCTGATGAGCGCCTGCGTACCGTTGCAAAACCGGTAGAAGCAGTAACACCAGAAATCCAGAAAATCGTCGATGACATGCTGGAAACCATGTACGACGAGGAAGGTATTGGCCTAGCCGCAACCCAGGTAGATATCCATCAGCGTATCGTTGTGATCGATCTTTCTGAAGAACGCAATCAGCCAATGGTGCTTATCAACCCGGAAATCACCGAAAAGCGCGGTGAAGACGGTATTGAAGAAGGTTGCCTGTCAGTACCTGGCGCACGAGCACTGGTGCCTCGTGCAGCAGAAGTCAGCGTCAAGGCACTTGACCGCGACGGTAACGAGTTCGCTTTTGAAGCCGATGATCTGCTCGCTATCTGTGTCCAGCACGAGTTGGATCACCTGGCAGGCAAGCTATTTGTTGATTACCTATCGCCACTGAAGCGCCAGCGTATTAAGCAAAAGCTAGAGAAAATTAAGCGTTTTAACGACAAAAACTGATAATCGAGGCTACCTTGAGCAAACCATTACGTATTGTATTTGCTGGTACCCCAGACTTCGCCGCCCGTCACCTGGCGGCGTTGTTGTCTTCACAGCATGATGTTATAGCCGTTTACACCCAGCCGGATCGCCCGGCGGGTCGCGGCAAAAAGTTAACCGCCAGCCCGGTAAAGAATATTGCCCTTGAGCATGATATTCCGGTCTACCAACCCGCCTCGCTGCGCAACGAAGAAGCCCAGCAGGAGCTGGCTGCCCTCAATGCCGATATCATGGTGGTTGTGGCCTATGGCCTGCTGCTGCCAACTGAGGTACTGGAAACGCCGAAACTGGGTTGCATCAATGTACACGGCTCAATTTTGCCACGCTGGCGTGGTGCCGCACCGATCCAACGCGCTATCTGGGCTGGCGATCAGGAAACTGGCGTTACCATCATGCAGATGGACGAAGGCTTGGATACCGGCGATATGCTAAAAATTGCCTCCTTGCCAATCGAAGCGAGCGATACCAGCGCCACTATGTATGAAAAACTGGCCGGCCTGGGTCCGGATGCGCTAATTGACTGCCTGGCTGATATCGCAACAGGTACAGCGGTACCGGAAAAGCAAAATGACGAGCTGGCCAACTACGCCAAAAAGCTCAGCAAGGAAGAAGCCAAAATCGACTGGTCGATGGACGCTGCGGCTATCGAGCGCTGTATCCGCGCTTTCAACCCATGGCCGATGAGCTACTTTGCCGTTGCCGAGCAAAATATCAAAGTGTGGCAAGCAGAGGTCGAAACGGATAACCAGGGCAAAGCACCTGGAACCATCCTAGCGGCTGATAAACAAGGCATCCTGGTCGCAGCAGGCGAGGGCGCACTACGCCTGATCGAGCTGCAGCCTCCTGGCAAAAAAGCCATGAAGGCCCAAGATTTGTTAAATTCGCGCCGTGACTGGTTCGAACCCGGTACCGTATTGTAATAACTAAGCCAGTGCTTGCACTGGCTTTTCTTTTCCGCCTCACGGAAACGCAATATTCTGTCGTTAACGGATTTGGCCACTGCCATAGCCCATTAACGGAAATAACTTCAGGAAATCCGAATGAATGTAAGAGCCGCTGCAGCCAAGGTGGTCTATCAGGTTGTTGATCAGGGCCAATCCCTTTCTAACGCCCTGCCTGCTGCCCAGCAAGATATCAGAGAACGTGACCAGGCACTGCTACAGGAAATCTGTTATGGCGTACTGCGCTGGCTGCCTCGACTGGAATCGGTCACCAACCAGTTGATGGATAAACCGCTAAAAGGCAAGCAACGGGTTTTCCACCACCTGATCCTTGTCGGTCTGTATCAGCTCGGTTACATGCGTATTCCGGCTCATGCTGCGGTTGCTGAAACCGTCAATGCCACCAAAAACCTGAAAAAGCCCCAGCTTCGTGGCCTGATCAATGCTGTACTGCGTAACTACCAGCGCCAGCAGGAGAGTCTTGATGAGCAGGCACTCAGCCATGATGCAGGCCGATACGGCCACCCTGGCTGGCTGCTTAAGCTGTTAAAGCAGAGCTACCCAGAGCAATTCGAATCAGTGGTTGATGCCAATAACACCAAGGCCCCAATGTGGCTGCGGGTTAACCGCCGTCATCACAACCGTGACGAATACCGCGAGCTACTGAATGCCGAGGGTATCGAAACCGACCTTCACCCTGAAGCTCAGGATGCCCTGCGCCTGCACACCCCTTGTGATGTCAGCAAGCTACCAGGCTTTGCCGACGGCTGGGTATCGGTTCAAGATGCCGCCGCGCAGCTTTCGGTAGAATACCTTGCCCCGCAAGCCGGTGAACTGATCCTTGACTGTTGTGCCGCACCGGGTGGTAAAACCGCTCATATCATGGAACGCCAGCCAGATACCCAAGTCGTCGCGATTGACTGTGACGAACAGCGTCTGGCCCGCGTACACGATAACCTGCAGCGCCTAAATCTGAATGCACAGGTTCTGTGTGCCGATGCCCGTTATCCGGACAAGTGGTGGCAGGGCGAGCAATTTGATCGCATTTTATTGGATGCACCGTGCTCGGCCACCGGCGTGATCCGCCGTCACCCTGATATTAAATGGCTCCGCCGTGCCGACGATATTGACGCTCTGGCTCAACTGCAGGCAGAAATCGTCGATGCCATGTGGCAACAGCTTAAGCCTGGCGGTACCTTGGTTTACGCAACATGTTCTATCACGCCACAGGAAAATAGCGAGCAGGTTAAAGCCTTCCTCGGCCGCACTTCCGATGCCGAGTTGATTGGCAGTGATGTTGCACAGCCTGGTCGTCAGATCTTACCTGGTGAGCACGACATGGACGGCTTTTACTACGCAGTCTTACGTAAAGCCCAATAAAAAGCTAAATCCTTCTAAATCAGAGGCTATTCATATAGCCTCTAGCCGGAAGCGTAGTAATCTTAGGCAGAAAAGAATCATCAGGCATATGCTATGAAAATTATCATCCTCGGTGCAGGTCAGGTCGGTGGCACACTGGCCGAAAACCTGGTCGGTGAAAACAACGATATAACCATCGTCGATAAAGATCCCGAGCGTCTGCGCGAGTTGCAGGACAAATACGATCTACGTGTGGTACAAGGTTTTGCCAGCCACCCCCGCACATTGCGGGAGGCCGGCGCACAGGATGCCGACATGCTGGTTTCAGTCACCAACTCTGACGAAACCAATATGATTGCCTGCCAGATTGCCTTTACCCTGTTTAACACCCCAAACCGGGTCGCACGTATTCGTTCACCGGAATACCTGATAGAAAAAGAGCACCTGTTCCAGTCCGATGCGGTTCCCGTCGATCACCTGATCGCCCCGGAAGAGCTGGTAACCGGCTATATCCAACGTCTGATCGAATACCCGGGTGCCTTGCAGGTGGTCGGTTTTGCCGAAGACAAAGTCGGCCTGGTGGCCGTAAAAGCCTATTATGGTGGCCCGCTAGTCGGTAATGCACTGTCAGCCCTGCGCGAGCATATGCCGCATGTCGATACCCGGGTTGCGGCGATTTTCCGCCAGGGGCGGCCAATCCGCCCGCGCGGCACCACCATTATCGAAGCCGATGACGAAGTCTTCTTCGTGGCAGCCAGCAATCATATCCGTTCGGTTATGAGTGAGCTGCAGCGACTGGAAAAACCCTATAAGCGGCTGATGATTGTCGGCGGGGGTAACATCGGTGCCGGCCTGGCCCGCCGCCTCGAGCAAAGCTACAGCGTAAAACTGATAGAACGCAATCCAGAGCGGGCAGAAAACCTGTCAGAAATGCTGGAAAATACCATCGTCTTCTGTGGTGATGCCTCCGATCAGGAGCTGCTGAGCGAAGAGCATATCGAGCAAATTGATGTGTTTATTGCGGTGACCAACGACGATGAAGCCAATATCATGTCAGCAATGCTGGCCAAACGGATGGGTGCCAAGAAAGTGATGGTGCTGATCCAGCGTGGTGCCTATGTCGACCTGGTACAGGGCGGTACCATCGATATTGCGATTTCCCCACAACAGGCCACCATTTCAGCACTACTGACCCATGTGCGCAAAGCTGATATCGTCAACGTATCTTCACTGCGCCGCGGCGCGGCAGAAGCCATCGAGGCGATTGCCCATGGTGACTCCAGCACCTCAAAAGTCGTCGGCAAGGCGATTGGTGATATCAAGCTACCACCAGGGACCACCATTGGTGCCGTCGTACGTGGCGATGAAGTACTGATCGCCCATGACCGTACCGTTATCGAGCAAGACGATCACGTTGTGATGTTCCTGGTCGACAAGAAATATATCCCAGACGTAGAACGCCTGTTCCAACCTAGCCCGTTCTTCCTGTAAAGAGTTATGGTCAATTACCGTCCCATTTTATTTGTCATAGGGCTGGTCTTATCCAAGATAGCCCTATTTATGTACGTGCCCACTCTAGTGGCTTTTTTCACCGGAACTGGGGGCTTCATTGATTTTGCCACCGCCGTGCTGATCACTCACTCGGTGGCCTTCCTCTGCCTGACCTTTGGCCGGACAACTGAGTTCAAACTGGGGGTGCGGGATATGTTCCTGATCACCACCCTGGTGTGGACCATCGCCAGTGCCTTTGCCGCACTGCCGTTTGTGTTTATCAACCATATCAGCTTTACCGATGCCTATTTCGAGACGATGTCGGGGATCACCACCACCGGCTCCACCGTGCTCAGCGGGCTAGATGACATGGCTCCAAGTATTCTGCTGTGGCGTTCCACCCTGCAGTGGCTCGGCGGGATCGGGTTCATCGTGATGGGGGTGGCAATCTTGCCGATGCTGAATGTCGGTGGTATGCGGCTGTTCCAGACCGAGTCATCCGACTGGTCAGAGAAAAGCTCGCCGCGTACCAAAAGCGTGGCCAAAAACATTGTCAATGTCTACCTGACCCTGACCGGGCTATGTGTTATCGGCTACCAGCTGACTGGCATGAATACCTTTGATGCCATCAACCATGCCTTTACCACCCTGTCGACCGGTGGCTATTCGACCTCTGACGGCTCGATGAACCACTTTTCCAACAGTGCCCACTGGGTGGCAATAGCCTTTATGTTTGCCGGCGGCTTGCCGTTTTTGCTGTTTGTCCAAGCACTGCGAAAGAAAGAGGCGACGGCCTTATTCAGTGATGCCCAGGTTCGCGGGTTCACCCTACTGGTTTTCTCCGCCGGGCTGGCTGTAGCCCTATGGCTGACCTGGCAGCTGGACTACCGCTTTATCGATGCCTTCCGGGTCTCGCTGTTCAATATTATCTCGGTGGTCACCACCACTGGCTTCGGGCTGGAAGATTTTAGCGCCTGGGGCCCGTTCCCGACCATAGTCTTTGCCTTCATCATGCTGGTTGGCGGCTGCTCCGGCTCAACCGCCGGTGGGGTGAAAATCTTCCGTTTCCAGGTGGCCTTTGCCCTGCTGCGCAAACAGATGATGCAGCTGATCCACCCATCAGGGGTCTTTATCCAGCGCTATAACGGCCGCCCGGTGACCGATGGTATTGTCCGCTCGGTCGTTGCCTTCGCCCTGACTTTTATTATCACCATTGTAATTGTGGCTGCGGTTTTGGGAATGATGGGGCTAGATGCCATCACTAGCATCACCGGTGCTGTCACCGCTGTGGCTAATGTCGGCCCTGGAATGGGGGAGGTGATCGGTCCAACCGGTAACTTTGCCACCTTACCAGACTTAGCCAAGTGGACACTGAGCTTTGGCATGTTGATGGGAAGGCTGGAAATCCTCACCGTACTGGTGGTCTTCTTTCCGGCTTTCTGGCGTAACTAACCACCAGAGGCCAAGATCCAAAAGAGAGCCAACGGCTCTCTTTTTTCATTCTGCTGTTCAGGCTTAAATCGGGATGACGTAGTAGTAGATTGCCAAGAAGTGACAAACCGTCCCGCCCAATACAAATACATGCCAAATCGCATGGTTATAGGGCAGCCGCTTATTGACATAAAACACCACCCCTAGCGAATAGATAACCCCGCCAACAGCCAGCAACACTAACCCGCCAGCCGATAACGACAGAGCAAGCTGGTACACCGCAATCAAGGACAGCCAACCCATGGTCAGGTAGGTCGCCAGTGACAGGCGCTTGAACCGGTAGACAAATACAATTTTCAGTATAATACCAACCAGTGCCAATCCCCATATCACCGTCATCAGGGTTATTGCCAGCGGGGTTCGCAGTGAAATCAGCAGAAAAGGCGTATAGGTACCAGCAATCAGCAAATAGATTGCACAGTGATCGAATGTCTTGAGTGCCCGCTTGGCCCGTTCAAAAGGGATGGCATGATACAAGGTTGACGCAAGGTACAGCAAAATCATGCTGCCGCCATAGATACTCAAGCTGGTGATGCTCAGTACATCCGCATTGGCATCGATAGCCTGGTCCAGCAGCAACACCAAACCCACGATACCGAAAATCATTCCCAACCCATGGCTAACACTGTTTGCCACTTCTTCTGCCACAGAATACCCGGGTTCTGACGCCATACTCTTAGCCATTGTTTGCCGCCCCAAAATAGAGTTAAAGCTCAATAGGTAAGCAGTATGGCACACTTTGGCTTACAAGTGTAAGCTGAAATTATTATTTAAATGTTACCCGTTATGATTAATTGCCTCGACACCGAGTGGTTGTCTATCAGGTCGCCTGATCCAGGTAGGCAAGCACCTGCTCTCCCGCCTGCTGCGGACCGGTCGCTGCGGAAATATTGCAATGGCGTTTGAGCTCACCACGGCCGAGCAAACCTGACAACATACCGGACAACCCATTTAGGCGCCTATCAATCTCGAACCATAGCTTCAGGCCATCACTATCACGGTAAGCCACGACCTCGAGCTCTCGCCAGCGGCCATGAAAAGGGCCTGACACCGGCACAAATTCAAACTCCTGAACAAAGGGCAGGGCAAAACCATCGGCGGCTTCACATTCCACTTGGAGGATCCGTAATCCAGCATGCTCCAATGCCGTAAACACTCCATCCATCAAAGGATCAGGGCGAACAGTCAACATATCTTTGTCTTGGGGATCAAACGCGAGCGGAATATCAAGATGGGTTTCTAGCCATACCTTGGCATCACCAATAGTGATCGGGGTATTGAACGGCAGCGCTAGCTCTGCATCGAACTGACGCACTTCACCGGCTTCAATGGTAAACGCCTCCGGTAGCGACCAGGTTGCCAGGGTACAGGTTTGGCTCACTTTTTCAGTACGGTGCTCGCTTTCCTCCTGACTCGATACCACCTCTTCCTCATAGCGACAGCAAAGGAACAAATGAATATTATCGACCGCCTGTGCCGTTTTGCCTCCCTGGACATTGATAACAACAGGCAAACTTTCCCCAGGGATCAAAACATCACGCTGCAACACGGTATCCACTTTCGCCGCACCAATGCCGAGGCTAGCAAGACTTTTTCGAAACAAAGACATAATGACTCCTCAATCAAGAACCAAGATATGAAACTAGTTTATAGTGCAGCGAATGGCAGCTTGCTGCAAGGAATTAGCGGGGAAGAAAGGCAGAAACAAAAAACGGAGCCTTGCTCCGTTTCGTAAAGTGACACAATTTATTTCAGCAAATCGATGGTTGCCTGACGGGCGGCCTCTGGATCCCGGGCCAAAATACCATCAACAATCCGCTGATGGATATCAAGCTTAAGCACACGATCTCGGGTAATGATCCTGAAGTAGCTTTCAAACACAGCTTTAAACAGGTTTCCGAATGGGCTAATAAAATGATTGCCAGAGGCAAAATAAATCAATTGGTGGTAGCGGGTATCGACTTCGATCCATTTGTCCTGGTCAAACACCTCGCCGAGCTTGTACATCTCTTCCATCAACGATTGCAGTTCAGCACGGTCTTCTTCACTGGCATTGATTGCCGTCAATGCCGCCGCTTCCGGTTCCAGGGTCATCCGTACCTGCTGGAACTCATTCACCAGCTCGGTATGCTGATCGAAATTCAGCCAGGCCAGCAAGTCCTGATCCAGATAATTCCAGTTGCGCTTTGGCAATACCCGGGTACCAATGCGAGGACGGGGTAGTACCATCCCTTTTGCCGCCAGCATTTTGATCGCTTCACGCACAGCTGTTCGGCTAACACCGTACATCTCACCCAGTTCAACTTCACCCGGCAAGATATCGCCTGGTATCGTTTCACCGCGTAGGATCCGCTGGCCAATCGACTCTGCCAGTTTATAAGATAGATTGCGGTTGGTGACTAACCGCTGCTGTTCCCGTTCCATTCATTCCCTCCCAGGCTATTTTTATAATAGTTGCCAGCTACGCGCATTAGACCATAAAGCTCTCGCCGAGAAACGGCTTATCTTCACAGTTGCCGATTCGGCTAACATTTTATTGCTTTTAACCCGCCAAATGGAGTCTGAAACGCACTACTTTATGGTTACTTTTCACTCGACTTAATAATAACTTACTGCTATTCTCGCGGCGAAAAATATTCAAATAGTCCAATATTACCGCACAGGATCGGTTTTGCCAGCAAATAAATAATGGCGGTAATATTTCATTAATTTTGGCCACGGATGCGCCTGACAATAGGTGAACCATGCGCCCAACATCTCCCGTCAGGTATGTAAGTACCCCTCGTAGTCCATCTCGCCTGCGTGCGACCTCTCATGCGCCGACTTTCAAAACCAAGAAAGCACCGCAACACGTTGCCGATGTTCATACGATAACAACCCCAGAGCAAGCTATTGCGAACCTGCACTCAGACAACGAGCAAGCCGCTTAATATCTCGCTCCGGTTTACTATCAAAGGCAGCCTCCTCGGCTGCTTTTTTCTGCCTTCTCACTCACCCCTGCGTTTGTATCACTACCCGGTTTGGGGTAATTTACCCGCATTAAAACTATGACTATAGAATCACCTGCGATTCGCCCAGCCTTTATTGTGGAGTTAATAATGAAGACCCATCGTGTCAATGAACTGATTGAGCTACTGCATCCGGAATGGCAAAAAGAGCCGGAGCTCAACCTGGTAGAGTTTCTACTGAAACTAGCAGAAGAGGCAAAATACCAAGGAAAGCTGGAAGAGCTAACCGATGATGTCCTGATCTACCACCTGAAAATGCGCAATAGCGACAAACAGGAAATGATCCCGGGGATTGCCAAAGACTGCGAGGATGACTTCAAAACAGCTATCCTACGCGCACGCGGTATCATCAAGTAACCGCGCATAACCCGTTGGCTGGGCCCTCTGCTCACGAGCTCAGCCATTGCTTTTCCCTCTGTTATACCCAGCCTACATCCCATCTGTATCTGTTATTCAAACTATGACCTTGTTAGAGTTATAACAAAATCGTCTGTAATATAATCAGCTGATAACATCTGTTCGCTAATTACAACATTATCGGTCAGGCAATGTACCGGCCGACACCCCCTAGCTATATTTATAAATGGGGGTAACCCAAGGAAAGTAATGTCATGAGCCAAGAGAAAATCAAAATAAAGGATGTCACACCGCAACAGTTCAACCCCAAGACCCACAAAGGCACTTCCGATCGCTTTAATCCCAGCAATCGAATTTATGTCCGGGCCGTAAAAGGTATCTATCAAAAGTTACGACAGAAGATGGGCTGGTTGCTGATGATCCTGTTTATGGGGATCCCCTGGATCCCCTATGGTGATCGCCAGGCTATTTTGCTGGATATCGGCCAGCAGCAGTTCAACTTTTTCGGCACCACACTGTGGCCACAGGATCTCACCCTGCTGGCGACCTTGTTTATGATCGCGGCCTTTGCCCTGTTTTTTATTACCACGTTTCTAGGCCGGGTCTGGTGCGGCTACTTCTGCCCGCAAACCGTATGGACGTTTATCTACATCTGGTTTGAGGAAAAACTCGAGGGATCAGCCAATAAGCGGCGCAAGCAAGATAGCATGAAGCCAACTGGCAAGTTGCTCGGCAGGAAAATCCTTAAGCATGCCGCCTGGTTGGCCGTAGCCCTTGCCACTGGCCTGACTTTCGTCGGCTATTTCTTCCCGGTCAAGGAGCTAGTGGTTGACTTCTTTACCTTCAATGCCAGCTTCTGGGCCGGTTTCTGGGTACTATTTTTCACTGTCTGTACCTATGCCAATGCGGGCTGGATGCGCTCGATTGTCTGCATTCATATGTGCCCTTACGCCCGTTTCCAGTCAGCAATGTTTGATAAAGATACCTATATTGTTGGTTATGATGTTGAGCGCGGCGAAGCCCGTGGTCCACGTCCGCGCAAAAAAGATCCCAAAGAACTTGGCCTTGGAGACTGCATCGACTGTAACTTATGTGTCCAGGTCTGTCCGACCGGTATCGATATCCGTGACGGGCTGCAATACGAATGCATCAACTGCGGTGCTTGCGTCGATGCCTGTGATGAAACGATGGATCGCATGGGATATGAAAGGCGCCTGATCAGCTATACGACTGAACACAAGCTCGAAGGCCACAACACCCATGTCATGCGACCGAAGCTGCTCGGCTACGGTGCCGTTATGGTCGCGATGATCGGGTTATTCTTCTTCCTACTGGCCTCGGTGCAACCAATGGGGCTGGATGTGATCCGCGATCGTAACCAGTTGTTTAGGGTGAACACAGAAGGTCTGATCGAAAATACCTATACCCTGAAAATCCTCAACAAGACCCAGCAACAAGCGGTCTATACCCTGAAGGTCGAAGGTCTTGAAGAGATTGAATGGTACGGCCAGCAGCAAGTTACTGTTGCTGCGGGTGAAGTCTTTACCCTGCCTGTTAGTCTGGGCGTTGACCCTTACCTGCTGCAATCCCCGATTGCCGATATCACCTTTATAATGGAAAGGGGTGAGGACAGCGAAAAGATAGAGCTTCGGACAGAAAGCCGCTTCATCGGCGAGCTGCGCTAACTGGTTAGTTAAATTAAGCAAAGTAATGTAAAGAAGGGCCGGTAACGGCCCTTTTTTATTATGATGCTATACCCAAGCTACCTCAAGATGCAGGATTCAGAGTGAGGCCAGCGGGCTCAGTTCAAGGAAAATAACGGTAGGAATGGCTATTCCCTTTCAACGTTATTTGACGCAGAAATGGGATTGCTGCCTCACTCCCAAAGGGCGAGTTTACTTGTCTTCTATGCGTTGTTACCGATTATTAATTTAGAGCCACTAGATCTTCAAATCGGTGCCTAGCCTAGTAGCCAAGTAATTCTCGCTGAAACGAGCATCTTGAGGTAGCTTGAGTATATACTGACAGGCTCTCATTACAGGCTGCGGAATGTTCATATGACACAACAAGATGGTTTTAGTTTTTCTGATCTGACTCCCGATCTGCTGCTCGATGCCCTCGACAGTGTCGGGGTACGGGCCGAGTCAGGATTGCTTCCCCTTAATAGCTATGAAAACCGGGTCTACCAGTTCAGCGCCGAAGACGGTGCACGCTATGTCGCCAAGTTCTACCGCCCCCAGCGTTGGAGCAATGAGCAGATCCAGGAAGAGCACGACTTTACCCATGAGCTGCTTGAACAGGATATTCCGGTTGCAGCCCCGATAGCCTATGACGGCCGTACCCTGCAACACTTCCAGGAGCACCGTTTTGCCCTGTTTCCCAGCCTAGGCGGGCGCCAATTTGAAGTCGATAACTTTGACCAGCTTGAATGGGTCGGCCGCTTCCTCGGGCGCATCCACCAGGTCGGTCAGCGCCAGCCGTTTCAGCATCGCCCGACCATCAGCCTGGATGAATACCTTCACCAGCCTCGGCAGATCCTGGAAGAGGCTGACTTTATCCCCGACCATCTAAAAAATGTCTTCTTTGCCGATCTCGATCTGCTCATTCGCGAGCTTGCCCAGCACTGGCAAAGCGACTGGCAATCTCTGCGCCTGCACGGCGACTGTCACCCGGGCAATATCCTATGGCGCGACGGCCCGCTGTTTGTCGATCTGGACGATGCCCGCAACGGTCCTGCAGTACAGGATCTGTGGATGCTGCTAAACGGTGAGCGCCACGATCAGCTTGCCCAGCTCGATACCGTTCTGGAAGCGTATGGTGAATTTGCTGACTTCAACCACAAAGAGTTGCAACTAATTGAGCCTTTGCGCGGTCTTAGAATGGTGCACTACATGGCCTGGCTGGCCAAGCGCTGGCAGGATCCGGCTTTTCCGCGCGCCTTCCCCTGGTTTGCCGATAACAAATACTGGGAGGGGCAGGTCTTGGCGTTCAAAGAACAGCTGGCCGCTTTAAATGAACCGCCCCTGCAGCTGATGCCGCAGTGGTAAAGATACTAAAAACACTAATGGAACAATAACCTTGGTTATTTCAGTCCTTTTATCAGGGAGTACCTCGCAACATGTTTAAGAAACTACTCGCGCTGGCAAGCGTTGCTTTACTGTCTTTCTCTGTTCAGGCAGCTAAATTTACAGAAGGTGATTATTACAAGGTGTTGGATCTGCCACAGTCCAGCAATCCGGTTGTCACTGAGTATTTTTCGTTTTTCTGTCCGCACTGTAATAGCTTCGAGCCGATGATCCAGCAGCTGAAGAAAACACTGCCAGACAATGCCAAGCTACAGAAAAACCATGTCTCTTTCATGGGTGGCTCAATGGGTCCATCAATGAGCAAGGCCTATGCAACTTCGGTTGTCCTCAATGTCGAAGACAAAATGGTGCCGGTACTGTTCAACCGTGTCCACGGTATGCAAAAGCCACCACGTAATGACAACGAGCTACGCCAGATCTTCATCGACGAAGGGGTCAAGGCTGAGGACTTTGATGGTGCTTTCAACAGCTTTGCCGTCAACTCTATGGTTAACCGTTCCAACAAAGCCTTCCAAGACAGCGGCCTGACAGGGGTACCTGCAGTTATCGTGAATAACAAATACCTGGTACAAACGGGCAAAATCAAATCGGCCGATGAATACTTCGAACTGGTTAACTTCCTGCTGAAAAAGTAAGTTGCTAAGCTTTATCAATAAGGGCCTTTGAGGCCCTTATTTTTTATCAGTACCAACTACCAACTCAACACAGGGGTGCCCATAATGGAAAAAATTCTGATTAGCGCCTGCCTGTATGGCGAGGCTGTACGCTACGACGGCCGGGACAACCTTATCGATTGCCCACAGCTTAAAACATGGAAAGCGCAGGGACGCCTCATTGTCCTTTGCCCTGAAGTCAGTGGCGGCCTGCCGACACCACGGCCACCAGCCGAGCTTCAAACGGATGGCGAAGTGATCACCGCAGAGGGGGGGGATGTGACCCGAGCTTTCCAATTAGGGGCTCAACAGGCTATCGAGCTGTGCCGCCAGCACCAGATCAAGCTAGCATTGCTAAAAGAAAACAGCCCCTCCTGTGGCAGCCATTTTATCTATAACGGCCAATTCAGCGGCACTAAAATACCAGGGCAAGGGCTCACCGCGGCCACTCTACAAGCCAATGGAGTGACCGTTTTCAGTGAATATCAACTCGACGAACTGGCTGCCGCACTGACAGCGTTAGAATCCTAGCTCCTAGAACCAGGAACCAGGAACCAGGAACCAGGAACATTTTCCCCTAAATCACCTGTGACGTAAGCTGCTTCATCAGCCTGTCCATCGCCCGGTAGCCTAGCGCCTCTGCCAGGTGTCCCCGCTCAATCCGCTCTATACCAGCCAGATCGGCAATCGTCCGTGCCACCTTGATGATCCGGTGGTAGGCGCGGATAGACAGCCCCAGCTGGTGCAACGCAGCCTCAAGGAACTCCGCATCAGCCTTGGCAAGCTCACAGTGTGTATCCAGCTCCCGGGTCGACAATAGGGCATTCACCTTTCCTGAACGCGCCAGCATGTCGTTTCTGGCTCGCCATACCCGCGCTTTGATGTCTGCCGTCGGCTCTCCCCGTTCACCGCCTTCAGCCAGCGTACCGCGCGGCAGAGCAGGTATTTCGATGGACATATCAAAACGATCGAGCAACGGGCCTGATAGCCGCCCCAAATAACGCAATATTGCCTGTGGATTAGTACGGGCCTGGTTACCTTCGTAGTACCCCGTCGGACTGGGGTTCAGTGCCCCTATTAGCTGAAAACGAGCCGGAAAACAGGTTTTGCTGGTGGCACGGGAGATCACAATTTCGCCGGATTCCAGCGGCTCACGCAATGAATCCAGCACCTTGCGTTCAAACTCCGGCATTTCGTCCAGAAATAGGATCCCGTTATGGGCCAGTGATATTTCTCCCGGCCGCGGTACCGAGCCACCACCGACCAGCGCCGCCATCGAACTGGAGTGATGTGGGGTACGAAATGGCCTTTTCCGCCAGTTGCCCTCATGCAGTGCCTGCTGGGTTAGCGAGGCGACCGCGGCCGTTTCCAGCGCCTCTTCCACACCCATTTCAGGCAATAAGTCACGCAGCCGGGAAGCCAGCATCGTCTTACCAGTACCAGGAGGGCCAAGAAACAGCAGGTTATGCCCACCAGCGGCGGCAATCTCTAGTGCCCGCTTACCCTGTTGCTGGCCGATAATATCTTGCATGTCACGGCTAGCAACAGGCGGATCTACGGCTATCTGCGTTTCGCTACGCACATGCAGGTCCAGCTGCCGCTGGCCAGACAGCTGGCTGCAAACAGCCAGTAGATCCGGTGCCGACTTATGGATCGCTTTGCCGACCAGGGCAACTTGGTCCCCATTACGATCGGGCACAATCAGGCAACGGCCAGCCCGTTTCGCGGCCAGGGCGGCAGGGAGCGCCCCCTTGACTGGGCGCAGCTCACCTGAGAGGGCCAACTCCCCTAAAAATTCATAATTTTTCAGGGTATCTGCTGGTATTTGTTCGGAAGCTGCCAGAATACCTAGTGCAATCGGCAAGTCAAAACGACCACCTTCTTTCGGTAAATCGGCCGGAGCCAAATTCACCGTAATCTTAAATATGATTAACAGGAAAGTATTTATGTTAAGATTTGCATAGTCTAGGGAGTCTATCAATGCAAAAAATCATATACCCATATGTTCGATTTAGTACCGAACAACAGTCTGGCGGTAGCTCATACCGTAGACAACTTGGCGACATATTAAAGTATGCAAAGGAACACGGCTATACGGTCAATGACAACCTTGAATTGAGAGACTTAGGCTTATCAGCATACAAGGCTGACCATATCAAAAAAGGCTCATTAGGCGACTTCTTTGAAGCTATAGAGGCAGGGATTATTGAAACTGATGGTTCTGCTTATCTATGTGTTGAGCAGATTGATAGACTCTCACGACAAAGCTTAGACGATGCTTCAAATGTATTAAGAACGATACTAAGAGCCAACGTTAACGTAATCACGTTGATGGACAAAAAGATCTACACAAAAGAAAGCCTCAATGACTTAATGAGCGTAATGTATTCGTCAATGCTTATGGCTCAGGCAAATGAAGAAAGCGCAAAAAAATCAGAACGTATTTTAAAAAGTTTTGACGCTAGATTAGACGCTTTAAACGATGGTAAGCCTATACAATACGTTGGTATATTTCCTGGTTGGATTGACAATAAAGGCACTAAACAACAAACAAATTTTGTTATAAACAAAAAAGCTAAAATCGTTCAAAGAATCTTTGAAATGTATATAAATGGCACTTCTTTCAATGAGATAGCAAGAACTCTCAACGCTGAAAAAGTCCCACAGGTAGCCAAGCGCAGACATAAGAATTTTACTAACTTATGGAGTTCAGCAAAGATCAATCATTTGCTAAAAAACCGATGTGTTTTAGGCGATCTATACATAAGAAAAACAGGCGATACCTTTAAAAACTACTACCCACAAATCATTTCAAATGATGATTGGGATGTAGTTCAATCTATGACTAAAACAAAAAAAACAACAAAGGTTTCTGGTAGAAAATCCATCAATATCTTTACTGGTAAAATGTTTTGTTCTGGCTGTGGTCAAAAGTATTATTTTGAAACTGATGATAAAAAACTAAAATCAGGAATCAAATATTATCATATGCTTAAATGTGCGGGTAGACGAGGCTTAAAATGTTCTAGCAAGTCAATTAAATATGATGATTTTCTAGAATCTACTCCAAATATGTTTGGTATGCTCACAAGTAGTAAAAAAGATAATAGTGGCAAAATCAACGAAATAAAATCAAAAATAAAAGAGATAACAGAACAGACTAAAAAATTAGAATCTAAAATTTTAATCATTGAAGGTCTAAATAGCACAGAAGAATTGGACTTTACTACCTATCTAAAAGAAAGTTCAAAACTTCAAAAGAAAATTAGAGAAAACGATGCTCGAATTGCTAGTTTTAAATTAAATATATCTAGGCTTTCAAGTGATAATAAACTTGAGAATTTTGATAAAAACGACCCTATATCAGTGAGCAAAGCAAGAAAATTCATAAACGACAATTTCGCAGGGTTTATTATTTCAAGTGATTCAAGAGCTTGCATTGCGTTATATAATGATGGTCAAATAATCCAGTTTAGAATTAAGAATAGTAAAATTGAAAAAAGACCCGATATTATTGATCCTGCAAATGGCTTTGGAGAGTTCTACAAACTAAAAGAGGAAGTTATAGAGGCTTACAAGAAAGGGACGATGGATGGTAGGTTTATGGAAATACTTAGAGCTACTAACCATTGGGGTGTGGAAACTCCAGAAAAAGACTATAATTTAGAATAGAGCAGTGTAGACAAAAAGAAAGAGAAGATAAAAACCCATCTTCTCTTTTTTTCGCCAGAATTTAAAATCAATATTGTTCAATATCATCACTTTCATAATAGAGTTCATTTTCAAAGTCTAATACTAATTCTTCATCAATTATGTTCAGAAAAACATCATAACCATTTCTTAATCTTCTATCTTCATTCAAAAAATCATCTCTATATCTTTCGATATTTTCGTGTTCGCATTCAGTATTATCATAGCAAATACAACCATTGAATACAGCGTAAAAAACACCATAATCTTTTAATTTAAAACAATCATAATAAAAATCAGATTCGTCATAAAAAACTTTTGACAATCCACCAATGTATAACTCTTCGAATTGTTTAAAGTAACTTAATTCGAATTCATCATAAAAAGCATCAATCTCAAATTCATCACATACTTTTTTAAATAACTCTTTTGCAGATTCTTTAAAAGAATACTGTTTAACGATAATTTTCTTTTTTTTCATTTTTATCTCCTATTTTTAAAATGGTATTTGTGCAATAAGTTTAAAGTTGTTATCAGTTTTTTCTATAAAGCCAGAAGCAACTAATCTTTTTATACTTCGAGAAAATGAACTCTTATCAAGTTTAAAAATATAAGATACATCAGAATACTCATCAAAAGAGAAATAGTTGTATTTGTCAGAATAGCAATACATTTCGTAAAAAACTCTCAAATCAGTTTTTGACAACTTTGTTTCTTTTTCACAAAATTGAAAAATCATTCCCATCAAGAAATGAATATCAATATCTTTTACATCTTTAATTTCAATCATAAAAATCTCCTATTATTTTTTGAACTTAATATTTATTTATCATATAAATTGTCGTTGTCAAATCTGCAAACTTTAAACAAATATAATTAAAATACATTTTGAATACCATTTTCATATAATTGACACCCAGACGTTTTATGTTAAAAAGAATATAAGAGCAAAAGAGATGCAAGTAGGAGGTATGGCGTCAAGACTCCCATACCAACTTGATTTTTC
The DNA here is from genome assembly GCF_059552575.1 of Photobacterium sp. HL06. NCBI lineage: Bacteria > Pseudomonadati > Pseudomonadota > Gammaproteobacteria > Vibrionales > Vibrionaceae > Photobacterium > Photobacterium sp. HL06. The sequence continues at coordinate 4,058,942 of NZ_CM183914.1, forward strand.
TAAAGAAAAATATTTAAAACTTTGTATATACAAAGTTCAAATTAAATAATCTAACAACGCATTATCATTTGTTGATTAGAAAATTTAATTTTAAAAACCGCATTACCATTTGGAGGAATTATGAAAGAAACAATGTATGAAAAAGTATTCTTGAAAGAACGACTAGAAGTTTTAAATGAAATTAAAACTTTATTAGATTCCGAAGATTCTCACTCAGAAAATAATATGAAAAACAATTTAGAAAAGGATAACAGAAATGAGCAAAGAAATAGAAAAGAAAAATAAATCAGACAGAACAGAAAGAATAACTGTAAGGCTTTCACCAGAGAACAAAAGACTTTTGAACAAGTTGAAAGTTCTTAATGAGTTTGAAAATTACGAAGATCTAATTATGAGTTTCGTTAATGAACAGTATGAGTTGATTGAAAAAGAAATTAAATACATTGATGAAGGTGGTCATTGTTTAAATCTTCTTACTCAATTAAATAAATATTCTAGTAATTTAAATCAAATTGCCAAAGCAGCTAACACGTATGGAAGTATAACCAAAGAAGAACTGAAAGAATTCAAGAAACACCAAACAAGGTTAATCAACGCAAAAAGAATCCTTTCTGAAAAAGTAACAATATTAAAAGGAAAATTATAATGATATTTAGAATATTACACGAAGGAGGAACTAATTCAGATTTAAGAAATATAGTAAGATATAATTCAAAAAATAAAAAAGGTCTTAACAATGAAAATAATCCACGTTTGATTGGTGTTGAATCAAATTGTGGTTTTTGTTCAGATGTTCAAGATGAAGATGATTATAAGCAACTTGTCGAAAATTTTATTATGACAGTTGAAACTAATTCAAACCTTTCAAAGAACAAAAAGCAAACTAAGCTATATGAGCATACACTAATATCATTTTCTAAAGATGATGATGATTTAGGACTTGAAGAACTACAGAAACTAGCTCTTGAAGCTTGTGGTATATACGATAAGAACTTTCAAGACACGCCTTATATGCTATGGCCTCAGCGTGATTCTGGCAAGTTACACTTTCATATAGTTCGAGGATTTCACGATGAAAATGGTAAGTATCATCGTCAATTTCGTAGCGGAAAGAAAATGGAATCCGTAGCGCAGAAACTAGAAAAAAAATACAAACTAACACTTACAGGAAAAAATAATCCTGATAACTGGTTTATGATCGATGGTAAAAAAACTTATATTCCACAACATAAAAAGGACAAGTTGAAGTTTGTAAAAAATAAGAATAAAGAATTTTCTAATGAAATCGGTTCGCAAAATAAAAAGTTGAATGGTAATAAATTAGAAAAGAAAAAAGAAAATGACGATATAACAAGCATTAGAACAGATTCAATTAATAAAACTGATGAAATCAATCAGTTGAAAAGTGATAATAGTTCAACAATTTCAAGTATAGAATTAGAAAATCAAAATCTTAGTTTATTTACCAGAATATTTTTAAATACGAAAAAGTTTAATGAAGATGAAATTAAAAGACTAAACATTGAGAATCAAAGTTTAATTAGATATCTTAAATCATACACTGACATTAACAATAGCCATATAGAAAATAAGCAATCATATATTAAACATTTAGATAAAGAGACCGATGAAGTTTTGGAAGAACAAAAAAAGGTTATGAGTAAAAGAAAAGCTTTCAATTCAACCTACAATGAAATTGATGCTTTAAAAGAAAAAATCAATACTCTATATAGAGAATGCGATAAACCTATTGAGTTTTTAGAAAGACTAAATGAAGCAGGAATCCAAATCACCTATACAAAAAGAAAGAACGGTTTAGGCGGTATAACTTTTCAAAGTGATGATCTTTCTATCTCAGGCGGAAAGGTAAATTCTCAATTAACATTTGGTAAGTTAAAAAATAACAACCCAAAGCTATTAGCGTTAATCACTGGTGAAGATAATTATGGTGTTGAATCTTCAAACACTCCTGTTCCAGAAATATTCAAAATAGAATCTATCAATAAGTTCTATAAGCAATCCACTCTTAAAACAGGTGAAACATACATTTATTTCAATAAGAAAGATAATAAGAAGTATCCACATAATTTCAATTTGAAAGTATCACAAGACAAAAGCAGAATTACATTTAGTAATATTGAAAACGATCACGATATAAAATTAGCTTTTAAGACTGCTAAAAAGTTAGGTTGGGAACACGGAACATCTAGTTCTAAAAAACTTGTCCTAAACAGCATGAGAGTTCTTTATCAAGACAATCCAGATGATCTATTCTTTTATACAACCAAAGAGCCAAGCTTGACCATTGATGAGCTTAAAAACGCTACTAACAACGAAACACTTTCAGATAAAAATTTAATTGAGCTTTATGATTGGAACATTGTTGCAGTTTCCGAAAAAGAAAACTTGAAAAGCTACCTTCAAGAACAATTTGACGATAAGGGCTATGATTCTGAAAGGATTCTTGAAAGTTTAGAAAAAGGTATGAGTTTAAAAGAAGTGTTAGAAGATGATAAATACAAAGGTTCTGGTGGTAATACTACTAACAAAATGACTATGCCAAGCAACAACAACACACAGAAGAAAACTACTAAGCAAAGTCAAAATAAGACAAGTAATACACCTCGATATACTTATAAACCAGATAGACCAAGACCATATTAATTAAAAGCTGATTCGTCAGCTTTTTAATGAGTTATCAACTAATTCATCTAAATCAAAATCATCAATTGAAAACACCTCATTTATATTATATTCGCTGAAAATATCAATTTCTTTTCCATTATCAGATTCTAAATCAATTTTACTATAAAAGAATTTGTAATGTTCTTCCTCCCTTTTTTCATTCTGATTTTTGGGATGTTTATACTCAAATTCAACTTCAATACTTTTAAATGCTTTCTTTATTTTTGCAATTTTATTATCTCTTCTTTTTATTCCATTAAGATCTAAAACTTTGCATAAATAATAATAGTCAAAATAACCCTCTTTTTTCATTTCAGTAAGAACTAACAATTTTGAAGATCGAATGTCAGAAATGGGTTTTAAATCAATTATATTGATTTTTTCAAATCCATTATTTTTTAAATCTCTCTTGTATTTACTTGAAAGTTTAAAGTGTATTTCATTAGCAATTACTTCAATATTATCAAAGAATGGACTTTCTAACTTATTAACAAATATTATTATTTTCTTTGCTGTCATATTATTTCTAGTGATAATACTATTTTCACCAAGAAAACCTTTCACTGAAAAATTATGTTCACTTTCTTTTTTTGTTGTTCTGTAGATCATAGTTGAGTATGCAAGTATTGTAATAAACAATTTAAACTCAGCATTGTTTTTAAAATCAAATAAAGCGTAATGTAAAGGGTTTTTTCTGTTCATAATTTCGTTAGGTATCGTTAAGTATTTAATCATTTATATTTCCTTTTTGTAAGTTGTACAACTTCCGAAATATTAATGATTATAATATTATTTGTGATGCAATATTGACTATTTTGCATTTTGATATATATTAAAAAGTAATACTTCTGTGGGGGAAGTTTAATTTTAAAAGTCGCAACTTATTTTGCGGCTTTTTTTATGCCTTAAATCTAGTAAATCACAATTCAATTCTTTGTCAAACTGTAATCAAGTGTAGGAGGCAAATGTAATTAAGTGTAGGGAGCAAATGTCACCAAGTGTAGTCCTATTAATAAATTAATAATACAGATCTAAATAATACAGATTTTTTAAATAGGTGAAATTGGAATTGATTTTTTATCTTTATGACGCAGTGGCGAAATTGTTTCTGATTTGCGAAATGGAGCTTGCGGAATGAAGCATTTAAATATGAAAATTAAGGTAATTAATAAAAAAGCCTATCATTTGGATAGACTTTTAAAAATAACAACTAATAATAGTATTTAAAGATGTATTTTAGATATTATCCTTTATCTAGTTCATTCTCTATTTTTACTTTAATATTCCTAATTATAAATATCTTAGTTTTATTTCGAAACTTTCATCTCAATAGCTTTGTTAATACAAATCTGTTTAAATGTTTTTTTCTGGTTTACTTCTAAAATATCGACTATAGATTCAAGTATCAATTGATGTTCATCATTTCCAAAAGATACATCTACAGTTTCACCAAACGGAGTTTCAAGGCTTGCAGTTTCAGGCAGTTCTTTAGCTGTTTTTTCAATATACTTTATCAAAGTGGTATAATCCAAGTTCATCTTCATTCTCTATCTTTCCTTAATAAATCTTTGATTTCGTTTAGTTCATTTTTTAAATCTGCTATCTCTTCCATAAGAGAATCATTGTTATCACTTGCCATTTCATCAACAAAAATTGCATTGGCAAGAGATAAAGCGATAAATCCACCTAAGACTAAAACCGTGATAACAAAAGCATTTACAGCATAATACGCATAAGGTTGATTTAGTGCTTTTGCTGCTTCTGGAACTGCTCCCCAGTTTTCTACCGTAAAAATCCCAAAGATGGTATTCATTGAACGTAATGGATCACCAAAATACTCAGGTATAACATTAGAAAACAACGTAAAGCCTAGCAAAGAGAAGAACGTTAACTGGATAGCTAAAAGTATCAGCACAGCTTTAGATGCCTTGATAGCTCTGATAAGACCTTTAACTATATGCTCCGTATTTGGCATCAACCTAATGATCTTGATTAGAGAGATTATCCTAAAAATTCTCAGGTAAATCACACTTCCAAGAGCTTCATTCGGTAGGAACAAAAAAATTAAACTGATGATAACAATGGAAAAGTCAAACTTATTACCAAAGCTTGGAATGTAACCTTTCCAACCCTGTTCTTTGATTTTAAAGAGTGCTTCAAGCACGAAATATAAGATCACAAGCCAATTTAAAGTGTGTATAAGAGCTGTATTACTATATCCACTAAAGAAAGCAAGTATAACAGCTATAACAATGGCAATAGCGTTGTTTCTTGGTAAGATAAAAATTTTCATTATTTATTCTTTTTTGTTATATGGTTCACAATTGGGTTTATTAGAACTACTTCAAATATTATGTGAATCATATAATAAACTAATTGCCCATAAGACATAAACTTCTATTGGCTTTAATATTTTTTGACATAATTATCGGAGATTTTGATGTTTCTAAACGCACTTAACACACAAGAAAAAGAGACATTTCTTAACCTTATAATCAATCTAGCGCATATTGATGGTGATTTTAGTGAAGTTGAGAAAGCACAACTTTCTGCCTATGTTGCAGAAATGACCCTAGAGCTAAAAGAGCTAGAAGCTTACAACGTTCCTAGCTCTGATCTTATTGCTTCTCTTGAAAAATCATCTCAGACAGCGAAGAAAATTATCTTTATGGAGCTATATGCCCTTGCTTTAGCAGATGGTCTAAATGTGGAAGAAAAGGAGCTTCTAGACTCTATTCAGCAAGCGTTTGGATTTAGCGATGATTTCGCAGCAGAAGTATATGAGTGGTACACAAAACTTCTACCAATGTACAAAAAAGGCTACGAGTTAGCAGGCTTAGTATAAATATCTTAAAAGGAGAATAATATGAGTTGGTTTGGCACAATCGGCAAAGCTGTTGCTGGTACTGCCGCTGTAGCTGCGGCAATCACAGCTGCTCCAGTTTTAGGTGCGGCAGGGGCAATATCAACTGTTGGCTATGGCGTTGCGGCTGCCGTTGGCACAGGAGCAGCAATCGCTGATAAAATGGATGATGACAACAGAAATAATGATGATTGAGATCTATTAGTAAGAGGGAGGCTTCAAGCCTCCCTTTTTACTACTCAAATCTAGCAGCATTTTCTAGCAGCTTGTCAGACAGACCATAGATATCATCTAAGCCCTCAATTGGGTAACGAGTCTCTTTTCTATCTTCACCAATAACACCAACATATTTCTGTTTAGCGTTGAAGTGTAAACGGCACAGTGGCTTACGGTTGTTATCGTCAAGAAGAATACCAAAGTAGCTTTGTGTATCTCTGGCTGTAATGCGTGATACATCAAATTTGGCACGTAGAATTGCCTTAACAATGTTAAAACCGTCAGTTTCTTCTTCAGTTGTAACTACTTTTGGCTTTTCATCATCAACAATTTCGACTGGCGTTTCTTCAACGGTCGCTACCGCTTGTGGTTGTGCTTGTGCCTTAAGAGCAATATCTTCATTAGTGCCAATAGCAGACTTTAAACGGTCATTGATACTGTCATTCAAAAACTGTTTAAGCGCTTTTGTAGTGATTTCTAGGAATTGGGCTTTAACTTTTGCAGTTTGAACACCGTCATAAACTTTTGACGTGAAGAATTTTACAAAATCTTCTTCTGGATTCTTAAATTGTTCTTGTAAAACTTTCTTAATCTGGTTTAGATACTTAAGCTCACCAGCAGCATCTACAACTGAATCTACATCAAAAGATGATTTAGTTAGTTTCTTCACTTCTGGAACAATATGCTCATCAAGATCAGACATATTCAGCGTTAAGAACGGCTTTTCGTCCATCTTGTTTGGTGCATCTAGATCCGTATAAAACTCGTATACTTCTCCATTCGTTAGAATAGCGATACGTGCATTAGTCACCGAGAAGTAGCGGAACAATTGGCTTGCATGCTTTGTAGATAGTTTTTCACCAAACTTTTTACATTCGATAAGGATTTGAACTTCACCATCTTTAAGTAAAGCGTAATCAACTTTTTCGCCTTTCTTCGTTCCTGTATCAGCATTGAACTCTGGAACAACTTCCGTTGGGTCAAAAACATCATAACCAAGCACTGAATGTAAAAACGGCATAATCAATGCGTTTTTAGTTGCTTCTTCTGTTTCTAGTGTTGAGCCAACTTGAGCAATTTTTTTTGAAAGCCCCTGTAGTCGTTCGATGAAATCCATAGCCTTACCTTTTCTTCTTTTTGATGATGATTAGCACATCATACCAAATGAAAAAAAATCTTCTATTAACCACCTAAAAAATCGTCAATTTGTGTGGATTTGGCACGATTACTTCAACACTTCCCTCTATATATAGAAGAAAGCATAATTTTATTCCTGTAAACCTTTCGTAATATTGTGATCCGTCGGGAAGGAAATTCAAAATTAGCATTAACGATAGCACTGCGTACCCGATCCCTGGCTTCCTTGACGGTTGTTTCTGGCAGCCCGACCAAGGTTAGTGCCGGCATTCCATTGCTGATATGCACCTCAACCGTTACGGGTGGTGCATCAACACCGACACAGGCCCGGCTGTGAACAATAGCGAGAGTCATGATCCCTTTCCCTGGTGAAATTTCACCCAATTAAGTTAATAAAAGTAAGTCATTGCGTTTCACAAATAGCCTATTTATGCACAAAGGTTGCAAATTAATTTTCACTTTTTACTTGTCATGCGACAGATGTCTGTGTTACCACTTAGGAAGAGCAACAAATAAACAATAAAACTGGACAGACAGTAGATGCCATTTAACGCCAAAGCTATCGCACTCATTATTAACGTCATCGTGGTGATTATTTCACCGCGAGAGGGGCTGGCAGGCGTAAAGTAGCGACAAACACAACAAACGCAGAAAAGCCCCCGCACCGAACGGTCCGGGGGCTTTTTTTTAAACACTGGATGTAAATATGCTGGAAAAACCATCGAGACAGATTTCAGCAACTCGCAAGCAAGGAAAAGGGGAGCAGCGATGACAGGAGCAGAGTTAGTTGTTAAAGCGCTGCAGCAACAGGGGATAGCCACGGTATTTGGCTATCCGGGCGGCGCTATCATGCCAATCTATGACGCGCTCTATGATGGCGGTGTCGAGCATATTCTTTGCCGTCACGAACAAGGGGCGGCTATGGCGGCCATCGGTATGGCTAGGGCAACACAAGATGTCGCCGTCTGCATGGCAACTTCCGGTCCGGGTGCGACCAACCTGGTGACAGGCCTGGCCGATGCGTTTCTTGACTCAGTCCCGCTAGTTGCAATCACGGGGCAAGTTGCCAGTTCGCATATCGGTACCGATGCCTTCCAGGAAATGGATGTGATAGGCATGTCACTGTCATGCACCAAGCATAGCTATCTCGTCACGGATATCGACGACCTTGCGCCAACCTTGGCGGAGGCATTCGAAGTCGCCAAAACAGGCCGGCCAGGTCCGGTTATTGTGGATATCGCCAAAGATGTCCAGCTCGCCCAGGCACCTGTTGAAACACTGCCTTTTTTTGAGCCACCAGCCATACCCGTTGCAACGGCAGAGTCTATCGCTACTGCCCAGCGTCTTTTGTCTGAAAGCCATCGCCCCGTACTCTACGTTGGCGGCGGGGTTCAACTGGCCAAAGCCACCCAGACAGTACGCACCTTCCTGAAAATGAACCCGATGCCTTCGGTCAGTACGCTTAAGGGGCTGGGGACCATAGAGCGCCATGACCCGCACTACCTGGGGATGCTCGGCATGCACGGCACCAAAGCCGCGAACCTAGTGGTACAGGAATCCGATCTGCTGATTGTTGTCGGTGCCCGCTTTGATGATCGGGTAACAGGCAAGCTTGATACCTTTGCCCCGCATGCCAAAGTCATTCATCTCGACATTGATGCCGCCGAATTCAGCAAGCTGCGTCACGCCCATGCTCCGCTACGCGGTGATATCAATGTCATCCTGCCGCAACTGGAGCTATCGCATGACATCACCCCATGGGTGCAGCACAGCGAAAGCGTACGTTCTGATTTCAAATGGCGCTACGACCATCCTGGCGATCTTATCTATGCACCGCTGTTGCTGAAGCAACTGTCAGACATGATGCCCGATAGTGCCGTGATCTCCACCGATGTCGGCCAGCACCAGATGTGGGCCGCACAGCATATCCAGCCGCGCGAGCCACAAAATTACATCACCTCTGCCGGCCTGGGGACGATGGGCTTTGGGTTGCCGGCGGCTATGGGCGCCAAAGTCGCACGGCCTGATGATGAATCGGTCCTGATCTCCGGGGATGGCTCGTTCATGATGAACGTACAGGAACTTGGCACCCTAAAGCGCAAGCAAATTCCGGTGAAGATGGTACTGATCAATAACCAGCGCCTGGGCATGGTAAGGCAGTGGCAGTCCCTGTTCTTTGATGGCCGCCACAGTGAGACTATCTTGGATGACAATCCCGATTTCGTCACCTTGGCTAGTGCTTTCGGTATACCGGGTAAAACCATTACCTCAAAAGAAGAAGTGGAGCCAGCCTTAAAAGAGATGCTAGCCAGTAAGACGGCGTACTTGCTCCATGTTCTGATCTCCGAAGAAGAAAATGTGTGGCCTTTAGTTCCGCCCGGTGCAGCAAACCAAGATATGCTGGAGAATACTTAATGGAAAGATATTTACTCGACATCAAAGCGGATGATAAGCCAGTATTATTAGAGCGCGTTCTACGCGTCATTCGTCACCGTGGGTTTATTATTAAAAAAGTCACGGCAACACAAAATCATGAAAGTAAGATAGCCAGTGTCGAAATAATCGTCGACAGCGATCGCCCCATCAGCACGCTTATCAACCAAATCGAAAAGCTTTGGGATATTCGAACTGTCGAAACAACAATATTGGAACAACGAGATTAGCGCATAAGGAAGGTACACAACATGGCAAACACAGCAGATTATATTTGGTTCAATGGTGAGCTCGTTCCATGGCAGGATGCCAAAGTACACGTACTGACGCACGCAATGCATTACGGTACCTCGGTTTTTGAGGGGATCCGCTGCTACGATACCCCTAACGGTCCGATCGTGTTCCGCCACAAGGAACACATGCAACGCCTGAAGGACTCAGCCAAAATCTACCGCTTTCCGATCCCCTATTCAGTCGACGAGCTCATGGCAGCCTGCCGTCAGACCCTACGCGAGAACAAACTGACCTCAGCTTATATTCGCCCGCTCGGCTATGTACCCAATGTCGGCCTCGGTGTCTGCCCGCCGCCGGAAACTGAGATGGATCTGATCATCGCCGCTTTCTCCTGGGGAACATACCTGGGTGAAGACGCGCTGGCCAATGGTGTCGATGCCATGATTTCCAGCTGGAACCGCGCCGCGCCGAACACCATCCCGACCGCCGCCAAAGCCGGTGGTAACTACCTGTCGTCACTGCTAGTCGGTGGCGAGGCGCGTCGCCATGGTTACGCGGAAGGCATCGCACTGAGTGTTGACGGTTACCTGTCCGAAGGTGCCGGCGAGAATATCTTTGTTGTCCGCAACGGTGTGATTTCCACCCCGCCTGCGACCAGTGCGATCCTGCCGGGTATTACCCGCGATTCCATCATGACCCTGGCCAAAGAGCTGGGTTATGAAATCCGCGAGGAAAATATTGCCCGAGAAGCGCTATACCTGGCTGACGAAGTATTCATGACCGGTACCGCTGCCGAAATCGTACCGGTACGCAGCGTAGACCAGATCACCGTCGGTGAAGGCCGACGCGGCCCGGTAACCGAGAAAATCCAGTCGACCTTCTTTGGCCTGTTCAGCGGGCAAACCGAAGACAAATGGGGCTGGTTGGATCCGGTCTATCCAGAATCAGCAGATAAGTAAATTAACTCATATAGCTGCCCGGTCCTTCCTCTGGGCAGCTAGAAAAAGGAATTTGTAGTTATGCCTAAGTACCGTTCAGCCACTACCACTCATGGCCGCAATATGGCCGGTGCCCGCGCACTATGGCGCGCCACTGGTGTCAAAGATGAAGATTTCGGTAAACCAATCATCGCAGTGGTGAACTCATTTACCCAGTTTGTACCTGGCCACGTTCATTTAAAAGATATGGGGCAGCTGGTAGCGGGTGAAATTGAAAAAGCCGGCGGTATCGCCAAAGAATTTAATACTATCGCCGTTGATGATGGGATCGCGATGGGCCACGGCGGGATGCTGTATTCCCTTCCGTCCCGTGAACTGATTGCCGACTCTGTCGAATACATGGTCAATGCCCACTGTGCTGATGCAATGGTATGTATCTCCAACTGTGACAAAATCACCCCGGGAATGCTGATGGCCTCGCTGCGCCTGAACATCCCTGTGATCTTCGTATCGGGCGGCCCAATGGAAGCGGGGAAAACCAAGCTGTCCGATCAGATCCTCAAACTCGATCTGGTTGATGCGATGATCCAAGGTGCGGATCCGACGGTTTCCGACGAGCAGAGCGAGCAAATCGAACGCTCGGCCTGCCCAACCTGTGGATCGTGTTCTGGTATGTTCACCGCCAACTCGATGAACTGCTTAACAGAAGCACTCGGTTTAAGCCAGCCGGGCAACGGTTCGATGCTGGCCACTCACGCTGATCGTGAACAACTATTCGTCAATGCCGGTAAACGTATCGTCGAACTGACCAAACGCTACTACCAAAACGATGACGAAACCGCACTGCCACGTAATATCGCCAGCAAAAAGGCCTTCGAGAATGCGATGGCCCTCGATATTGCGATGGGTGGTTCAACCAATACGGTATTGCACCTTTTAGCATCAGCCCAAGAAGGTGGCATTGATTTCACCATGGAAGACATCGACCGTATGTCTCGACGAGTACCGCACCTGTGTAAAGTGGCACCGTCTACCCAACAATACCATATGGAAGATGTGCATCGTGCGGGAGGCGTCTACGGCATCTTAGGTGAACTCGACCGTGCCGGCTTATTCCACAACGATTGCCATAACGTATTGGGGCAAACATTCGCAGAGTCTTTGGCGCAGTTTGATATTGCCGTAACAGATTCGCAAGAAGTCAGAGATTTTTACCGCGCAGGCCCTGCAGGGATCCGTACCACCAAGGCCTTCTCGCAAGATTGTCGCTGGGACAGCGTCGATGACGACCGTGAAAATGGTTGTATCCGCAGCAAAGAACACGCCTTCAGCCAAGATGGCGGCCTAGCAGTGCTATCGGGCAACATGGCGCTTAATGGTTGCATCGTTAAAACCGCCGGTGTTGATGAAAGTTGCCTAACGTTCCGTGGCCCAGCCGTCGTGTTCGAAAGCCAAGATACCGCTGTTGAAGGGATCCTTTCTGGCAAAGTAAAAGCAGGCGATGTGGTTGTTATTCGCTATGAAGGCCCTAAAGGCGGCCCGGGTATGCAGGAAATGCTGTACCCGACCACTTACCTTAAATCGATGGGGCTAGGCAAAGAGTGTGCGCTGATCACCGATGGTCGCTTCTCTGGCGGTACCAGCGGCTTGTCTATCGGCCATGTTTCTCCTGAAGCGGCCAGTGGCGGTACCATTGGCTTGATTAAAGATGGCGATATCGTCGATATCGACATTCCAAACCGAAGCATTGATCTACAAGTTGACGAGCAGGAGCTAGCACAGCGCCGTGATGTGAACAATCAACAAGGCTGGCTTCCAACCGATCGCCACCGTGACGTTTCTTACGCACTGCGAGCGTATGCACTGCTTGCCACCAGCGCCGATAAAGGGGCTGTCCGTGATAAAACCAAGCTGGAAGGATAAAATGATGAGCGAAGTGAAACAGGCCGAGGATGTAGCGCTACCAAGCGGAGCCGACTACCTTCGCAATATTCTTCGGGCACCGGTCTACGAGGTGGCGCAAGTCACCCCGTTGCAAGCTATGGATCGCCTAGCGGCAAGGATCGGTAATGGCGTCCAGCTGAAAAGGGAAGACCGCCAGCCCGTCCACTCCTTCAAGTTGCGTGGTGCCTACACCATGATGGCGCAGCTGACCGAGACGCAACGACAGGCCGGCGTCATTGCTGCTTCGGCGGGCAACCATGCCCAGGGCCTGGCACTGTCAGGCAAACACCTCGGTGTCAGCACCACCATCGTGATGCCGCGTACCACGCCGGATATCAAGGTCGACGCGGTACGTAGTTTTGGCGGCAACGTGGTATTGCATGGTGGAAACTTTGACGAAGCCAAAGCCCATGCCGAAGCTCTAGCCTCGCAGCATGGCTATACCTTTATCCCACCTTTTGACCATCCTGCTGTCATTGCCGGGCAGGGCACTATCGGCATCGAGCTAGTACAGCAAAATGGTCATCTTGACTATGTGTTCGTACCGGTTGGCGGGGGTGGTTTGGCTGCTGGGGTCTCGGTACTGCTCAAGCAACTCATGCCCGAGATCAAAGTCATTGGGGTAGAGGCTGAAGATTCGGCCTGCTTGCGCGCCGCGTTAGATGCCGGCGAGCCGGTTACCCTGGACCAAGTGGGCATGTTTGCCGATGGTGTAGCAGTAAAACGGATCGGAGAAGAGACTTTCCGTTTATGCCAACAATATCTCGATGATGTGATCACCGTAACCAGTGATGAGATTTGCTCAGCGGTCAAAGATATTTTTGAAGATACCCGTGCCATTGCCGAGCCTTCCGGGGCACTGTCTTTGGCTGGACTGAAAAAATATGCCGAAGTGAACCAGTTACAAGACCAACAGCTAGCCGCCATCTTATCGGGGGCCAACCTTAACTTTCACGGTTTGCGCTATGTCTCCGAACGCTGCGAGCTGGGTGAAAAACGGGAAGGGTTGCTGGCCGTCACGATCCCTGAACGCCCGGGCGCGTTCCTGGATTTCTGTCATATCCTCGGAGGGCGGGCTGTCACGGAGTTTAACTACCGCTACAACGACGATACCCTGGCCAATGTCTTTGTCGGCGTACGATTGATGCAGGGGCAGGAGGAGCTGGAAGGAATTATCCACGACCTTCGCAAGGGCGGCTATCCGGTAGTGGATCTATCGGATGATGAGATGGCCAAGGTCCACGTCCGCTATATGATTGGCGGCCGACCTTCGAAACCACTGAAAGAAAGGCTATACAGTTTTGAATTCCCGGAATACCCGGGTGCCTTGCTGAAGTTTCTGAGCACACTCGGTGCTCACTGGAACATCAGCTTGTTTAACTACCGTAACCACGGCGCTGACTATGGCCGGGTATTATGTGGATTTGAGCTGGAAGACCATGATTTGCTGTCTTTCACCAGCCACTTGCGAGAACTGGGTTACCAGTGGAAAGATGAAACGGATAATCCTGCCTATAAGTTTTTCCTCGCCCAGTAAATATCACCTGCACAACAGAAGAAACAGCAGCCTTCGGGCTGCTTTTTTGTCGCTTAAGGCTGTTGCCCTTTCACGGTATTCAGATGTTCGATATAGCAACTGATCATTCCAATATAATGTGCTATCAGCTTAGTTTTCAGCGGCTCTGGCACTTTAGCCAATAGCTCAACCAGCTGCTTACTTTGATCACATTGATCAATAGACTGCGAGATCGTCTCCTCATCAATAAACCAGGTCAATGGTCGCCCGGTGATCTCCGCAATCTTCATCAGGGTTGTTACCCTCGGCTCGGTTTTCCCTGACTCCAGGTCAAGGTAGGTTTGCCTTGCGATATCTAGGCGCTTAGCCATTGCGACTTGCGAAATCTCTTTCCACTCTCTGGCATCCCGAACTCTCGCCGCAATGTGTGGTTTTGAGCTTTGCATTTACCCACCATCTGTTAATGATTCCCCTAACAAGCCTCCCTCTCAGGCAATCGCAAAATGTTGTAATTGCAGGGAAAAAGACTCAAATAACAGGAAATTATCCAACACAATGGCATAAGTTCACTACAGATCGCGTAAAAATGTGATGCAATACACTCAATGTCGAGCAAGGCAGACAAATCGAAAACACAAATGTGAATGATTGCGTACACACGAAAGGCACATCAATCAATTGTCTATCAGTGATCGACATTACTTGTCTTTCTGGGTCAATGCCCTGGTGTATTCCGCCATAAAGCCAGCCAAGTTAATACTTTGCTGCAAAATGACATTTCTGGCCGAATGGGGCAGGCGGCTGAAATACTGCAACAACCGATCGATTTCCTCTTTGTATTCGCTTTCTAATATTTCTATCCCTTCGTCACCATAGACAAACCAAGTCAGGGGACGCTCTGTGATCTCTGAGATCTCAGACAGCAGTCTGACTTTAGGTTCGGTCTTACCGGTTTCTAAATCCAGGTAGGTTTGCCGAGCCACCTTGAGCTGCTGCGCCATATGAACCTGAGTAAGCCCTTTCCACTCTCGCGCCTCCTTAATGCGCGCCGCAATTTTTGCTTTGGGATCTGTCATGTCTAACCTCCAATACAGATTTAAATGAAGACTGCCTAGCTTTCAATCCTAGGGGTGCATAACATAAGCCAACTTTGCAACTTAGTGTGAAGACATTAAAAATCAAAAGGTTAAAAACATTGCTATTGATAGCATTCTTATTTTGAGTCGCAGTTAGTGACGACCCTGAACATTTTTCCTATTTCGCAATAAACACGTCATTTATGTCTAGAGAGTAGCTTCTCTCCTGCTCTAAAACGACAAAAGGCGCCATAGTTGGCGCCTTTTCTCATAATTGAGAATCTCAGGAGATTAATTACTCAACGGTTACAGCCTTAGCTAGGTTACGAGGCTGATCAACATCGGTTCCCTTGATTAAAGCAACGTGGTACGACAGCAACTGCATCGGTACGGTATAGAAAATTGGCGCAATAATGTCATCAACACGTGGCATGGTAATGATCTTCATCCCTTCACATGCTTCAAAACCCGCTTCGCTATCAGCAAACACATACAGCAGGCCACCACGAGCACGCACTTCTTCAATGTTTGACTTCAGCTTCTCTAGCAGATCGTTAGTTGGCGCCACCACGATAACCGGCATATCGGCATCAATCAGTGCCAATGGGCCATGTTTCAGCTCACCCGCTGCATAGGCTTCTGCATGAATGTAAGAAATCTCTTTCAGCTTCAGCGAGGCTTCCATCGCAATCGGGTAGAACTCACCACGACCAAGGAATAGTGCATGATGCTTGTCTGCAAAATCTTCCGCTAGCTGTTCGATAGGTTTGTCGAATGCCAGTGCCTTCTCGACTTGTGTCGGTAGCTGGTGGAGAGAATCAACGATTTCTTGCTCTTTCGCCGCGTCAATCAGGCCTTTTTCTTTGCCCAGCGCCGTCACGAACATTAGCAGAGTGACCAGCTGAGTGGTAAATGCCTTAGTAGATGCAACACCGATTTCAGTACCAGCACGGGTCATAAAGGCTAGATCCGATTCACGAACCAAAGACGAACCGGCCACGTTACAAATGGTCATTGCCGACATGTAACCTTTTTCTTTAGCAAGACGAAGAGCAGCCAAAGTATCGGCAGTCTCGCCAGACTGGGAAAGGGTGATCAGCAAGCTGTTAGGGCGCGTGACAAATTTGCGGTAGCGGAATTCCGACGCAATTTCGACATCACAGCTCACGCCTGCCATTGCTTCAAACCAGTAACGGGCAACCATACCTGCATTGTAAGAGGTACCACAGGCAACAATCTGTACGTGTTCGACATTTTCCAGAATATCAGTGGCGCCATTGCCGATACTTTCAACAATCACAGAATCGCTGCTGATGCGGCCTTCCATGGTATTGATCAGGGCACTAGGCTGCTCATAGATCTCTTTTTGCATGTAATGGCGGTACTGGCCTTTGTCTGCGGCATCTTGCTGCAGGTTAGACTCGTGCACTTCACGGGTTACCGGCTGGCCATCAATATCAAAGATATTCACTTCGCGACGGGTAATTTCGGCCACATCGCCTTCTTCCAGGAACATGAAACGACGGGTCACATTCAATAGTGCCAGCTGATCCGATGCCAGGAAGTTTTCACCTACACCCAAACCAATAACCAGCGGGCTGCCAGAACGGGCGACAACAACACGCTCAGGGTCTCGGCGATCCATCACTACAGTACCGTAGGCGCCTTCCAGCTGAACCGCTGTTTTCTGTACCGCTTCCAGCAGGGTCGCTGCCGTGCGCAGTTCCCACTCCACCAAGTGAGCGATCACTTCGGTGTCAGTCTGCGATAAAAAGGTATAGCCACGTTCCGTCAGCAGTTCGCGCAATTCTTCATGGTTTTCGATAATACCGTTGTGAACCAGGGCAATATTGTCACCAGACATGTGCGGGTGGGCATTGGTTTCAGATGGCTCGCCATGGGTTGCCCAGCGAGTATGGGCAATACCGGTTCCGCCTGTGATTGATGAACTGTCAACGGCATCGGCCAGCGCCTGAACTTTACCCAGGCGACGAACGCGCTGCAGATTTGACTCTGAATCAACAACGGCAACGCCAGCAGAGTCATAACCGCGATACTCAAGACGGCGCAAGCCTTCAACCAAAATCTCTGCCACATCGCGCTGGGCTACAGCACCTACAATCCCACACATAGTCGTATCTCTCCTAATTTTTATTCAGCCGATGCGCAGATCACCTGCACACCATGATGTTCTATCTGTTGCTTCGCTTCGGGGCTTAAGCCGTCATCGGTGATCAGCGTGCTGATATTGCTCCACGGCAGCTCAAGGTTGGGGATCTTTCGTCCCACCTTGCTGGACTCGACCATCACCACGACTTCGCGTGATACCTCGGCCATCACCCGGCTCAGCCCGATCAGTTCGTTGAATGTTGTTGTACCACGCGCAATATCAATGCCGTCGGCACCGATAAACAATTGGTCAAAGTCGTAAGAGCGCAGCACCGATTCTGCCACCTGGCCCTGAAATGCTTCTGAATGCGGATCCCAAGTGCCGCCAGTCATCAGTAGCGTCGGCTCATCTTCAAGCTCATTGAGGGCATTGGCGACATTGAGCGAGTTGGTCATCACTATCAGCCCCTGCTTTTCACCCAGCAGTCTGATCAGACTGGCGGTAGTACTGCCGCTGTCAATGATGATCCGGTTATGGTCGCGGATCCGATCCGCCGCCGCTTTGGCAATGGCTAACTTACGAACCGAAACATGTTCTTCAGTTTCAGTGACCATTTCAGATGGCATCGCAATCGCTCCGCCATAGCGGCGCAGCAATAAGCCGTTCTTTTCCAGGGCAGCGAGATCTTTTCGGATGGTCACTTCAGAAGTGGCAAAAAACTTAGCCAGCTGATCAACGCTGACTTCGCCTTTGTCATTCACCATCGACACAATGGTATGACGGCGTTGTTGGGTGTTTCGCTTCGACATTAGTTACGAACTGATACTTTAAAGTTTCGAATTGAAAGAAATAGTAGCAGATCAGAACTTTTCTGATCAAGATTGTGCAATTAATTTTTTATAAAAAAGAAGCGAGAGGCGACAATAATGATGTGGGAACAAAAAAGGCAAGGGAAGCCCTTGCCTTTCATATTTCGCCGTGATTATGGTTACTTTTGTTTCACCGGGCGTTTCCAGCCTTTAATCGTACGGGCTGGCGCACGAGTGATCACTAACTCACCCTCGCCGATATCACGGTTGATGGTTGCACCGGCACCGATTGTTGCGCCCTTGGCCACTTTAACCGGGGCAATCAGCTGGGTATCCGAGCCGATAAATACATCGTCTTCAATCTCGGTCTTGAACTTGTTGGCACCGTCATAGTTACAGGTAATCGTACCGGCACCGATGTTCACGCGGTCACCAATTTCAGCATCACCCAGGTAAGTCAGGTGGTTTGCTTTTGAACCTTTGCCCAGACGCGCCTTCTTCATTTCAACGAAGTTGCCCACGTGTGAGTCGCCAACCAGTTCCGCACCTGGACGCAGGCGGGTAAATGGGCCGACGGTACAGTCTTCACCGACTGTCGCCCCTTCAATAACACTGTAAGGGCGAATAATCGTATTGTCGTCAATCTCACAGTCCTTCAGTACCGAGCCGGCACCAATGACCACGTTATCACCCAGGGAAACAGAGCCTTCGATGATGACATTGACGTCAATTTCAACGTCTGTGCCACACTGAAGTTCACCGCGTAGGTCGAAGCGTGCCGGATCACGCAGCATGACACCTTGCTCTAGCAGGCGCTCGGCCTGCATGGCCTGGAAAGCACGCTCAAGCTTCGCCAGCTGAACACGGTTGTTCACCCCTTCAACTTCAATCGCCTTCACCGGGTGCACCGCTTCAACAGCACGGCCTTCATTGTGGGCAATTTCGATAATATCCGTCAGGTAATATTCACCCTGGGCGTTATCGTTTTTCAGCTCAGCAAGCCAGCGCTTCAGATCGCCGCCGTTGGCAACCATCACCCCGGTATTAATCTCATTGATCAGCTTCTGCTCTTCCGTCGCATCTTTCTGCTCGACAATCGCCACTACCGGGCCGTTACGGCGAACAATACGGCCATAGCCTGTTGGGTCATCAAGTACCACAGTCAACAGCGCAATACCGCCTTCTGGCTGAGCATCAAGAAGGTTGTCTAGCGTTTGAGAACTGATTAGCGGCACGTCACCATATAGGATCAATACTTTCTCATCATCGGCAAGATCCGGGCAAGCCTGGTTCACGGCATGGCCGGTACCTAGCTGCTCAGCCTGCAGCACCCAGTTCACTGGCTCTTGTGCCAAAGCAGCCTTCATTTGCTCACCACCGTGGCCATAGACCAGGTGAATATTCTTCGCCCCAAGTCCGCCACAGGTGTCAATCACATGCTTGGCCATCGGCTTGCCTGCCAGCGTATGAAGCACCTTTGGTAAATGAGAGTACATGCGGGTTCCTTTGCCCGCTGCCAGGATCACAGCACTAAAGCTCATGATGGATTATCCTTCTTGATGCATATTTGAAATTACAACTTGTCGCATTGTATCGGTTCAGCCCCTCAGGTTTAAGGGAAATAGATTTTTTTTTGCGAGTAATAACATTATCGCGCTTGTAGGCAATCCGCCCCATATCATTCAGCTCATTGATATTAACGGGCATAAAAAAAGCGACCCGAGGGTCGCTTTTTGCGTCATGCGCCTGATTATCGCGCTTTTCTCGTCAGCTCAATAACACGAAGCTGAGCGATCGCTTTAGCCAGGTCACTGGCCGCTTGAGCAAAGTCGATATCGCCATGCTGATTCTGGATATGCTCCTCAGCCTGACGTTTCGCCTCTTCCGCCTTTGCAGCATCCAAATCTTCACCACGGATCGCGGTGTCAGCGAGTACAGTGGCTGTACCTGGCTGAACTTCAAGCATACCACCAGAAAGGTAGATAACTTCATGCTCGCCATTTTGCTTAGTGATTCGAACCATACCCGGCGTAATAGCGGTCAGCAGCGGTGCGTGTCCTGCGTGAATACCCAGTTCACCTTCGCTACCGGTCACCTGAATGTTTTCAGCTCGGCCAGAGAACAGTTTCTTCTCTGCGCTTACTACGTCCAGATGGAAGGTTATCGCTGCCATGTCGCCTCCTACTCAGCTTAAAGCTTCTTCGCGTTTTCCAACACGTCTTCAATCGCGCCGCAGTACATGAATGCCTGCTCTGGGATATCGTCGTATTCACCCGCAAGAAGACCGCTGAAGCTACGTAGCGTATCTTTAAGTGATACGTAGATACCAGGGTCACCAGTAAAGACTTCAGCAACGTGGTAAGGCTGAGTTAGGAAACGCTCAATCTTACGTGCACGAGATACGGCTTGCTTATCTTCTTCAGATAGCTCATCCATACCTAGGATTGCGATGATGTCTTTTAGCTCTTTATAACGCTGCAGAAGACTCTGAACACCACGTGCAATATCGTAGTGCTCTTGGCCAACAACCAATGGGTCTAGCATACGTGATGTAGAATCCAATGGGTCGATCGCTGGGTATAGACCCAGAGAAGCGATCTGGCGAGAAAGTACAACTGTCGCATCCAAGTGAGCAAACGTTGTTGCTGGTGATGGATCCGTCAAATCATCCGCAGGTACGTATACCGCCTGAACAGATGTGATAGAACCTGACTTCGTTGACGTGATACGCTCCTGAAGTACACCCATCTCTTCAGCCAGTGTTGGCTGGTAACCTACCGCAGATGGCATACGGCCCAATAGTGCCGATACCTCTGTACCCGCAAGGGTATAACGGTAGATGTTATCGATGAACAGTAGTACGTCACGGCCTTCGTCACGGAAACGCTCAGCCATAGTCAGACCAGTCAGGGCAACACGTAGACGGTTTCCTGGTGGCTCGTTCATCTGGCCGTAAACCATTGCTACTTTAGATTCTTCAGGGTTTTCGACGTTAACAACACCGGCTTCCTGCATCTCATAGTAGAAATCGTTACCTTCACGAGTACGCTCACCAACACCGGCAAATACTGACAGGCCTGAGTGTTGTAGGGCGATGTTGTTGATAAGCTCCATCATGTTGACGGTTTTACCAACACCCGCACCACCGAACAGACCGATTTTACCACCCTTAGCGAATGGGCAAATCAGGTCGATAACTTTTACGCCGGTTTCTAGCAGCTCAGTCACATTTGACTGGTCTTCATAGCTTGGTGCTTCACGGTGAATCGCATAACGCTCTTCTTCACCGATGTCACCACACTCATCAATCGGCTGACCTAGAACGTTCATGATACGTCCTAGTGTTGCAGTACCAACTGGAACTTCAATTGGGCGGCCTGTATTTTCAACAGACAAACCACGACGTAAGCCATCAGAAGTACCCATTGCGATACCACGAACAACACCGCCACCAAGCTGCTGCTGAACTTCAAGAACTAGCGTACCGTTCTCTTTCGCATCAACGTGTAGGGCATCGTATACTTTTGGCACAGAGTCCTGCGGAAACTCTACGTCGACTACCGCACCGATGATCTGTACGATCTTACCTGTAGCCATCGTTAATCCTCTAAACTTATTAATTCTTCGCCTTAAACAGCAGACGCACCAGAAACGATTTCTGACAGCTCTTGGGTAATCGCAGCCTGACGGGCTTTGTTATACACCAACTGTAGATCGTTAATTAAATCTCCGGCGTTATCTGTTGCAGCTTTCATCGCAACCATTCGAGCCGCTTGCTCACTGGCAAGGTTCTCGACCACACCCTGGTAAACTTGTGATTCGGCATAGCGAACCAGCAAAGTATCTAGCAGGGCTTTTGGCTCAGGCTCATAAATGTAGTCCCAAGAGTGGTTGCGCTGCATCTCTTCGTCTTCTGATTTAGGCAAAGGTAGCAATTGATCAATCACTGGTTCCTGGACCATGGTGTTTACAAATTGGTTGTAAACCAGGTACAGGCGATCCAATTGGCCTTCATCATATTTCTTCAGCATCACGCCGACAGTACCGATTAGCTCGTCAACCGTAGGGGTATCACCCAAACCGGAAACCTGAGCAACCACGTTACCGCCGTAGCTGTTAAAGAATGCTGTTGCTTTAGCGCCAATGAGCGCCAGATCAACCTCAGCACCTTGTTCTGACCAACCTTGCATGTCTGTCATCGCTTGTTTGAACAAGTTAATGTTCAAACCGCCACACAAACCACGGTCAGAAGAAACAATGATGTAACCTACACGCTTGGCTTCACGCTCCTCAAGATAAGGATGCTTATACTCGAGGTTACCAAGGGCGATATGACCGATCACTTTACGCATAGTTTGTGCATATGGACGGGATGATTCCATCGCATCTTGCGTTTTACGCATTTTTGATGCGGCAACCATTTCCATCGCTTTTGTGATCTTTTGTGTGTTTTGCACACTACCGATCTTGTTACGAATCTCTTTTGCGCTGGCCATCGTTACTCTCCGTTAGTAGGTGACCGCAAGCGATCACCAACCAATTACCAAGTCTGGGTAGCTTTGAAATCGTCAACCAGTTTTACAAACTGAGCTTCAATTTCACCGTTCCACGCACCCGTTTCATCAACCTGAGATACAAGCTCAGCAAATTGACCTTTGGCATATGAAAGCAACGCAGCTTCGAAATCAGCAAGCTTAGTTAGCTCAACGTCAATCAAATAGCCTCTTTCAGCAGCAAAAATAACCATCGCCTGCTCAAAGACAGACATCGGCGCATACTGCTTTTGCTTCATCAGTTCAGTTACTTTCTGACCGTGATCAAGCTGCTTTTTAGTTGCTTCATCAAGATCAGACGAGAACTGGGCAAACGCCGCAAGTTCACGGTACTGTGCAAGCGCGGTACGAATACCACCAGACAGTTTCTTGATGATCTTGGTCTGAGCAGAACCACCTACACGCGATACAGAGATACCTGGATCAACGGCTGGACGAATACCGGCGTTGAACAGCTCTGTCTGCAGGAAGATCTGGCCATCAGTGATGGAGATTACGTTAGTCGGTACGAATGCCGATACGTCACCTGCTTGCGTTTCGATAATCGGAAGCGCAGTTAGGGAACCGGTACGACCTTTAACTTCACCGTTAGTGAACTTTTCTACATAAGCCTCGCTTACACGAGATGCACGCTCTAGAAGACGAGAGTGTAAGTAGAAAACGTCACCAGGGAATGCTTCACGGCCCGGTGGACGCTTAAGCAGTAGTGAGATCTGACGGTAAGCAACAGCTTGCTTTGACAAGTCATCGTATACAATCAGTGCATCTTCGCCGCGATCACGGAAGTATTCACCCATTGCACAACCTGCGTATGGCGCAAGGTACTGCAGTGCCGCTGCTTCAGAAGCAGATGCAACAACAACAATGGTGTTTTCCAGTGCACCGTGCTCTTCAAGCTTACGAACAACGTTCGCAATTGTTGACGCTTTCTGGCCGATAGCAACATATACAGAGTAAATACCAGAGTTCTTCTGGTTAATGATCGCATCGATCGCCATCGCTGTTTTACCAGTCTGACGGTCACCGATGATCAGCTCACGCTGGCCACGGCCGATTGGGATCATTGAGTCAACCGCTTTATAACCAGTTTGTACTGGTTGGTCGACTGATTTACGATCGATAACGCCCGGTGCAATCACTTCAACTGGAGAGAATGTCTCCGTTTCGATTGGACCTTTACCATCGATAGGCTCACCTAGCGTGTTCACAACACGGCCAAGTAGCGCAGGACCGACAGGTACTTCAAGAATACGACCAGTACCGGTTACTTTCATGCCTTCCTGTAGGTTGGCATAAGAGCCCATTACAACCGCACCAACCGAGTCACGCTCAAGGTTAAGTGCTAGTGCAAAACGGCCACCAGGTAGTTCAATCATTTCACCTTGCATTACGTCAGCAAGGCCATGGATACGAATGATACCGTCGCTTACAGAAACGATAGTACCTTCGTTACGCGCTTCACTTACAACGTTGAATTTTTCAATTCGTTGTTTGATCAGTGCGCTAATTTCCGTGGAATTAAGTTGCATGCTCCAATTCCCCAAATCAAGACTGCAAGGTATCGCTCAGGCGGCTTAGTTTACCGCGTACTGAGTTATCGATGACCAAGTCTCCAGCTCTAATCACGACCCCGGCAATCAGGGTCTCGTCTACACTGCAATTCAGCTTAACTTTACGTTCAAGACGCAGCTCTAGCTTCTCGCTGATAGCGGCAAGTTGACTATCATCTAAAGTCACAGCAGAAATTACGCTGGCTTCGATAGTTTTTTCATGTTCATTTTTCAAGAACAAGAACTCGTCACATACATCAGGGAGCGCTTCAAGGCGTCCGTTCTCAGCCATTACTTTCAAAAAGTTCAGGCCGAACTCGTTGAGTTGCTCGCCGCATACTGAAACAAAGATTTCAGTGAGCTTGTCAGCAGCAAAACCACTGTGCAAGATATCTTGCATAGTTTCATTTTTTACTACTTCGCTTGCAAAGGTCAGCATTTCCGCCCATTGGGCTAGCTCACCGTTCTCAACCGCAAAATCAAATGCTGCTTTAGCGTAGGGGCGTGCGATGGTAGTCATATCCGACATGTGCTTGCCCCTTTAATTACAGTTCTGCAGTGACTTTGTTAAGAAGATCTGCATGAGCGTCTTTATCAATCGAACGCTCAAGGATTCTCTCAGCACCAATCACAGCTAGAGTTGCAACTTGTTGTCTTAACTCATCACGAGCACGGTTGCGCTCGGATTCGATTTCAGCAAGGCCTTGCGCAAGAATTTTCTCACGTTCAGCTTGCGCTTCCGCTTTTGCTTCATCGACGATCTGAGCTTTACGCTTGTTCGCTTGCTCAATGAGCTCGCTCGCAGCATGTTTTGCTTCTTTCAATTGTTCAGAAGCATTAGCTTGAGCTAGGTTCAGGTCTTTAGCAGCGCGATCTGCAGCCGCCAAACCGTCGGCAATTTTCGCCTGACGTTCTTCAATCGCTTCCATCAGTGGTGGCCATACATATTTCATGCAGAACACCACAAATAGGAAAAACGCGATAGCCTGACCCAGCAAAGTTGCATTCATATTCACAACGCATCTCCTTAAAAAGGGTTGCTATGGGTCCATTTGCTATTGTTTATTAAAGCAACTAGGGGTTATTAACCAGCTAGTTGACCAACAAATGGGTTTGCAAATGTGAATAGTAGTGCGATTACGATACCGATCATTGGAACCGCATCAAGCAGACCTGCAATGATGAACATCTTAACTTGCAGCATTGGTGCCATTTCAGGTTGGCGTGCAGCAGATTCAAGGAATTTACCACCAAGAAGTGCGAAGCCGATCGCTGTACCAAGGGCAGCAAGACCTACAATGATGCCCACGGCAATTGCAGAAAAGCTTAGTAAAGTTTCCATCACTATCTCCAGTTTATAGTTGTCGGCTAAAGTGCCAGTAAAAAATTAAAAATTTACGAATAATCGTTAATGATTGTCTTCATGTGCCTGAGACAGGTACACAATAGTCAACATCATAAACACAAATGCTTGAATCGTAATGATCAGAATGTGGAAAATTGCCCACGGTACTGAACCTAGCCATTGTGCCCACCACGGCATTAGTGCCGCGATTAGAATAAACACCACCTCACCAGCAAACATGTTACCGAACAGACGCATACCCAGTGAAATAGGCTTCGCAAGTAGCGATACCACTTCAAGAAGAAGGTTGAACGGAATCATCACTGGGTGATTGAACGGGTGCAGAGCCAGTTCTTTAGCAAAGCCACCAAGGCCTTTCACTTTGATGCTGTAGTAGATCATCAACGCAAATACACCTAGTGCCATTGCCATGGTGATGTTGACATCAGCTGTCGGTACAACCTTAAGATAAGGAATACCTAACCAGTGCTCTGCTGGGTACGGAAGAAAATCAATTGGAATTAAATCCATGATATTCATCAGCATGATCCAACAGAAAATGGTCAGAGCCAACGGAGCTATCAGCTTATTGCGGCCATGAAAAGTCTCTTTTACGCTGTTATCAACGAATTCGACCATTATTTCCACAAAACACTGTAGTTTTCCAGGAACTCCTGATGTCGCTGTTTTCGCCGCCTTGCGGAATAGCCCAAGAAAGAGCAGTCCCGTCAGGACAGAGAAAAACAGGCTATCTATATGAACCGTCCAGAAGCCACCATCACCCACTGTCAAATTAGTCAGGTGGTGAGTAATGTAGCCTGACGGCGTTAGCGCTTCACCTGGCGCAGCCATAACTCATCCTATTTGTTGTTGTTAATGAATAAAACCGGCCCAAAGATATTAATACCTAGAACCAGCAAATAGGTCAGTTTGAGGGGAACGAGTTCCACCTCGACATACAGGTAAACAATGGCAAACAGGATGACTGTTATCAGGATTTTCAGCACTTCTCCGCCATAAATGGATGCCATGACCAGTCGCGCCCGACGGGCTCCACTGAACAGAAAGGCACACTTAGCAAAGACAGCATTGGCAATCACAAAGATGCCGCCACCGATTAATGCGGAGATTCCCCAGTCAACACTAACAGCAAACACTGCCAGTAATGCCGTTGTTAATACGACGCCAGATTGTAGCAACAGTAACCGTTTCGCCAATTGGCGTCCCGGTCGAACTAGCGCCGATACCATGTATTCGTTCCTCGAGTCCATTCCACTACACAAACGTCGTGCTGGGAAAACTGCGAAAATTATACGGCTCATTAGATTGAATGCAATCTAATAGCAGCAAAAAAAAGAGTTGGATTTTACAACACAATAACTTGATCACGTAGTTGCAAATTTTGCAACAAAACAGACACGTTCCAAGTCACAGTTTTTAACTGAACATTGCGACAATTTGCTGAAGCTTTTGATCTTCATCAAAGCTAATAACAATCTTGCCTTTACCGCTTTTCAGCTGGCTGATCGCCACCTGGGTACCAAAGTGTTCGCTAAGCTGATTCTCAACCGCTTCAAGCTCTTGATTTACAGGCACCACTTTGGGCTCAGTTATCGGTTCAAGCAGTTTTTTAACCAGCCTTTCAGTGTCACGAACCGTTAACATTTTCGCCACAACCACCTGTGCCGCCTCCAGCTGTGAGTCTGTCTCAAGCGAAAGCAGGGCACGGGCATGGCCCATTTCGAGCTGTTTTTGCTCGACCATACGCTTTACAGGCTCAGCCAGCTGATTTAGTCGTAGCAGGTTGGATACTGTCGCCCGCGACTTGCCGACCGCTTCTGCGACCTGCTGGTGGGTAAGTGAAAACTCACTCTGCAACCGCTCCAGCGCCTGAGCCTCTTCAATGGCATTGAGATCTTCACGCTGGATATTCTCAATCAGCGCTATCGCCACCGTGGCACGATCATTGACATCCTTAATGATACAAGGGACTTTCTGAAGCCCAGCTTGACGAGCAGCCCGCCAGCGCCGTTCACCGGCAATGATCTCATACAGCTGCGGGGCCACTTCGCGAACCACGATAGGCTGGATCACGCCCTGTGCACGAATGGAATCTGACAACTCGGCCAACGCTTCATCCGACATATCTTTGCGTGGCTGGAACTGACCAGGCTGGAGCATCTGTACCGATAAATCTTTCAGTGTACCGTCAGCTGACAGCGACTGGGCCTGGTCGGCACTCTTCTGTTTCGCCTGGGCCACCGAGCTGGTTGCCAGCAACGCATCAAGGCCCTTTCCCAGGCCTCGCTTATTCATGTTCATTGTTTACCCTTATGCATCCACAGTACCGGCACTGCGCTCAACTTCATCACGGCGGATAATTTCACCAGCCAGTGCCAGGTAAGCCTTGGCACCGCTTGAATACTTGTCGTAGTACATTGCCGGACGACCATGGCTCGGCGCCTCGGCCAAGCGGACATTACGTGGGATCACGGTACGATAGACTTTCTCACCGAAATGCTTTTTCAGCTGCTGTGAAACTTCGTTTGCCAACCGGTTACGTGGGTCATACATGGTCCGAAGCAACCCTTCAATTTTCAGGTCGGCATTCACCACGGCGGTCAATTTGCTGATGGTATCCATCAATGCGGTCAGGCCTTCCAGCGCAAAGTATTCACACTGCATAGGGACAAGCACAGAATCTGCTGCTGTCATTGCGTTGATTGTAAGAAGGTTTAAGGCCGGAGGACAATCGATAAAGATGAAATCATAGTTATCACGAACTACCTCCAAAGCATTACGCAAGCGTACTTCGCGGGCAAACACTTCCATCAGCTTGATTTCAGCAGCGGTCACATCACCGTTAGCGGCTATCAGGTGATAGCCACCAGTCGTCTCGGTGATCGCCACCTCGTTAAACGGGGTTTCTTCAACCAGAAGATCATAGGCTGTTGCATCAACCTGGTACTTATCGACACCGCTAGCCATGGTGGCATTTCCCTGCGGATCCAGATCAATGACTAGAACTTTACGTTGTGTCGCGGCCAATGAAGCCGCTAAATTGACGCAAGTGGTGGTTTTACCCACGCCTCCTTTCTGGTTGGCTACAGCTATGACTCTTCCCACGAAAAAACCTCATCAATTAGTCCTTTGCCGTCAAGATTACTAGATGGCGCTCGCCATCTAACTCTGGGACTTGCAAAGATTTGACTTCAGTCACAGAACACCACTCCGGCAGCTCTGTCACCTCTTGTTGATTAAATTGCCCTTTCAGCGCCATAAAACACCCTTCCTTGGTCGGTAGGTGGTGGCACCAGGACACCATATCGTTCATTGATGCAAACGCCCGGCTCAGTACCGCATCAAAACCCACTTCCGGCTGAAATTCCTCAACCCGGCTCTGGACTGGCGTGACATTGGTGATCCCCAGCTCATGGATCACCTGGCGAATAAAGCGAATACGCTTACCCAGGCTATCTAGCAGGGTAAATGCTTTATCCGGATTCATGATCGCCAACGGAATACCCGGCAAGCCAGGTCCCGTGCCGACATCAATAAAGCGCTCACCACGAAGGTGAGTACTTACAACAATGCTATCCATGATATGTTTCACTAACATCTCATGGGGATCGCGAACAGAGGTCAGATTATACGCTTTGTTCCACTTGTGCAGCAGGGCAACATAACCAACCAGTTGCTCTGCTTGCTGATCTGTGACCTCAAGGTCAGTTTGCGCGATTAATTGCGCTAAACGTTGTTTCACGGGTGACTCCTATTCGCCTTTCTTTAGCATGCCTTGTTTTTTCAGGTACACCAGCAGCAAAGAAATAGCGGCCGGCGTGATGCCTGAAATTCGCGAAGCCATACCAATGGTTTCAGGCTTCGCGTCATTGAGTTTGGCTATCACTTCATTAGACAGCCCTTTCACCACGCTGTAATCCAATTCAAATGGCAGTTTGGTTTTTTCATGACGCAGTGATTTTTCCACTTCGTCTTTCTGGCGATCGATATACCCCTGATACTTCACTTGGATCTCAACCTGTTCGCTCGCTTCCACATCTTCATGAGCGGGAGCGAAAACATCAATGGCCGTCAGTTGTTTATAAGTGACTTCAGGGCGACGCAGAAGATCCTCACCACTCGCTTCACGGGCGATCGGGGTTTTAAGGATCTTATTGACATCACCAGCCTGATCCGACGTCGGATTGATCCAGATGTCTTTCAGACGCTGGCGTTCCTGTTCCATATTGTTGATCTTCTGATTGAAACGCGCCCAGCGCTCATCATCAACCAAACCGAATTCGCGGCCAATCTCGGTCAGACGCAAATCGGCATTATCTTCACGCAGTAGCAGACGGTATTCGGCACGGGACGTGAACATACGGTAGGGTTCTTTGGTCCCCATGGTCGACAGGTCATCGATCAAGACCCCCATATAGGCCTGATCACGACGCGGGCTCCAGCCCTCTTTGTCCTGGGCCAGTAGTGCTGCGTTCATACCGGCCAGCAAACCTTGTGCCGCCGCTTCCTCATAGCCTGTTGTGCCGTTAATTTGGCCGGCAAAGAACAGGCCTTGGATAAACTTGGTTTCAAAGGTTTGCTTCAAGTCACGAGGATCGAAGAAATCATACTCGATAGCATAACCTGGGCGGATAATCGCTGCATTTTCGAAGCCTTGCATCGAACGGACGATCTGCATTTGCACATCAAACGGCAAACTGGTTGAAATGCCGTTCGGATACAGCTCGTGAGTTGTCAGGCCTTCCGGTTCGATAAAGATCTGATGGCTGTTCTTATCGGAAAAACGCATCACCTTGTCTTCAATCGACGGGCAGTAACGCGGGCCAATACCTTCGATCACCCCTGAATACATCGGGCTACGATCCAAATTATTGCGGATCACCTCATGAGTCTGCTCATTGGTATGAGTGATGAAGCACGGGATCTGGCGAGGATGATCCGAGGCTTTCCCCATAAACGAGAACAACGGCGTTGGATTATCGCCGTGTTGTGCCTGTAGTTGGCTGAAATCAACGGTACGGGCATCAATACGAGGTGGGGTACCTGTTTTTAGGCGATCCACCCGGAACGGTAGCTCACGCAAACGCGAAGCCAGCGCGATCGATGGTGGATCCCCGGCACGGCCACCGCTGTAGTTTTCTAAACCGATGTGGATCTTGCCACCAAGGAAGGTACCAACCGTCAGGACAACCGCTTTACCACGGAACTTCAGTCCCATTTCGGTGACAACACCGACTACACGATCATTTTCGACGATCAGATCATCAACCGAT
Source organism: Photobacterium sp. HL06 (assembly GCF_059552575.1). Lineage (NCBI taxonomy): Bacteria > Pseudomonadati > Pseudomonadota > Gammaproteobacteria > Vibrionales > Vibrionaceae > Photobacterium > Photobacterium sp. HL06. Next base: position 4,089,645 of record NZ_CM183914.1, read on the forward strand.
TGCTGGAACAGCATTAAATTAGGTTGATTTTCCAGTTTCTCACGAACTGCAGCCTTGTACAGCGCACGATCCGCTTGAGCTCGGGTAGCACGTACAGCTGGGCCCTTTGATGAATTTAGCGTTCTGAACTGGATCCCGCCTTTGTCGATCGCCTGGGCCATTAAGCCCCCCAAAGCATCAACTTCTTTAACCAGGTGTCCTTTCCCGATCCCGCCAATGGCTGGGTTACAAGACATTTGTCCCAGCGTATCGATGTTATGCGTCAAAAGTAAGGTTTTTTGTCCCATCCGGGCAGCTGCTAATGCGGCTTCGGTGCCGGCATGACCACCACCAACCACGATGACATCAAAATTGTCCTGGTAAAACATGAAACTACCTCAGGTATTCAAAATCGCGAGTGAGTTATCTACGAGCAAGGGTGGATCATTCTATCCTTTTTCGATGGAAGAGAGAATCTTTAGTGAAGATCATTTGATCAAGAAGAAAGGGCTTCTTAAATATATATAAGATCTTTTAAAGAGATCTTCTATTAGATCTATTATATAGATCCCCCGATCGTGTGGATAACCGATAAATGATCCTAATGATCATGACGTTAGAGAGGATCATTAGCTGTGGAGCAGCTTGGATCTTCATAAGGATTAGCTGGGATCAAAATGGGCACTTATCAACAGGGGGGGAGAGGGTATAAACTTATTCAATGGATAACTATGGGTTGATCACCGTTTAGATCTATAGTTATCCACAGAAAAAAGTTTAAAAATAGCTGAAAAGTTGAGTTATTTTTACCGGAATTTTATTCACAGAAGGCGTTTTTCCATGTTTCCAGCCATTGTTCAGCGGGATCTTCAGGTACTGGATCCTGGGAAACATCGATATCAAGACGTTCTCCTAGGCGTATTGCACCGAGTGAATGGAGCTGTTGATCGAGGTTTTTTGCTGCAGCGCAGAAGGTGTCATAGCTGCTGTCACCGAGCCCGATGATCGCATATTTTAGTGATGACAAATCCGGTTGTTGGTCGATAAGCTGCTGGGCAAACGGCTTGATATTGTCTGGTAACTCCCCTGCACCATGGGTAGAACAAACCACCAGCCAAATTGAGTTCAGGTTAAGTTCGGCGTAATTGGCCTTGTTGACGATATCAGTTTGATGGCCTTGCTGCTCCAGCAGATCAGCCAGGTGGTCGGCAACGTACTCGGCACCGCCCAGGGTGCTGCCGGTGATAAGGGTGATATGACTCATAGTATCCTCAGGGTAAACAGAGTAGTTTTCCCCTGATTGTACTGGCTCTAATACCAATCAGCATCAGTATTTGTTCATTCTTGCTTGTTAAAATCACCTATTACGGCGTCAGAATTTTTGCAATTAGAGCCACTAGTTACTGCAAATTCTTCCTTGTTCTAGGCGATTTTTCCTGTGCAATTTTCTGAACAAACACTTATCCCGATTGGTATAAAGCAAGGTTAAAGAGACAAACAGTAGGTTTATTCACAGGTTAGAAAAACGACAAGGCCGGGCAGGGAATGATCCCAGCCCGGCCTTGTGTTGTGATCGCCGATGGATCCGGTTACTTACCGATACAGAAGGAGGTAAAGATCCGGCCGAGAAGATCATCGGAGGTGAACTCGCCGGTGATCTCGCTCAGATGCTGCTGGGCAAGACGTAGCTCTTCGGCGAGGATTTCCCCAGCCATGAACCCTTCAAGCTGGTCTTTGCCTGTCTCCAGGTGCTCTGCAGCGCGTTCTAACGCTTCTAGATGACGACGGCGGGCCATAAACCCCCCTTCCGTGGTACCTGCAAAGCCCATGCACTCTTTCAGGTGCTCGCGCAGGCTCTCGACGCCAGCCCCTGTACGGGCCGACAGGCGGATCAGGGTAGGGTTGTTGACGTGGCAGATCCCGGCCTCTTCGCCACTGAGCTCGACCTTGTTACGGATCACTGTCAGCCCCATGCTCTCAGGCAGGCGCTCAATAAAGTCGGGCCAGATTTCCTTGGGATCGGTCGCTTCTGTTGTTGTGCCGTCGACCATGAACAGCACACGGTCAGCCTGCTGGATTTCATCCCATGCCCGTTCGATGCCAATGCGCTCGACTTCGTCAGTGGCTTCACGCAGGCCTGCGGTATCGATGATATGCAGTGGCATGCCATCAATGTGGATATGTTCGCGCAGGACATCACGGGTGGTACCGGCAATGTCGGTGACAATGGCAGAATCTTTGCCTGACAGGGCATTTAGCAGGCTTGATTTACCGGCATTTGGACGGCCGGCAATCACCACCTTCATTCCTTCGCGCATGATGGCGCCCTGGTTGGCTTCACGGCGGACTGCATCAAGGCGTTCGATGATGCCGTAGAGATCACCGCTGACCTTGCCGTCTGACAGGAAGTCGATTTCTTCTTCAGGGAAATCAATCGCCGCCTCGACGTAGATGCGCAGATGAATGAGTGCTTCCACCAGCTCGTTGACCCGGGTCGAAAAGGCGCCCTGAAGGGATTTGAAGGCGCTTTTGGCTGCTTCCTCGGAACTGGCATCAATCAGGTCGGCAATCGCCTCTGCTTGGGCCAGGTCGAGTTTGTCGTTCATGAATGCTCGCTCAGAAAACTCGCCTGGGCGTGCTGGGCGGATCCCCTCGATTTGCAGGATACGCTTAATCATCATATCCATCAGTACAGGGCCACCATGGCCCTGTAGCTCCAGCACATCTTCCCCGGTGAAGGAATTAGGGCCTTTAAAGAATAAAGCGATGCCCTGATCCAGTGCGCTCCCGTCTTCATTTTTAAAAGGGAGGTATTCTGCGTAACGGGGTTTCAGTTCACGGCCTGCGACGGCTTGTGCTACCTCAGTAGCCTTAGGGCCCGAGACGCGAATAATGCCAACGCCGCCACGGCCTGGAGGGGTAGCTTGCGCAACAATGGTATCAGTATGTTCGATCATAATTTTGGCTTTGCTTGGTAAATTCGCTGCAATTGTAAACAGAGAGAGAGGGAAAACCTAGTAATAGCTTAGATGCTTGTGTGTGGCTGGATAACTTGGTTTTCACTCAGATAGTTTCTCTCGAATAGATAGTAAAAAGGCGGCCATCGGCCGCCTTTGGATAGCTTAATCGGTCACATTACACTATGACTTGCTATGCAGACCTTTCTTTTCCAGTGAGCGGTAAATCAGCGTTTGCTGGATCAGCGTCACTACGTTCGATACTAGCCAGTATAGGACTAGACCTGACGGGAAGAACAGGAAGAAGAAGGTGAACATCACCGGCATGAATGTCATGATCTTCTGCTGCATTGGATCGGTAACCGTGGTCGGGCTCATTTTCTGGATCATGAACATCGACGCACCCATTAGGATCGGTAGGATATAGTATGGGTCCTGTGCTGACAGGTCATGGATCCAGCCGAAGAATGGCGTATGGCGTAGCTCAACCGATTCCATCAGAGACCAGTACAGGGCAATGAAGATAGGCATCTGTAGCAAGATTGGCAGACAGCCACCCAGCGGGTTCACTTTCTCTTTCTTGTACAGCTCCATCATTTCCTGGCTCATACGCTGGCGGTCATCGCCCAGGCGCTCACGCATTGCCTGCAGTTTTGGTTGCAGCATACGCATTTTGGCCATCGAGGTGTACTGCGCTTTCGTTAGCGGGTACATCGCACCACGAACGATAAAGGTCAGCATCATAATCGCCACACCCCAGTTAGAAACCAGGCTCTGGATCAGTGATAGCAGGCTATGTAGCGGGCTGGCGATGAACCATAGCCAGCCGTAGTCGACAGTCAGGTTCAGGTTGGCTGCGGTTGCTTCCATCTGGTCCTGCAGCTTAGGGCCGACCCATAGCGTTGCAGTTAGTGTCTGCTCACTACCTGGTGCAACATTAGCGGCTGGCATACGCACACCAATATAACCCTGGCCATTGCTGGTGCGGGTATACAGGTTAGTTGTTTCCTCGGTACGCGGGATCCAAGCTGATACGAAGTAGTGCTGCATCATTGCCGCCCAGCCCTGGTTGGAGATAGTCAGGTTCAGGTTCTTGTCCTGCATATCTTCAAAGCTGTACTTCTTGTATTTAGTGTCGTCAGCCGAGTAAGCACCACCACGGTAGGTAGGCATAGTCAGGCTGCCGCCGTCATCCATCAGGTTCTGCTTCAGCTGAGCATACATCTGCACGCTTGCTGGGGCTTCTGACTGGTTGTTCACGGTGTATTCAACATCGACGGCGTAGCTACCGCGCTTAAGCACGAAAGTTTTGGTGTACTGGATGCCGTCTTTTTCAAACGTCATCGGTACACGTAGCTCGTCCTGGCCGTCAGTAATCGTGAAGCTATCTGCAGCGACAACAAGTTGGGCACGGCCGGCAGTCGTATCGATACCGTTGGCACCGATAAGTCCTGATTGTGCTGTAAAACTATGGCCCGGTTCGTTACGAAGAAGCACGAACGGGTCTTCGGAATTAAGTTCGTTATCGTAAGCCAGGAGTTTGGCTTCGATCACATCGCCACCAAGCGTATCGACAGAAAGCGCCAGTACATCTGTAGTGATGGTGATTAGGTTATTGGATGTGCTTTGGTCTGGGATCGGCTGGCCGTCCACAGAATGTGAAGGAACATCACCACTGTTATTGACTTGTTGCTCTACACCCTGTCCTTGTGGCTGAGGGGCGTTGTCCATATTCCACTGCTGGAACAGCAGGAACGAGACAAACAGTAGGGCAATTAACAGAATATTGCGTTGGGAATCCATCGTTATTTATCTCTGTCGTTATGCTTGGTTGGCGGAACGGGGTCATAACCACCGTCGTTTAAAGGATGACATCTTAATAGACGTTTCGCTGCGAACCAACAACCTTTTATCGCTCCATGCGCTTTTATTGCTTCAATTGCGTACTGAGAACATGTAGGGGTAAAGCGACAGCGTGGTCCAATGAGTGGACTTATTGCCAGTTGGTAAAAGCGGACTAGTCCGACGACTAGCCACGCGAAGGGCGAGACAGGCGATGCCATAATTTATCTAACAACTTAAAGAGCTCTTCGTTGCTCAGCTCACTGGCACTTTTCTTGGCGATGACGACAAAATCTTTGGCTGGCAGATCAGCTTGTTTCAGGCGAAAGCTTTCACGTACGACACGCTTGAACTTATTTCTGCCGACAGCAGTTTTGATCTGTTTTTTGGGAACAGCCAAGCCGAGGCGAGGATGATTGAGGTCGTTAGAGCGGGCAAGAATAGTTAAATGGGGAGAGCCAGCACGATGAGCTTGCTGGAAGACTTTTTTATAATGTTCGGGAGTTAACAAACGTAACTCCCGAGCGAAAGCGAGCTTATTCAAAATAATCAAAGATTACTTAGAAAGACGCTTACGGCCTTTAGCGCGACGTGCGTTGATTGTTGCGCGACCGTTCTTAGTTGCCATGCGAGCACGGAAGCCGTGGCTACGCTTGCGCTTTAGAACTGAAGGTTGAAAAGTGCGTTTCATGGTATTACCTTAAATTAACTGATCAGTTTTTAAGTTTGTTTCTGAGTTTCCGACTGCGAACAACCGGTACCTCTAAACAAAGAGGCGGAATTGTAATCACTGGCCTTTAAATAGTCAATAATTATACCCGCAGTGAACTACGGGCGCTGAATTATACTTCTTGTGGCGCTGAGTGCAAGGATCCTTCGCGGATCCCAACCTTATTCAGGAACTTTTGCAGCCGAGGATCCTGTGGATTGGTGAAGATCTGCTCGGGCGGTCCTTGTTCGACGAACTCGCCATCGGCCATAAAGATCACTCTATCAGCCACTTCGCGGGCAAATTGCATCTCGTGCGTGACTACCAGCATGGTTTGGTGGCGGGTGGCCAGTTTCTGCATTAAGGTTAGCACCTCGCCGACCCATTCGGGATCCAGCGCCGATGTCGGCTCATCAAACAACAGAAGATCGGCTTCCAGTGCCATGGCCCGGCCTATACCGACCCGCTGCTGCTGACCACCGGACAGGGCGGCAGGGTAGTGCTCTCCCTTGTCACCCAGGCCGATATCATCAAGGATTTGCTGCGAGCGCTGATAGGCGTCTTCTTTTTTCCAGCCTTTGACTGTAACCAGGCCTTCGGCAACATTTTGCTTTGCTGTTAGGTGGGCAAACAGGGCATAGTTCTGAAATACAAAACCTGTTTTGCGGCGTAGCGCCAGAATATCGCTTTTTTTCGCCTGCTGACTGTCAATGGTTACATCCCCGATGGTGATGTGGCCGCGATTGGCGGTTTCGAGGAAATTAATACAGCGCAGCAAGGTTGATTTTCCCGTTCCCGACGGGCCGATAACCACCACGATTTCGCCTTTTTCGATGGTCAGATCAATACCGGAGAAGATGGTGGCATCGCCGAAGCGCTTGGCTAGGTTATTAATGTTGATCATCGTGTGTATGCCTTGTTGAGTTTGGCTTCAGCCCAGTTCTGAATACGGGTGAGTACCAGTACCATTGCCCAGTACACCAGCGCAACGGCCAGGAATGCTTCAAAAAACTTGAAGCTGGACGAGGCTTCCATCTGGGCCTTGGCCATAATTTCTGCCACGCCTAGGGTGAAGGCCAGTGACGTTGATTTGATCATATCGATGAAATAGTTCATCAATGAGGGCAGGGCGACCCGCGTTGCCTGCGGCAGGATGATCCGCCGCATCGCCTGCATGCCTGTCATTCCGATAGACAAGCTGGCTTCCATCTGGCTGCGGTCAACACCGATAATCGCTGCGCGGATGCTTTCTGCTTTATATGCCGCAAAATGCAAACTCAGGCCAATGACTGCGGCACTGAAGGCGTCAAGGCCGACAAAAACGGGAAAGACTTGTGGCAAGCCATAATAGAGCAAAAACAGCTGTACCAGCAGCGGGGTACCGCGGAAGAAGCTGATATAAAGCTGGCTGAGCTGATCCAGTACCGGCACTTTGTAGACCCGTATCAAGGCCAGCGAGACGGCGATGACCAAGGCAAACAGCAAGCCCCAGACGGCCATATTCAGTGTGGTACCCAGGTACTTTAGCAGAATGGGCAACAGCGATAGCATGTAGTCAAAATCAAAACCCATAGTGGATAAGTATTCCGTTATTGAGGGGTGAATAAGCGACAAAGACCCACCTTACGGTGAGCCTTTAAGTATATGGATATTTAGAGAGAAATGCTGTCAGTGATATTACTGGGTGATATCGGCCTCAAACCATTTCACTGAAATTTCAGCCAGGGTGCCATCTTCACGCATTCCCTTGAGGGCTTTGTTGACCTCGTCACGCAGTTTCTCTCCCTTTTCGCCTTTGGTAAAAGGCCAGGCATTTTCAATACGCTCAAACGGTTCGCCTGCTAGTTGCAGCGGCAACTTGGCTTTTTTAATCAATTCGACAGAAGAAAGGCGATCCATCACAAATGCATCAGTACGACCCAGGGCGACATCGTGCTCAATACCGGTATCGTAAGTCTTTATATTGATCTTGCCGTCTTTGTCTAGCTCGCGAAGTAGCTGCTCGTAGTTCGAGCCCAGGTTGACCCCGACGGTCTTGCCATTGAGGTCATCGGTAGTCTTGATGCTGTCGTTACCCTTGCGAACAACCAGCTGGGCACCATCGATTACATATGGGTCAGCAAAGAGGTATTTGGCCTTGCGCTCATCAGTGATGGTGATTTGGTTGGAGATGGTATCGATACGGCCGGTTTCCAGCAGACCGAACAGGCCTGAAAAGCTCGCAGTGACAAACTCAACGTTATAGTCATTGCGCTTGCCTATTTCATTCCACAGGTCGACTTCAAAGCCCTGTAGCTGATCTTGCTCTACAAAAGTAAACGGGAAATAGCGTCCTGACATCCCGACCTTCACGTCTGTAGCGGCCATGGCTGCCTGGCTCGCTGTCAAAGTCAGTGCGACAGCGGTCAATGTTGTTTTTATCCAGCTTTTCATCCTGTTTACTCCTCAGGTGGCTGTGATGATGCTCTTTTTTTACATCCTATATGCTTATATCTGTCTTTTTTAAATAACTTGGAGTTATTTCAAATAACTTTTTGTTTGCATGGGGCCGTTGCACGCTGTTAATAGTTTTGTGGGTAAGGGCTGACAAAATTGTGCTGATCTCGGGGATTATTGTGCGATCCATGTGAATAAGTCTGATCTTATTCACCGGATCTGCGATCTCTTTGCTGGCGATCCTGAGCCAGCAGGTATAAAATTGCATCCCTTTTCGTCTTTTGTTATTCAGTGTGGAGTCGAGCTTGTCATCTTCGCTTTGGTTGCAGTGCCTTCAACGCCTTCAGGAAGAACTCCCTGCGACAGAATTCAGCATGTGGGTTCGACCGCTTCAGGCCGAGTTAAACGATAATACGCTGACTTTGTTCGCGCCTAACCGTTTCGTGCTTGACTGGGTACGCGATAAGTACCTCAATAATATTAACCGGCTGCTGAATGAATTTTGCGGCAATGACCTGCCGATCCTGCGATTCGAGGTGGGAAGCCGTCCGGTCTCTGCTCCGCCACCACAGCCAGTGGCGGCGCCTGTCGTACAGCCTGTTGCGCTTGAGCGTGATGACACGCCATCGCGGACCTGGGAGCCTGCACCGTCACCGGTACAGCCTGAGTCCCAGTCTGGCTATCGCTCGAACGTGAACCCGAAACACAACTTCAACAACTTTGTTGAAGGTAAATCGAACCAGCTTGGCCTTGCTGCCTGTCGCCAA